>NZ_JARBDA010000004.1:0-461925 GCF_036577645.1 Paenibacillus sp. GYB006 | reverse complement strand
GGTGACCGAGGAAGAATTAGAACACGCCCTCCAACTTATTAACAACAGACCAAGGAAATGTTTGGGATGGAAAACTGCTCACGAATCATTTGAAGAAGAAGTGTCGCACTTGGATTGACAATCCGTCATGTAAAATCCTCCTGGTTTTTGAAAGTTATTAATAAATAGATTTGATCTTATTTATTACACCGATAAAAGAGTTATCCCCCATGCCATACGGCAAGCGAATACAAGGTGTGAAAAGTGCGGTTAATGTAAGTTCCTTTTTATTCAAAAAACTCACTTATTATTAATAGTCATAGCTTTGGGGCATGTCTATATTATGTATTCCTGAACAAAGAACCGATATCTAATTCGTCTCAAATCATTGCCTAATCCTCTCAAGACGATTCCAATTCAACAAACGAATGCGTATAATCATATAAAACACTCATTAAGGAGGGGCCGATGGTTGAAGAAATAGAAATCAGACAAAAAAACATTACAAAACTGATTAACCGCTATTGTAAACAACCAGGAGTATCAAAGACGATGATTCCTTCTTTATACCTTATTCGTTCGGATAAGATGCTTGAGCCAGCCTACAGAGTATTTAATCCTTCCTTTTGTTTTGTTACTCAAGGGTTAAAAGAAATCTACCTAGCTGAGGAACGCCTGGAATATGGCCCGTCGAATTACCTGATAACCTCTATGGATCTTCCGGTAATTGGGCAGGTAATAAAGGCTTCACCTGAAGTTCCGTATTTGAGTTTAAAACTTGAGATTAATCAAAATGAAATTTTAGAGGTGTTGAAAGACGCTAAAATTCGTTCCAAAACAAAGGAGAATGCTTCAAGAGCCATGTTCGTTGGTCAGATTGAATTATCGTTATTGGATGCCGTGCTTCGTTTGGTTCAATTGCTCGATTCTCCTGGGGATATTCCGTTTCTTGCACCTATTCATAAGAAAGAGATCATCTATCGACTCCTTCAGGGGCAATATGGGCGGGCGCTTGCACAAATTGCAATGGAAGGAAGTAACACTTATCGTATCAGAGGAGCAATTGATCAAATTATCCAGCATTATGATCAACCTTTACGAATTGAAGAACTTGCAGAAGTTGCTAATATGAGCACTTCTTCGTTCCATAGACATTTTAAGGAAATCACTAACATGAGCCCGCTTCAATTTCAAAAACACCTTCGGTTACAAGAAGCCCGGAGTCTTTTATTAATGGAGTCAGGGGATGCTACTGAGGTTGCGTATCGGGTTGGTTATGAAAGTGCATCTCAGTTTAGCCGTGAATATTCTCGGATGTTTGGATTTCCTCCAAAGGCGGACATAAAGCGACTAAAGGAAAAATTTGAGCCAATAGAAGCAAATACAGATCAAAACCTCATTGGAACATCCTAAGTGTGAAAAGTGAAAATCTATTGATCACAGAAAACTCATCCTAATAAAAACGGTAGCTGTTCTTATTCCAGCTACCGTTTTTCGTTACCGAACAATACATGAGTTCACTCAATCGCCGATAGACGCTATCCTATATTACAGAGAGGATAAGGCAATGAAATGAGACAAATAGGATAACACTTGTCCATCCATTTATTGCATAATAAGGGGTAGATAGATAGTGCGAATTGAAAACAAATGAAAGAGAGGAGAATTCTAATGGAATATGTGAAACTTGGAAACACAGGTTTAGATGTATCTAAGCTTTGTCTTGGATGTATGGGTTTTGGTGATGCAAAGCATTGGGTTCATCCATGGGTGCTTGATGAGGCAGATTCTCGAACGATTATAAAAAAAGCCTTGGATAAAGGTATTAATTTTTTCGATACAGCAAATTGGTATTCACTAGGGAAAAGTGAAGAATTCCTAGGTCAAGCCCTCAAAGATTACGCAAATCGTGATGAAATTGTCCTCGCAACCAAGGTTTGGGGCCGCATGCATGAAGGTCCAAATGGTGCTGGGCTTTCTCGAAAGGCAATCATGAGTGAAATAGATAAAAGTCTTAAGAGATTGGGAACGGATTATGTAGATCTGTATATCATCCACCGATGGGATTACAATACACCCATTGAAGAAACGATGGAAGCATTGCACGATATCGTAAAAGCAGGCAAGGCAAGATATATTGGTGCTTCTGCGATGTTTGCATGGCAGTTCCAAAAGGCATTACATATAGCGGAAAAGAATGGATGGACGAAATTTGTGTCCATGCAGAATCATCTTAATCTCATTTACCGTGAAGAAGAGAGGGAGATGCTGCCTCTTTGTAAGGAAGAAAAAATTGGGGTGACTCCATATAGCCCGCTCGCATCCGGAAGATTGACGCGTGATTGGTCAGAAACTACGCTTCGCTCCGAAACCGACCAAATTCAAAAGTCTAAGTACGATGGAACTATGGATGCTGATCGAATCGTAGTAGAGCGTGTTGCATCTATCGCAGAAAAACTTGGTGTTCCCCGTACTCAGATCGCTCTTGCTTGGCTGCTGCAGAAAGAAACAATAACTTCTCCTATTATCGGAGCGACGAAGATATCTCACCTTGAAGTCGCGGTAGAATCTTTATCGGTTACATTATCACCTGAAGAAATTGAGTTCCTTGAAGAGCCATACGTACCACACCCAATAGTAGGTCACAATTAATTTTTTATAGTAGGTCACAATTAATTTTTTGATATTTAAGTAAGTCTATTAAATCATTATAACGAAACGTAGACGAATTCCTGAAAATCATTCATCCCATAAATGAGATGGATGGTTTTTCTTTGTTTTCGTGTCATTTTCATATTTAGTTATTATTAGTTGGACAGAAGGGGGTACTAATCTATAATAGGAATAATATGTATTTTCATAGGGGGAGAACTAGTATGTTAAAAATGTATACAGACCCTAAAGGTGAAGCTTATAAGCAAGTTATAGATTTAGCAATACAGAATTCGGAATGTTTTGTGCTGGGTTATAAAATGGGGGATTTGCCTAATGAGAATCAAAAGTATCAAAGTGTACTGGAAGAATTGAAACCTTATTTAATGAAAACAATCGTGATACAAAACAACAATAGGGAGGAAGTCATACAAATAAGAGAAGCATATCGCAGCCATGCCTTTTATTGTTCGGGAACCTACTATTTTTATAAATCATGTGATGAAAGTGGTATCTTATTAAAGAAATTTGCAGGAAGCCTATCGGATTGGATTTTCCCCAATTTACCAGAAGACTTGTGCTTCTTAAAAAAAGATGGCGAAGACTACCTTTATTCCGTTGTCCATGAGGGTATGTACGGGATAAATGTGTCAGAGAACGAAGCGATCGAGCTGATGGATCAAATTACAGGACTTTTCATAGAAATAGAGGCACACCGGGACTTCAATCGTCTGCTGGATGATGCTATTAAGCAAAAAACAGATCGGCTATATATAAGTGGATATAGACTGAAGAAGCTGCCAGATCGAATCCGCGAACTTACAGAGTTACGATGGTTAGAAATATTTGAACAAGATCTTTATCGGTTACCTCAAGGATTGTTCGAGTTAAGTAAGTTAGAAAGTTTGAGGATCATGACAGCAGACCTTGAAAGCATTCCGGGATCCATTGGTAAATTAAAGAACCTAAAAGAACTGCAAATCAGTTGTGCTAGTTCAGATAGACCGGATTCCACTTGGCGGATGAAATCAAAGGAAGAGATCAGTTTAAATCGTATTCCTCCTGAGATTGGAGAACTTGAGCAGTTGGAGCAGCTAACGATCAATTACACTTCGATCCATGAACTACCAATTGAGTTAGAGAAACTCAAGCGACTCAGGTCTCTAAACATAGAAAATTGTATGATAGATCAGAAACCTGCTTTTCTTCAACGGATGAAGCAGCTAGAGTATGTAAATGTGTCAAGGAATTCAATCTTCGAAAGTCTTGCTTTGATTGAATATGAAATGGATTAAAGAATGTTTGAAAACCCGAAGATAGGGTAATTAAAGATATAGATGTTATATTCTATGTCTAATCATGAAGTAAATTGAATTGGATGGATGGATGTAGAAGCATGATGTGCAGTCAAAGAAAAACAAGGCCAGGCCTCACCTATGAAGAAGGGAAGACTGACCTTTTATTTATATGGCTGTATCTTGGATATCGTTAAGCGATATGTGGTTCAATAGCTTGATGGTAACTGTATAGAGATTCGTCAATGATGGTATGCAAGAAAACGGGATCTATGTCCCATAGTAGTAATTCCGCATAACGCCAAGCATTCTCTTCAATACGCAGCCGGATTTCGGCTTGTTCAGATACAGTGAGAGGCCCATCAAGAAGGCCTGATAGATGTTTCAATTCTGCATCCTCAGCATGACCCAATTCATGAGCTAGAATGACGGAAATATATGAATGTAAGGGAGCGAGTGAGCCGAATAACATTCTGCATTGCTCCATAATTTCTTTTTGATATAAATACACGGTATGACTACTCATGTGATATTTGCCACCAACGAGGCGATTGTCCGGGAAAGTGGATTCAATCTGGACAAGCGCACGGCTACCCGAGCGTTTTAGCAGCTCAGTTACAGCCTGATTAAATAATTCTATGTTCAGTTTGGTTCACCTGTCTTCGAAGTAGAATGAAATTCTTTAGCAAAAAGTACCGACATTGCTTCTTTCGTATAAATAGTATATATCAATTATAGAGCCAAATGTATAAAATTTTAAATATTTTTTTACATATGAGGGGTAGAGTGTTTTAGGGTCCATCACCAATCGAATCACCTTAGAGAGATGATTCCGCCAAGGGGATTAGAATTTAAACAGAGCAATTGGTCAATGCGATCAGTTGCTTTTTGGTATGTTAACTTTCCAAACAGTGTGAGAAATAAACGTATGACTTGTATAAATTTCATATAAATGAAGCACCGTATATTAAAAAAGGATGTTTCATTTGAAAATCAAACAATGTGTGCTTCTTGTCGTCTTAATGAGTGTTCTTTTTAGTATTCCAACTCTTTCGTTTGCTTCAAATCCAGATGTTAGGGAAAAGCAGCTAGAGGAAGCATTGTTGCAACAGCTTCATTCAAACATAACTGGAGCACTCAAAAGTATTTATAAAACAGAATATGTTATGATTGGATGTACAGAGATATCAAATATTCAGCAGCCCGAAGCAATGAGAGATCAGAGTGAAAAAAGAAGCGTAAATGTAGATGCAATGAATGGTGGGAAATACTTCGAGCTAACTATAAGCTTATGTAGAGTAGGACCCAAAGAGGACAACGTCGAACTATACTTTAAGAACGATACTGCCGGGGCTAATTATTATTTGGTCGATTATAAAATTATTACTGGCGAAAACAGTCAGAAATTAACCGAATAAATACATACCAAACATATAATGGGAGGCTCAGCATGAACAACGAAAATAAAGAGTTGTCACCAGAACAACGTGACGAAATACTCGGAACATTAAAAACTCGTTTTGAGAAAAACATGAATCGCCACGAAGGACTTGAATGGGCAGCAGTAGAAGCAAAACTGGAACGGAATGCAGAAAAACTGTGGTCACTTTTTGAAATGGAAAGAACTGGCGGTGAACCTGATGTTACTCTTTATGATAAAGAGACGGGGGAATATTTTTTTTGTGATTGTTCGGCAGAAAGCCCTAAAGGCCGCAGAAGTGTGTGTTACGATCGGGCCGCTTTGGAATCAAGGAAACAACACAAACCGCAGAATAGTGCTATGGATATGGCAGTTGAGATGGGGATTGAGATTCTGACAGAAGAGCAATACCGGGAGCTGCAGAGACTTGGAAAATTTGATACGAAAACATCGAGCTGGGTGAAAACACCTGATCATATTAGACAACTCGGCGGTGCCATCTTTTGTGATCGTCGCTACGACACTGTTTTTGTGTACCACAATGGTGCAGATTCTTATTATGGTGTCAGAGGTTTCCGTGGCTCGCTGAGAGTCTGAATTTGTGTTTTTATTTTCTAAGGCTGTTACGATGAATCAATGGAGTTATCCGGAAAGAAGTAGATAGTCCCATTAGAAGTCGCCTATATGGCGACTTTTTTCGCGTTGCTTTTATAAGTAGTAACGAGCGGGATAGTAAGTCTTTATCCGACTACAATTCCTTGTATGAATGCGATCAACAAATAGTTATCGAGCCGGGGTCATAATTCGTTAATAAATATATGATTCATGTCTCTTATAGCTATTGAGTTAGAGAAGGGTTAAGCTTATACTCACAGATAAAGAAAGCGATTACAGTAATAGAAAGCAGGTGATCCTTCTCCTCTTTGTAAGCTTCCCCCTCAATCGTATCCTCGAGGCAATGTTCTAACAGATATCACAGAGAGAGGAATGTATTTTTTTACCTTTGTAAAGAGAACCATCGAATAGCAGCTTACATCTTCGTGATCCATTCATCATATGGTATACGTCAAAAATATGAAAAAAGGACTTGGTATGAATAATAAAAAGAGTTTTCCTTTATGGGCAATGCTGATGTCTTTGGTTTTAATAGCAGGCGTTCTTTTTGTAGTGGGTCCCATCCTTTCAGCTGAAAAGCAGAAGAAGAGTAAAATGCAAACTTATGTAGAAAAAATGCAGCCAGGATGGAACCTCGGAAATACGTTTGATGCAACGGGTGATGAAACATCTTGGGGAAACCCACTGACCACCAAAGAGTTGATCGCTGAGATTGCCGAACAAGGGTACAACAGTATCCGCATTCCAATTACGTGGGAGCACCGTATGGGCGATGCTCCTGACTATACGGTTGATCCGGATTTTATGAGAAGAATTGAGGAAGTTGTAGATTGGTCACTGGATGAAGGTCTTTATGTCATGATTAATATCCATCACGACTCCAGCGAATGGGTGAGGTACATGGATACGAATCATGATGAAGTATTAGAGCGATTCAATGCCTTGTGGACACAAATAGCAGATCATTTCAAAGATCATCCCAGCAAGTTAATGTTTGAGAGCATTAATGAACCTCGATTCTCAGAGGATTGGAATAAAGATGAACCTGGGTATTTTACGATGCTTGGTGAATTGAATGATTCATTTCATCACATCGTGCGAACTTCTAGTGGGAAAAATAAAAAGCGCCCGCTAGTTATTCCAAGTATAACGGCCTCTGCTTCCGAAGCCAGATTAGAGGAACTATACAAGACAATAACCAGTTATAACGATCCTAATCTGATTGCGACCATTCATTATTACGGATTTTATCCTTTTAGTGTCAATATGGCGGGAGCAACTAAGTTTGATGAAGCCGCTCAGAAAGATATCATGGATACGTTTGATCGGACATATGAGCGGTTTACGAAGGAAGGTATTCCGGTCATTGTAGGTGAGTTCGGGCTATTGGGCTTTGACAAGTTTTTGGGGACCATCCAGCACGGAGAGAAACTGAAATATTTTGATTTTGTAAATGATTATGCCGGTCAAAAAGGGTTTACAACGATGCTATGGGATAACGGTCAACACTTTAACCGCAGGGAGTTCAATTGGTTTGATGAAGATTTGTATGCTGTTATCAAAGCTGGTTTCAAAGGTCGTTCCTCCCATGCGATGTCTGATCTTGTCTATCTGAAGAAGGGAGAGAATGTTCAGGACGTATCCATTCCTCTTGAGCCGAACGGAAACGAATTTCAAAATGTAAATATGAACGGAAAGACACTAATGAAAGACCAAGATTACACAATTCATGAGAACATACTCACTCTAAAAGCCAATTTCCTTGGTCAGTGGTCTGATACTGCTTATGGGAAGCAAGCAGAGCTCAGTATCAATTTCACCTCAGGAGCCGATTGGAAACTTAACATGATTACCTACGATGTACCTGAGCTAAGTGAGGCGTCTGGATCTTCGGATGAACTGATCATTCCAGTACAATTCAATGGAGATGAGCTGGCTACGATGGAATCCCTGTATGAGGATGGGCGAAATGCAGGGCCAGCGGATTGGACTTCGTTTAAAGAATTTGGACACTCATTCGTTCCATCCTACGAGACAAATGAGATCAAATTAACAAAAGCTTTTTTTGATGAAATCAAAGACGGGCAAGTGACTTTGAAGTTTCATTTTTGGAGTGGCGAAATTATAGAGTACATCATTGAGAAAGACGGAACTACGGTAACGACCATTAAATCATCCTAAGGAGGATATATTATCTTCAAGGGAAGAGGTCTGAATAAGACCTCTTTTTTTGCTGTATATCATTTCGAACTTCAATGGGAATCCCAGACCAAAAATCAGTCAGGAGCACTGCAAACGTCGCTAAATTATTATTAATCTTGTTGAATGGAGGGGGTTTTTCGCAGCGAATTACTTGTAATTGGAGAAGTATTGTTTAACAAATTGGAGAAAATGAACAGCCGCTTGAGATAAATAGTGTTTTTTGTTCCAGGCAATTCCAAACGTTCTTATACAAATGGGCTCAATAATCTTTAGTTGAACAGTATCTTTGTTATGAACCCTGTTTCCAAGTGATAAAGGAAGAGTAAGAGTTATACCAAGCCCCATCTCAACTAATGTTAGGATCGCACTTGTTTCTTCTAGCTCAAAGGCTACATTAGGTTCAAATCCTGCCTGACGACAATATTCATCCGTAATATCTCGAAAGCTAGTTCTAGGAGGCAAAGAAATAAAGGGTTCGTTAGACACTTCACTCAAACGAACGCTTTCTCTTGAAGCTAATCGATGGTTCTTCGGAACGGTTAAGCTCATTTCTTCTTCTACTAAAGTCAGCCATTCAATATCGGGACCGATGATCGGAAAGGTGGATAGACAGAAATCAATATTAGATTTGTCTAATTCCATCTTCATTTCCGTGGTAGAGTTTAGTTGACGCTGGGATATGCGGACATCAGGATAAATCGCCAAAAACTCCTTTAATAGTGTTGGCATAATGTGAGGAAGCATCATACATAACGTAAGATGGCCTCGATGTAATCCGGCCATTTCTCTAATCTCCGTTTCGCCTTCTTCTAATGCACGAAATGCCTCTTCAATTTTATCTAAGTAAACTTTACCATACGGATTTAATTTCAAATGCTTCCCATGTCGGTCAAATAAGGGTACACCTATTTTCTTTTCTAAACGTTTAATAGCGTTGCTTAGAGATGGCTGAGATACGTTTAACATTGCGGACGCCTTCGTCATGTTTTCATATTGGGCAACGGCTTGAAAATACTTTAATTGCAGGTATTCCATGCATATCCTCCATATCACATCAATGTAATATATAAATCATATAATTAGTATTATACATGATAAAAAATAGTATGTATAATAATTTACATATCATTATCATACAGCTTAGAAGGATGGGGTAGAAATGTCGGAAAAACGACAGAAGATATGGACGAAAGATTTCGTCATTATTTGTTTAAGCAGTTTTTTTATGTTCCTTACTTTTTACGTTTCAGCTACAGCTTTTCCACTATATTTACGAGATAGTTTAAGTGGTAATGCACAGCAAATGGGATTAGTGATTACCATATACGTTATTGGAGGAGTTATTATTAGGCCATTTTCCGGTCTGTGGGTAGATCGTTTCGGTAAAAAGAATCTTGCGCTGATCGGGATGATTATTTTCTCGCTCGCTTGTATTGGCTATTTCGGTGCAAAAGGTATCGCTCTATTCTTATTCATTCGTTTTGTACATGGCATGAGCTATGCTGTTGCTTCAACGGCAACAAATACACTAGCAGCTACGATGATTCCATACACTCGAAAAGGAGAAGGTATGGGATACTTTAGTATGTTTATGAGTATAGCCATGGTTATTGGGCCTGCTTTAGGCCTATTGCTGTGGAAAGATCAAAACCGGATGCTGCTTCTGGCTGCGATTAGTGTTATAGCCCTCATATCTTTGCTATTAGTACTTCCACTAAAAGATAACAGCCGCTCTAAAGAGGATAAGAAGCAACTTGCTTCCGCAAATAAATTTCATATCAAAGACATCTTTGAAACAAAAGCGTTACCCATCTCGATTGTTGGATTTATTCTGGCGTTTTCTTATAGTCCTATTGCGGGATTTATGGCACCTTTCACAAATGAGATTCATCATTCTGAAGTAGCTGGTACGTTTTTCATTGTTTTTGCAATTATGATAGTTATTTTTAGGCCATTGGTTGGTAAACTTTTTGACAAGTATAGCGAGCATTATTTGTATTATCCGGGCATTATTCTATTTGGGGGCGGATTGCTCCTTTTGAGCCATGCACATTCAGGAACTACTGTGCTGATATCTGGAGTATTTATGGGGATCGGTTTTGGGGCACTCTTTCCTTGTTTCCAGGCACTTGCCATGAAGCTTTCCCCCGCACACCGAACAGGAGCTGCAAATGGTACATTTTTTCTCCTTTTTGATTTGGGATATGGGGTTGGATCCTATGTAATGGGCTCTATCAGTTCCCATACGAACTATCGCACGATGTTTACAGTTGCTGGCATTGTCGCGCTGGCCTCTATCGTATTTTACTATTTTATTCATCATAAACGATTAGTGCCCATGGAGAGAATCAATCAAACATCTACCGAAGTTGTTGAATAACGCATAAGTAAAAGTGGATAGTAACAGAATTGGTTTACATAGCTGTGAAGCGAAGTAAAGAGACTAGTATAGTACACGAATATTATACACATACGTTTACGTATACGTGAACGTATGTGTATTTTTGTATAAATAGAAGGAATGCAGAGGATGTAGCTTATTTTGAAGAGTTCAACGTGGACGGCTCGCCGAAGATGTCCGCTAAGCGGCAGTTCCGTTTTGAAAAAACAAAAAAATTCACCTTTTAAAAAAGATATTACATCGTGATTTTTGCAGGGGCAAGATATAATGAACTCGAACTTTAAACAAAGTAGTTATAACAACAGTAACCAGAAGGGAGGCAATCGGATAATATCGAGCTCGGCTACACTTTTTCATCATTTTAGAAAGCGCTTTATTTATTATTATTTTTATTATTAAAGGAGAATCAGTATAGTGGGGAAAAAGAAGCTAATTTCGATTCTTACAACGGCTGCATTACTTTTGAATTTGATGCCGGCTGGGCTCATATTTGCAGAGGAACAGCCCAAAGAACTGGGAAGTGCGAATAACCCAATTATTTGGGCTGATGTGCCTGATCCCGATGTCATTCGTGTGGGTGATGCCTATTATATGACCAGTACGACGATGCATATGAATCCAGGCGTTCCGATTATGAAATCGGTTGATCTAGTACATTGGGATATTGTTAATTATGTATATGATATTTTGGACGAAACCGATAATCAAAGATTGAGTAATAATGAAAATGAGTATGGAAAAGGCTCCTGGGCTAGCAGTCTCAGGTACCATAACGGTAAATATTATGTAGTGTTTTCTTCCAGTACAACAGGAAAGACATATATTTATCAAACGACGGATATCGAAAATGGACCATGGACACACTCAACGCTCCCTTTTTATCACGATATGTCCCTTCATTTTGATGACGATGGACGAGTATATCTCGTATATGGAGGCGGCGATATTCGTATTGTCGAGCTGAATTCGGACGCCACTGCGGTGAAAGAAGACGGAATGAATAAAATTATCATTAAGGATTCGAGTCTAGTTGCAGGACCGAATGTGGGACTTCAAGCTGAGGGTGCCCATATCCAAAAAATAAATGGGAAATATTATATTTCTCTAATTACTTGGCCGAGCGGCGGCATGCGAACACAATTGGTGTTCCGCTCTGACACTATTGACGGCCCCTATGAAGGAAAAGTTGTACTGAAAGATGAGGGCATTGCTCAAGGTGGACTGATCGATACGGTTTCAGGAGATTGGTATGCCTTTCTTTTTGGTGACCGTGGTTCCGTCGGACGTATTCCTTACTTAGTTCCCGTCACATGGGAAAATGACTGGCCGGTATTTGGTGTCAATGGCAAAGTCCCTGCTGAAATTTCTCTTCCATTACATAAAGGGGAATCCAATATCGTAAGTTCTGATGAGTTCTATAATCGCTCAGCACGATCAGGTCTCCCATATACTTTTGAAGACAGCGACACACTAGAATTATCTTCAGAACTCTCGGAAGCAGATTTTCTTGCGACGGCTGGAGGATCTTCTGGGAGGGAACTGTTAGTTAACGGTGGAATCGAGAGTGGTGTTGAACCTTGGACTGGGAACGGCACAGCCTCCGTATCCGTTACTAATGATGTTTATGGCAGCGGCGCATCAGCTCTGAAAACGACGGGGCGGACAGCGACTGGAGATGGTCCAATGCAGGTAATAACGGGTAAAGTAAATACGAATGTCACGTACTCCTTCTCTGCGAAGGTAAGGTATGATGAAGGGCCAGAGCAGAAACAGTTCAACTTCAACATACAGAACGGTCCGAGCTGGCAAGGAATTAAGGTGCTTGGTTCGGCTGTGATCAACAAAGGAGAGTGGGGAACGGTCCAAGGTACGTACACGCTTCCTGCGGATGCCGATTTATCTCATACCTTTATTTTTATTGAGACACCATGGACCGCGACTCCGGATCTAAACACAGATCTGATGGACTTCTATGTCGATGACATTTCTTTTGCAGATACCTCGGTCTCGGAGCTTATTATCAATAGCGATATTGAAAGCGGTATCGAACCTTGGACCGCTAATGGCGCAGCATCTGTATCTGTTACTAATGATGTATATAACAGCGGTGTTTCAGCGTTGAAGACGACCGGACGCAAGGCGACTGGAGACGGACCGATGCAGTTGATTACCGGAAAGGTGGATACCAATGTCACTTATTCCTTCTCTGCGAAGGTAAGGTACGATGAAGGGCCAGAGCAGAAACAGTTCAACTTTAATATTCAGAACGGTCCGAGCTGGCAAGGAATCAAGGTGCTTGGTTCGGCTACGATGAAGAAAGGGGAGTGGGGAACTCTCCGAGGCACGTATACGCTCCCTTCAGATGCGGATTTATCCCACACTTTTATTTTCATTGAGACACCATGGACCGGAACCCCGGACCCAATCACAGATCTAATGGACTTCTATGTTGACGACATCTCATTTACAGCTTCGTCCGCTCCCATTCCGGATACTCAAAAACCAGGAGAGAGTGAAGATAATGGCTCCAATCTAGGGCTTTCGTGGCAGTGGAACCATAATCCAGATAATAACAACTGGTCGTTGACCCAGCGTTCCGGATTCTTACGTCTTACAACGGGAAGAAAGAGCACAGGAATTCTAGACGCACGCAATACACTGACACAAAGAACGTTTGGACCGGAAAGTTCAGGTTCCATTGCCATTGAAACAGATCATATGAAAGACGGAGATGTAGCAGGTCTTGCCGCTTTCCAAAAAAATTATGGTTATGTTGGTGTTAAAAAGTCAGGAACCTCTAAATCGATCGTAATGGTTAACGGGAGCGGTGAACAACCGAAAGAAGTTGCCAGCATTCCGCTTGCTGAGGATCGGGTTTATCTGAAGATTGATATGGATTTCAAAAAGCAAACAGACAAAGCCTATTTCTATTACAGTCTTGACGGAGTAAGTTGGACAGCAATTGGAGAGCAGCTGCAAATGTCGTATACCCTGCCTCATTTTATGGGGTATCGTTATGCATTATTTAATTACGCTACTAAAACGGTAGGCGGATACGTCGACTTCGACTATTTTAGAGTAGACAACAAGATGACAGGAACAGGGGAGTCAGCTCCCATTCTTACAGCGAGTCTGGATGATGTCTCGGACGTTCTAGGCGTTCCGAATATAGAATTCGAAGTTCCGGTAAAAATGGAGGCATTGCCTGACGGAACCTATAATGGAATCTCTGCTTCCTTCGATATTCCTGA
Organism: Paenibacillus sp. GYB006; assembly: GCF_036577645.1. Lineage (NCBI taxonomy): Bacteria > Bacillati > Bacillota > Bacilli > Caryophanales > Paenibacillaceae > Paenibacillus > Paenibacillus sp. GYB006. The sequence goes on along the minus strand of NZ_JARBDA010000004.1, from coordinate 448,110 downwards.
TTTTGTATCCGTAACCGAAGTATCATTTCATACAGACAATATTAGTGGTACACCATCCTACTCATTTGCTGACCGCAGACTGGAACTGAAAGTATCCGGCAGTAACGTGAATTTTACGAATACCTCATCTGATCTGTTCGCTACGATTAAACTGAAAATGAAAGATTTTGTTCCAAAGGATCAAGCGGTTAAAATCCGAACGGATTATATCAAAACAGAAGGCGGCAATGTGGTTTACAACGTGAGTGAAGCAGTGGCTACTATTGATTTGAAGGCTTTGGACACAAAAGCTCTTGCCAAAGTACCTGGATATGCGAATCCGCTAGTCAGTCATAAATTCGGCGCAGATCCATATGCGCTTGTCTATAACGATAGAGTATATGTTTATATGACAAGCGATGCTTTTGAATATGATGCAAATGGAAACCTGAAAGATAATAGTTATTCCAAGATCAACACAATCAGTGTCATCTCATCAGATGATATGGTTAACTGGACCGATCATGGAGAGATTCCCGTAGCAGGTCCGAATGGCGCTGCGAAATGGGCTAATAACTCTTGGGCTCCTGCTATTGCCCATAAGGTAATTGAAGGAAAGGATAAGTTTTTCTTGTACTTTGCTAATAATGCTTCCAGCATTGGTGTCCTTACCGCCGATAGTCCAATCGGGCCATGGACTGATCCGCTGGGGAAATCATTTATTAATAGCAGTGTTCCAGGAACAAACGGGGTAGTGTGGATGTTTGACCCGGCTGTTCTGGTGGATGACGATGGAACGGGTTATCTGTATTTCGGTGGTGGACTTCCCGGTGGGAGTAATCCGACTGAAGAGCAAATTGCTCATCCGAAGAGCGGCAGAGTAATTCAATTGGGTGACGATATGATAAGCACAGTAGGGTCAGCAAAACTCATAGATGCTCCTTATCTTTTTGAAGATTCCGGAATTCACAAATATAACGGTAAGTACTATTATTCTTATTGCTCCAATTTCGCCGGCACACATCCGGAAGGTTCGCCGCCGAAAGGAGAAATAGCGTACATGGTCAGCGATCATCCGATGGGACCATTTACTTACGTCGGAACCATTTTGCAAAATCCAAACGTGTTTTTCGATGTTGGGGGAAACAATCACCATGCCATTTTCGAATTTAAAGATCAGTGGTTTGTTGCCTATCACGCCCAAACCCTTGCTAAGGCGATGGATAAAGCAAAAGGATATCGCTCTACACATATCAATAAAGTGGAGTTTTATGAGAATGGATTTATTAAACCGATCAAGGGAGATATGGAAGGAGTGGAACAGTTAGCTGCTCTAAATCCTTACCAGCGCACCGAGGCAGAAACGATGGCATGGCAGGCCGGGATTATGACGGAGAAGTCCTTACAGCCTGGAAACATGGTGGACAGCATCAACCTTAATATAACGGATGTAAATGATGGAGATTGGCTTGCTATTGCAAACGCAGACTTCGGTACGAGTGGACCAGGTGTTTTTGAAGCTAGCGTAGCAACAACCACTGGGGGGACAATTGAAATACGACAGGACAGTCCCGTCGGTGATGTCATTGGTACGCTTGATGTGAAGCCAACGGGCGGCGCGAATCAGTGGAAGACGCTGAAGACAGACGTCAAACCGGTTACCGGTGTTCACAATATCTTCTTTATGTTTAAGACAAAAGGTCAGGATTCCCTTCGAATGGATTACTGGCAGTTTACGAAGAATGATATCGAACCGGAAGTGATTCCTCTGGAATCTGTCTCCATAATAGGAGAAGCTACATCTGTTAAAGTGAACAGTTCACTTACGTTTGATTCTCAGCTGAATCCAGTTAATGCGACAAATCCAACATACCGCTGGGAAGCATTTAATAATCTTGAGATTACAGGTGACAGTGATAAAGAGACGGTAAATGTAAAGGGAATCTCAGCTGGCAATGGCACGTTGACTTTAACCGTTACCGCTGGCGGCAAAGAGATTACTACTCATATTACAATTAAGGTAAGCACCGAAGACGAAGGAAGCGGTACGCCGACTGTTCCGGGTCCTACCCCATCTACACCAGAGCCATCGGATAGACCTTTGACTCCAACAGCGCCACAGGCAGCATTACCTGTCGGTAAGAATGATGCAGAAATAAAAGTTGGCGACAAAGAAGTGGACTTGGGTACGATCGGCACGACTACGCAGCAAGACCAAAAAATAACGACAATTGAACTTGATCAGAAAAAGCTGGAAACTTGGCTCTCTTCAGCGAATGAGGCCGATGTGATTGCCGTTACGGTTAAGGCAAGCTCAGAGCGTGTAATTACTCAATTTAACAAGGATGTTCTAAAAGCCCTTCAGGATAAGAAGATCGTAATCGAACTACGGACCGACCTTGGGATCTTCAAGGTTCCTGCTTCCAAAATCAGTTTGAATACCTTGGCGTCATCAGGGGATGGAACGAGCACAAAGACGATGATTCAAATCGAGATTGCTGTTCCAGCAACATCAATGACCAAGGTTGCAGAACAGGCAGCAGAGGTAAAAGGCTTTAGGCTTAGCTCGGATCTGCTCGACTTTAAAATTACAACGATACAAGGAAATAACGTTACAGAAGTCACTCCACTTAATGGATATGTGGAGAGAATGATTCCACTTTCGGATAATTCATCAGCTAATCAGCTATTCACCGGTATTGTGATCGAACCAAAGGGTACAGTTTATCAGGTGCCGACTCAAATCGTTACAGAGAATGGAAAACGTTACGCGAAAATTCGCAGCTTGACTGGCGGCACCTATGCAGTGGTCACGAACTCGGTAGAATTTACGGATCTGACCTCGCACTGGGCAAAGGATAGCGTCAACAATCTCGGCTCTCGGATGATTATTGACGGAACGGGAAGCGGTTTATTTCATCCAAATACGGAAATCACTCGTGCTGAATTTACTGCACTGCTAGTACGGGCGCTTGGACTTCGATCAGAGCAAGGAGAACTTGCGTTCACGGACGTAAAGACAACGGATTGGTTCGCTGAACATGTGAACACGGCACAAACATACGGCCTTATCACTGGGTACGAAGATGACACTTTCCGGCCTAACGAGAAGATTACACGGGAACAAGCCATGCACATTATTGCTCAAGCGATGGAAATTACTGAGCTTAAGAGAACGTTGGCAGAACGGACAGTGGAAGAGATACTAAGCAGTTATGAAGATGCAAACCGCATCTCTAGCTGGGCAAAATCGGGTGTGGCAGATAGCTTACAGGCAGGCATTGTCTCCGGAAGAAGCGCACGGGTTCTAGCTCCCAAAGCGTATATTACCCGCGCTGAAGTGGCAAAATTGACTCATGAACTGATGAAAAAGTCAGAGTTGTTTTAGAGTGATGTAATCAAGTTATAAAGTAAAATCTATAAACAAAGGCAAAGGGCAATCCCAGTTAGGGAATGCCCTTTGCCTTTGTTATTATGTTTACTTATCAATTTCTGTGATTTCTGTATTAATAAATTCTGGTAATGTTTTATCTTGTGATAGACTGCGCAAGGTGTTAATGATCGCTTGGCCCCAGTTCTGCTCATTTTGGGAGATGATGCGGGTAATTTGGCCGTTTTCGAGGGATTGATTGACATAGGGAGTAAGACCGAGCGCGACATTATATCTTTTTAGCCCTTTGGCTTTCCAGACTAGAACCGAACTTGAACTTGAAACGAAGTCCAGGTTGATCAGCGCACTGAAGTGCGGGTGAGCCGATATCATTTCTTCTAACTGCTGGATGGCTTTTTCTTCGCTGGCATGGTTATGGCGAACTTCGAGCACGTCTATTTCGGTATACTCTTCCAAATAATCCTGAAGACCTTTTAGCCGCTGAGTTAATCCAAGCATTTGCGGCATGCCAGACTGGACCAGGACCATGCCTTTGCCGCCAAGCAAATTGTCTACGGTTTGGGCAATTATCGCACCTGTCTTATAGTTATCCGCACCGATAAATACATTCCGCTTACTGGACGGAGAGTCCGACTCGAAGCATATCACAATGATTCCGCTGGACACCGCTTTGTTGATGACGTCAATTAGAGCTTCGGAGTCAACCGGGATAATAGCTATGCCATCAACCTCCTGCTTGATCATCATCTCCATGATTCGAATCTGTTGCTCTAAGTTTGCTTCATCTGGCGCTTGAACGATCAGTTTAATGTTATGATCACTGGCTGAGGCTTCCGCATTTTCCGTTATCATCTCGTATGTGTCGTTTACCATAGGATAGATGATGCCAAAGGTTAGCTCGGGAACGTCTTTTGAAGGGAGCGAAAGAACCTCTTCATTCTGATTCCAAGTGTCCATTGTAGTTCGAGTCTCCATACATCCACAGAGAATAAATGTGATTCCGAGCAGTAACGTCAGCGTCGGAACGGCTTTGAATCGGAAATTCACAAGCGATCTCCTTCTTTCGCAGTGGTCGCAACTGACTCACCATCACGGCCGTGTTTGCGGTATTCCATTGGTGTCATTCCGGTCACCTTCTTGAACAGGTTAGAGAAGTAATGTTGATCACTGTAACCTACTTGAAAAGCAATCTCGAAGGTTTTGTAGCGGGTTGTTTTTAGCAGCACTTTCGCTTTGCCGATCCGCGTGGCGGTTAAGTACTCAGTCATGGTCTGCCCGGTTTCTTGGCTGAAGACCTTACTGAGATGGCTGGAGCTGACTCCAATCTGTCTTGAAGTTTCATGAAGGGAGAGCTGGTCATTGTGATAATTCTGCCGAATATAGAGTTTGACTTTTTCAATTAACTCTCCATACTTGTCAGACCCTTTAGACCGCCAGACCCATAGCTGTTCATATACTCGAAGTAAATAATCAAGGCACTCTTCAACATTTGAAATTTTCCGAATTTCCTTTTGCAACTCATGTATCATTTCTGCTTGATTTCCTTCTGTGCGGAAAGTTAACTTTGCGGTCTGGACTAATTCGAGGGTAATGTCGTTGACCAGGTAGTAGGCATACATCTGTTGAAAACTTATCTGACGAAGGCCAACCCCAAGCTGACGAATAAAAGAGGGCGCCTCTTGGGAATTACCTACCTTTAGAAACTCAATTAGGCGGTAGCGGTCAAGCAGCACACTGCCTGGTGTCTGGTCGATCGAGGACTCAATCAGAGCTGCTTTGTTCTGCTTCGATAGCTTCTTTATCATTCGGTCATCTTCGGCCTCTTGGAAGGAAAGATGTATACCTTGAAGGCGTTCGTGGACGCTTCCGCAGCTTACGGACAGTTGCAAACCAAAATGGATACTTTGTTGTTCCAGTACTTGAATCAGAAGATCGATTCTGGTTGATATTTGATCCGGAAGGCTGTCCTTTAGAATGATCACCGTTTCCGTACGGCTGCGCCTAAAGTAATAAATTTCAGGGTATTCAATCAGTGTATTCGTAACAATTAGCTCCGCTGCTTGAATCTTAGAAGTTACAAGATTGGATTCGTCCAAGATGGATGGAATAATAGATAAGATAACGACAGCATAATAAGGGGCTATAAGCTGCAGATTCAGCTCAGCAGCAGCTTCGATCGCAGCTCCTGTGCCAATTAGTCCTCCGCAAAGGTCGGCATATAGCTTATCAGGACTATACATATTCTTCTGTTTCAATCTATTTTCTTCATCAATTCTGGTACTGACAGCATTCAGCAACTGGAGTAGTTCCGCGGCGCTGACTGGTTTCAGGCAGTAATCCTCGACGCCAAGCCGAAGTGCTGTTTGGGCATAATGAAAATCATCATGTCCACTTAAGATGATAATTTTGATGTCAGGAAATCTTTGCCTAACTACGGAAGCCAGTTCGAGTCCGTTCATAAAAGGCATTTTAATATCTGTAATTAGAATATCTGGTACTTGTCCTTCAATGAGCGGCAGTGCTAACTCTCCGTCAGGAGCATCACCGGAATATAAGAAACCTTCCTTCTTCCAATCTATAGAATCCCGGATGCTTTCACGAATCAAAATTTCATCATCGACGAGTACGATCTTCTTTATAGTCAGTTCCCCCTGTTCTTAGGTATTCGTACAAAAATGGTTGTACCGGCACCAGCGATGCTTTCTAGTTCGACTCCGTATTCACTGCCGAAATAAAGTCGTAATCGTTGATGTACATTCTGTAGTCCGAAACCTCCTTCGGCGGGTTCTTCTTCCTCAGACTGGAGTGGTTGTTCGAGCTGTTGTCTTAACAAAGCTAGTCGGTCTGTTGGGATTCCTATCCCATTGTCCGTAACGGTAAGAATAACGGCCGTTAATTCCAAATAACCTCCAATGACAATAAGGCCTTTCCCTCTTTTATTTTTAATCCCATGATACAAGGCATTTTCTATCAGTGGCTGAAGAGTCATGTTTAAAATCGGGTAATCTAAAAGTTCAGGATCGATTTCGATCCGATATTCAAGAATATCCCGGTATCGCATCTGTTGAATGACCAAATAGCTGTTGGCATGAGCTAATTCAGTGCGAATCATTACCCAGTCCCGACCTTTGTTTAAGCTGATTCGGAACAGGTCAGATAATGCCTTAACCAACTGGATTACACCATCGTTTTTGCCCGCTTCGGCCATCCAGATAATTGAATCAAGTGTGTTGTATAAAAAGTGGGGATTGATTTGAGCTTGTAGTGTTCGCAGTTCTGCTTTTTGCAGCTGCTGTTGTTTCCGTATACTTTGTTCCAAAAGTTCTTTTATCTTCTCCACCATAATGTTGAAGCTTTGTCCCAGATCCGCGATTTCATCCGTTCCAATCGGTTTGACTTTAGCTTCAAGATAACCGCTTGCAGTAAGCCTCATTTTATGCTGAAGAAGCTGGATAGGCCGGGTTAGTCGCTTGGTCAGCAAGTAATGAAGAGTAATCGCAAATACGATACTGAGCACTACGCTAAGTATGATCAGCTGCCTGATGCTGTTAGCTTCGGCAACGATCTCCTGTAGTGGAGCGATACCGATAATCGTCCATCCAGTAGCAATAGAAGCAGTATGTACGATAAATCGTGGCTGACCGCCCGTTCGCAGTACATATCCGTCTCTACTGGACTGATCGGGAAAAGGAAGGGGCGTATTTTGAATGATGTTCCTGTCATCGTTCCCTATGGGAGGGACAAAAATCGGATTGTTATGCTGATCAAGAATATAAAAAAATCCCGTCTTGCCGATCTTTACCTGATCGCAGAACGTCTTAATAAACGAATCGTCTAAATCCACTGTAATAAACCCAATGACTTCATGGGTAATTTTTTGCTTGACTGCTGCCATAATTGAAATGACTCCCCGATCTTCATAAGTAAAACCATCGATTTGATCAAGGCTGTTCATTTGCGCGGATGGAATTCGCAGCACGGAATCAGGGTTCTCAGCAAGCGTCTGAAAATGTTGATTCCGCAGGGGATTCGTATTGGACTGAAAAATCCCTCTGCGTTCGCTGATCCCTTTTCCATAAAGATTAATCAAGCTAATATTGAGCACGCTTTCATATTTGTACGTGTCTCGGTAAAGAGAAAAAGTACGAAGAATATCTTTGGCTTCCTTATAAGTCTCCGACTGTGAGAGGAGAAAATGGATAACCTTGGGGTTATTGCTTAGTTCCAGAAGCCTCTCGGTATCTATAAACAAATTATCAATATTTGTCCCTAGCATATCAGCTTGGAGCATAGTGGAGGCTTTACTGTGGCTTGCAACTGAATGGTAGGATTTCTGATATGAAATCATTCCCACCGTCATTAGCGGTATGGTGGTGAGGACAATAAACAAGGCCAATAGCTTTGTCCTTAGGCTTGACGAAATCCATCGCTTCATCCTCATCAGTTTGTTCCTCTCAGGGGATATGGTTCTAACAACTTATAGTGTATACCAACTATGATCTATTCGAAAGCAGAAAAAGAAAGCGCAACCAAATATTATACTTTTCAATTAAAAAATTACACTATGAAGAACAAGATTGTGATGAAAATCAAAAAATAGGAAACAAACGCAAAAGACAGTCCATATCATGTTGTTTTGTAAGCGGTTTATAATTAGGCCAACGCCAAGGAATGGTGATTGATGAGGGGGAGAACAACAGTTATGAAGAGATTTGGAAGAATAAGTTTAGTGTTATCGTTAACCTTGTCCATGATGATGCTTGGAGCTTGTAGCAGTAATAACGGCGGAGGTGCTGCAGAGGAGAACTCTGGCAATCCCGGAACAAAATCAACGAACAGCATCACGCTCGGCTTCTCTCAAGTAGGAGCAGAAAGCGGCTGGCGCAGTGCAAACACAAAATCAATTCAGGATTCCGCGAAAGAGGCTGGATACACCTTAAAGTTCTCGGATGCACAGCAGAAACAGGAGAACCAAATCAAAGCTCTTCGTTCATTTATTCAGCAAAAAGTGGATGTCATTTCTTTCTCACCGGTCGTGGAATCCGGGTGGGATACGGTACTTAAAGAAGCCAAGGATGCAGGAATCCCAGTTATCCTAACTGACCGGGCTGTTGACTCAAAGGATACTTCGCTGTATGTGACGTTCCTCGGCTCTGACTTTGTAGAAGAGGGGCGGAAAGCAGGTCAATGGTTGACTGAGCAATATAAGGATGCCGCTGAAGATATTAATATCGTTGAACTACAAGGTACAACTGGTTCTGCTCCTGCAAATGATCGGATGCAAGGATTCAAAGAAGTGATCTCCAGCAATCCAAATCTTAAGATTATTGCTTCCCAAACTGGCGATTTTACACGGGCCAAGGGGAAAGAAGTTATGCAAGCTTTTCTAAAAGCCCATAAAGATATTGATGTTTTATATGCGCATAACGATGATATGGCGCTTGGTGCAATTCAAGCTATTGAAGCTGCCGGGTTGAAGCCTGGAGAAGATATTAAAATTATCTCAGTTGATGCGGTTAAGGACGGAATGCAGGCTGCCAGCGAAGGGAAAATCAACTTCATAGTGGAGTGTAACCCGTTGCTCGGACCTCAGTTAATGAAGGTGGTTCAAGATGTTGTCGATGGAAAATCGGTTGAAGCCCGTATTGTGACTGAAGAAACGACGTTTACTTCAGAAGAAGCCAAGGAAGCCTTGCCGAACCGCCAATATTAAACCTAGCATATTCAAAAAAATGTTTACATCGCCACTCCGCCCCCCTTCTTAGCCAGCGGAGTGGTAGTAGTTTCATAAGCCAAGGAGTGGATGAAGATATGAGTGAGGTAACACCCTTATTGCAAATGACCAACATACATAAACGCTTTCCTGGAGTCAAAGCACTTTCCGATGTAAGTCTCCGCCTCTTTCCTGGAGAGGTTCATGCGCTGATGGGTGAGAATGGTGCAGGAAAATCCACGTTGATCAAAGTACTGACCGGGGTGTACTCCATCGATGAAGGGACTGTTGAGATGGAAGGTAACCCGATAAATATTCACAGTCCGTTAGAATCACAGGCGGCCGGAATCAGTACGGTGTACCAGGAAGTCAATCTATGTCCCAATCTGACAGTGGCTGAGAACATTTTTATTGGGAGAGAACCGCGTAAACTAGGCCGAATTTTTTGGAAAGAAATGAACCGAAGGGCAGAAGAGCTACTGAAGGATCGCTTGAATCTGGATATAGATGTAGATCAGCCTCTATACATGTATTCTGTGGCTGTTCAGCAGCTGATTGCGATTGCCAGAGCTTTAAATATTTCTGCGAAGGTTCTGATTCTGGACGAACCAACCTCGAGTTTGGATAAAAATGAGGTTGAGCAATTATTCCTTGTATTGAGAAAGTTGAAAAGTGACGGCCTTGCCATTCTTTTTGTCACTCATTTTTTGGATCAGATGTATGAGATTTCGGATCGGGTGACTATTCTTAGGAATGGTGGATTTGTAGGTGAATATCTGGCGGAAGATTTAACTAGGCTTGATCTTGTTTTGAAGATGATCGGCAAGGAACTGAATTTGTTGGAAGAGCTGCCTGTTCTGTCAGGAACGAATAAAGATAAACCAAGCGAGGAGCTCCTCAAAGCTGAAGGTCTTGGTCGAAAGGGAGCAATTGAGCCATTTAATCTGACGATCAATAAGGGAGAAGTAGTTGGCCTTGCAGGTCTTTTGGGTTCTGGCCGCACCGAAGCAGCACGGTTATTGTTCGGAGCGGATAAGGCCGATACCGGCAAGCTGAAGTTTGCTGATGGAGGAGAAAGCATACATTCACCGCGTGATGCGATTCATCGGCAGATTGCCTTTTGTTCAGAAAATCGAAAGACGGAAGGCATTATCGGAGACCTTACGATCCGGGAAAACATTGTTTTGGCTTTGCAGGCCAAACAGGGCTGGTTCAAGACAATATCCCGCAAGCGACAGGACGAAATTGTGGATGAATATATCCGCATTCTAAATATTAATCCTCCCAATCCTGATCATCTGATCAAGAATTTAAGCGGAGGGAATCAGCAAAAGGTATTACTCGCCAGATGGCTTTTGACGGAGCCGAATTTGTTAATACTGGACGAACCGACCCGCGGTATTGATATCGGTGCAAAAGCGGAAATTCAGAAGCTGGTATTGTCACTTTCACGTGAGGGAATGTCTTTTGTATTTATTTCTGCAGAGCTGGAAGAGGTAATACGCGTCAGCGATAAAATCGCCGTGCTGCGTGACCGCCATGTAGTAACGGAAATTTCAAATAAGGATATGAACCAGCATACAATCATGCAGGCGATTGCAGGGAGTTGAGATCATATGAAAACCATTTATAAGCATCATTTATTCTGGCCACTGTGCGTACTGGCTGCACTGATGTTATTTAATTTTATTTATTCTCCTGATTTCTTCTCAATTACACTGCAAAACGGACATTTATACGGTAGTCTGATCGATATTCTCAACTTTGGGGCCCCTTTGATTCTGGTAGCGATTGGGATGACTCTTGTAGTGGCTACAAGAGGGATTGATTTGTCCGTCGGATCAATCGTGGCGATATCGGGAGCTATTTCCTGTCTTACTATCAGTAAAGCTTCGGATCAGAATATGCTCTCCTTGATCCTGTTGTCGGTACTACTGTCAGTGGCACTATCTCTTATTCTTGGTATCTGGAATGGGGTACTGGTATCCGCTGCTGGAATTCAGCCGATCATTGCCACTTTGATTCTTATGGTGGCCGGACGGGGAATAGCTCAACTCATTACGGGAGGGCAGATTATCACCGTCACTAGTGAAAAATTCTCTTACATCGGTTCCGGTTCCCTTGCTACTTTACCGTTCTCCATCTTTGTAGTTGCGGCTGTTCTCGTAATAGCAGCACTGCTCACACGTAAGACAGCACTGGGGCTGTTCATTGAATCGGTGGGCTGTAACCCGGTAGCTAGCCTAATGTCTGGTATTCGAGCCCACTCGGTTATCATATCTGTTTATATGTTTTGCGGATTGTGCGCTGGCATAGCCGGATTGCTGTTAAGTTCGAACGTATCTAGCGCGGATGGCAATAACGCTGGACTATGGTATGAGCTCGATGCAATTCTCGCAGTCGTAATCGGCGGAACTTCACTTAACGGAGGACGATTCTATTTGCTCGGAACGGTTGTAGGCGCCTTGATTATCCAAACGCTGACTACAACGATCTACATGATTGGCGTTCCGCCGGAGATTACGTTAGTTGTCAAAGCTTTCGTAGTTCTTATGGTCTGTTTGGTCCAGTCAACTGCTTTCCGATCCGCCATCGCCTTGCGCTGGAGAACACGGCATTATCCAGGAGAGAAGGAGATTTCACGCCATGTATCTTAAAAGCAAGTACATTCCCATTATTGTAACGATAACGCTGTTTCTAGTCATGTTTGCTATAGGTTCTTTTCTTTATACTGGTTTTTTCTCTCTTCAAGTGCTGTTGAATCTTTTCGTAGATAACGCTTTTCTGTTGATCACTGCTGTTGGTATGTCCTTTGTCATCCTCTCGGGTGGCATTGATTTGTCTGTCGGTTCGATGATTGCGCTCACGACAATGGTGTCAGCGAGCTTGATTCAGCAGCAGGGGTGGTCTCCAGCAATCGTTATTCCGCTAGTACTGGTTATGGGTGCCCTATTCGGTTCCGGAATGGGAGCCATAATCCATTATTTTAAAATTCAACCTTTTATCGTGACTTTAGCAGGAATGTTCTTGGCTCGTGGATTATGCTATGTGATCAGTATTGATACGATAACGATTGATAATGCTTTCTATACCGCTGTTGCTCAGACGAAGATCACGCTCCCAGGAGGAAGCTTTATTACTATTAGCGCTATTATTGCTTTGATTGTCACAGCCGCTGCGATCTTTATCGCACACTATACTCGGTTTGGCCGCAATGTGTACGCTCTTGGAGGGAACGAGCAATCGGCGCTCCTCATGGGGCTTCCGGTAGCGCGAACCAAAGTACTGGTCTACACGTTTAGCGGATTCTGTTCCGCATTAGCCGGTGTTGTATTTACGTTCTATATGTTGTCGGGATATGGGCTACATGCAGTTGGCTTTGAGCTGGACACGATTGCTGCAGTCGTAATTGGTGGAACTTTACTTACCGGAGGGGTCGGTTATGTCCTTGGAACCTTTTTTGGTGTCCTGATTCAGGGAGTAATCCAAACCCTGATTAGCTTTGATGGCACGCTCAGCTCATGGTGGACAAAAATCGTGATCGGCTTGCTTCTTTTCATCTTTATTCTGTTTCAGCGAATACTTAGTGAAAGACGCTCTGTTTTAAAGCAGTAAAAGCTGTCCTAACTCTAGAAATGTTGATACAATTAACATCGGGAATCCAGCACTGATCCAGCTCTGGTTATCCGGTGTTTTTTTGTGGTTTTATGTAATCGCTATCATTGGTTAAAGGGGGGATATAGTATACGTGGTGAAATGGTTGATTTGCCTAGTGTTTTTGTTGTTAACGGGTTGTTTTGGAACAGGAGAGAGGATCGCCCAGCCTTCGGTTATGCCAGCAGAAATTCCGCTAAATATCAATATTCCATCTGTGGAGCTGCCTGCAGCCAAAACGATTGTACTCGGTTTCTCCCAGTTAGGTTCAGAGAGTGCCTGGAGAGCTGCAAATACGAATTCTATAAAAGCGGCAGCCCTTGAGGCTGGCATTACTTTGATTATGAAAAATGCTCAGCAATCCCAACAAAACCAAGTGGAAGCAATCCGTTCGTTTATAGAGAGCAAAGTAGATGTTATCGCGATCGCGCCTGTCGTGCAGACCGGTTGGGATGATATTCTTCAGGAAGCCAAACAGGCAGGTATTCCTGTCATCATTCTTGATCGCGCTGTTAATGTGAAAGACCACTCGCTATATGTTACCTGCATTGGTTCCGATTTTTTTGAAGAAGGAGTAAAGGCCGCTAAATATATGCTGGACAAAATGAGTAACCATTCAGGACGAATAAAAATTGCCGAACTGCAGGGTACGATTGGATCCACTCCTTCGATTGACCGTGGACGAGGGTTTCGGAAAATGATCAAGGGGCAGAATACCTTTGATATCACGCTGACCCAATCTGCAGATTTTACTATGGCAGGGGGATATAAAGTCATGCGGGAATTTCTAAGTCTCCCTGACGATGAATGGCCGCAGGTGCTATTTTCCCATAATGATGACATGGCTATTGGCGCAGTAAAAGCGATTGAGGAAGCTGGGCTGAAACCAGGCACAGATATTATTATTATTTCTGTTGATGGGACGCGGCGGGCCTTTGAACAAATGATTGCTGGAAATATTAATGCAGTCGTTGAATGCAATCCACTCCTTGGTCCTTTATTGATGCAGGCTACCCAAGAGATTATGTCGGGTAGGACCCTCCCGAAGCGTATGGTACCTCCGGAAGATATTTTCCCTCAGGAACTGGCGGCAATGGAAGTAGGGAATCGTACATATTAACCTCACTTACCTATTTTCTTCGAATTAATCCACAACTCTGTCTACAACTCTATTCATTCAAAGACATCCTGCTTATTTAGAATTACTTGCTTGTTGTAAATAGGTAACTATATTCCAATATACGTTAATATTGTTATGAGTCGATTTTTATGGAAATTGCCATCGGAACAAGTAAACAGTGTGAATCCTAGGGGGAAGCATATGACTATTTATTTTGTGAGACATGGGGCAGACGATGAAGGATATCGCGGAGGCTGGAGTCAAAGAGGACTTAATGTTGAAGGCTATCGGCAATCAGAAAAGTTAGGTTCTTATCTTAAGAATAACCAGAGTTCATATCAAGTACATCGTATCGTGAGTAGCGACTTACAGCGGGCGCTTGATACAGCGAATGAGATCGCAAAAAATTTGAATTTATCCGTTGAAAGTAACAGCGAGTGGAGAGAAACGAATAATGGTGTAATTGCGGGAATGCCTAACGAAATCGTCAATGAACGATTCCCAGGGCTATATTTCTCAAGTTTACAAATGGAAGAGAGGTATCCTGAAGGTGAGAGTCCTAAGGAGTATTATCTGCGGATTAAAGAAACATTTAAAAGGTTATGTGAGGAGCAATTAACTAATAATCATCTTGAAAACGTATTTATTGTTACTCATGGCGGAGTGATTAATGTCGTCTACCATATTTTAAAAGGTCTGGGATGGACAAATAAGAACAAATCTTTCCCAACTTCCAATACAGGCATTCATAAATTGGAATATTCAAATGGACAGTGGAATGTAACCGCAGAAAATTTTTTGGAGCATTTATAATTTCAGCGAAATGTTACCCTAACTAAGGGGATAGCTCAATGAAATATCAATGTAATATCGAACTCGTGAACCTACATCATTTTTGGGGGATATATGAATGTTTCTTAATAGAGCAACATTAGCGGAGAGAACTAAAGTTTCATTAACAGATTATTCAACAAATTTTTATGAACGCTACTCTACTATTGAATCCTATGTAAAAGCTTTTATTCCTGAAGATGATCTAAATAATCGATTAAAAAGAGATTTCAGTAGTTTATTAGAAAAGTTTCCCGATGAAAAACCACCATTTTTCGGTGTCCCTTTCGCTATTAAAGATTTAATTCATGTTAATGGATTTCCAACTAGGGCCGGTTCCGAGCTTCCCATTAACGTTTTGACCACCAAGGAAGGGTCCTTTATCTCGAATCTTCGATCAATGGGTGCGATATTCGCAGGGAAAACCATTACCGAAGAATTTGCTTACCATAGCATAATCCCTACACGTAATCCTAATAACATGGAACACACAGCTGGCGGCTCAAGCGCTGGGTCTGCTGCGTCCGTTGCCTCTGGTATATGTCCAATAGCGGTCGGAACCCAGACCCTCCGTTCGGTAATTGCTCCTGCATCATTTTGTGGTGTAGTTGGATTTAAACCAAGTTATGCACGTATTACGCTTGATGGAGTTATCTTATTATCTCCCTCATTCGATACCATCGGATTTTTCACACAGGATACCAACAGCATGATCTATGCAAGTTCTCATTTCATTCCTAACTGGCGCTCCTTTCAATCAGATAAAAGACCTGTTCTTGGCGTTCCAAAGGGTACTTTTATGAATCTTATGTTCGATGATGTTAAAAGTGCTTTTGAAAATCAGCTTAAAACACTAGAAAAGAGGGGGTACACCATTCGTTTTGTCGATATGCCCTGGGATGAAGATTTAATATTAGGCGATGCCATGGTTAGAATGGTACAAGGTGAAATGGCGCAGGTTCACGAAACGTGGTTCCGTCAGTATGAGAATCTGTATGGTTCTTTAGTAAAAGCGGCAATTACAAGCGGGCAAGCTATACCAGTAGAGGAGTTAGAACAACTCCGTAATGGACAAATGAAACTTAGAATGGAGCTTGAAAAGACCAAAAGAAAAGAAGGTATCGATTTGTGGGTTACACCAGCGCAAGGTGGAGTAGCGCCGAAAGGTTACGAAAAAACGGGTTGGGCAGGAATGACAGCGATCTGGTCTTACGCAGGACTTCCAACGATCAGCATACCGATAATGAAAGTTGACGGAATGCCATTAGGTTTTCAATGTATTGGTAGCCATGGGAACGATGAAGAACTATTATTTTGGGCAGAAGAAATAGAACGTGCTGAATCCCCAAATGAAGTGAGTGGTGCAGGAACTCCTTTAGAAAGCGATAGGTGAGTTGGAAAGGAACAGTTCAAATTCGCGAAAGAAGGAGAATACAGGAAGTTTGTGTAATAAATATACAACTTACGGTATTAGGAGGTCTTTAAATGGCGTTTCCGACACATATTGTATCGGCTGGCGGAATTGTAGAAGATGGAAATGGAAATATCCTCTTAGTAAAAGCCCATGACGATGGTTGGGTGTATCCTGGTGGGATAACGGAAGTTGGAGAAAATCTGATAGATGGCGTGATTCGTGAAATCAAAGAGGAAAGTGGAATTGACGCCACGGTTAGCCATATAGTTAACATTGTTTCTAATACAGCAATCCATAAATGGTATGACGGTGTGACTGATGTTCCTACGAAGGTTATGTTTGATTTTGTGTGCAAAGCCGTGGGTGGAGAGTTAGCTACTTCTAATGAAACGAGCGATTGCAGGTGGGTTCCAAAGGAAAATGTTCTAGATTTCATTACTTTACCTGCGATCCGCATGCGTTATGAAGCTTATTTAAACTTTAACGGCTCTGTGAATTACATGGAGTATGTCACCACGACAACCTCAGAATGTAGTATCAAGCTTCAAAGGCATGTTTAGCTGTTAAAGAGCAATATATCCACTTATTTATGAATCTTTTACAAATAGAATAGTAGTGCAATAACAGGATAGAGCAGTTTGCCGGTTGGCAGCAGCTCTATTTTTCGTTAATCGTAAGGGTAGTTTCCGTAACAAATCTATTCCATCTTCGTCTAACAAAGTAGAGGATTTTACGCGAAGGAGTTGAAATAATGAGAAAGTTAGTTATAGGAGTAGCCTTAGCACTTGCCATATGTATATTTAGCGGTTGCAATGCGTCGCCCGAAGCCACTATGGGGGATTATATTATTTCGAAGGAAGACCAAAGTATCTTAGTAGCGAAGAATATTACACAGAAGGATTCTGAAAGTAAGACCTTTGCTGAGCTCAAAAAGAATAATATCGAATTAATCAATTATATTGTCGAGGATACCCAGCTCTATAACGAGCTTGAGATAGGTGAAAAAGTCAATGTAACCCCAAAAACGAATGACAAAGGTGAATATACTGTAATGCAGTCCGATCCCCCGCAAATTATTGCTGGTCAGATAGAAAGACTTAAGGACTGATATAACGATTGTGATGACTAAACAATATGCTATTGTTGGTAAATTAACGGGCGGATAGTTGTGTGAACGGGGAAAAAGGCTCGGTAAATTCCGCCCCTTATCGATCTGAAATTGCAGAGTTACCAGTTTTCGTGTTACGGTAATGGCTCAATCTTAGTTAGCTTTGATCCCCAGACAGGATAAGTATCATAACCTATGAAATATTGATCTCCCTCTATTAAAAGACCGCTTACGATTTCAGGAACTTTAATATCGACAGTAGTGATCGAATCTCCAAGTAAAACGTTGAGTGAATTGTCTTTTACAGAATTTAGAGTAACAATAGCGGAAGTTGTGCTCTTATAAAAGAATAAGTTAGAACAAAATATAAAAACAATTACGATTATACCTAGATAGATCAACTTTGCTTTAAGTTTAGGTGAAGACATTACTTCAGGCCCCATTTCAACACATTGATGTAGGTTATTAAGTTTCGTTTTTTATTGATCTTCTATATCACTGTTATTTCAAATGCTTCAAACATATGATTATTGACTTGTCTACTCCATGCTTCGACTTCAACACCTTCTTGTATTATATCAAAATCGGATTCTGCTTGTTTGACATCACTTGACTGGTGAAAAAACATTGTATTTCTAGTTACTGTTAACACATCTCCGGTATCGAGTTGTATAGAATGAAGTACTTTATCTCCTTCGATTGTGGAATTTTCCTCAACGATTTTTACAATAGTACCTCTGTAATATTCCTGTTGCTTAGAAGGAGATGGCCATCCTAGTAAAATATCAGAACTTAAAACAAACCAAATACCAAGCGCTAATCCCAGAACAAGACTACCTGATAGTACATACCACTTCTTTTTTGTGAGGGTGAAAGGGGAGGACTACTAGATGCAGTATCGTAAGTTAGGTAATACGGGAGTAGATATCCCGGTTATTGGTCAGGGGACATGGAAATATGGTGAAGATAGGAGGAAAGAAAAAGATGAAGTAGAGGCATTGCGTTATGGTATTAGAAATGGACTTAATTTAATAGATACTGCTGAAGAATATGGCAATGGAGGAGCTGAGAAAATTGTTGGACAAGCAATCCATGATATCAGAAGCGACGTATTCCTAGTCACTAAAATATCAGCGAATAATTGTTCTTACAAAGGTGTTCTTGGAGCAGCAGAAGCAAGCTTAGACCGCTTGAAAACAGACTATATTGATTTGTATTTACAGCATTGGCCAAGCCAGCACTATGATGTTGCGGAGACGATGGAAGCTATGGTCGAACTAGTTAATAAGGGTATTGTCAGATATATAGGTGTAAGTAACTTTACTATCCAATTAATGCAAGAGGCCCAATCCCATTTAGGCAGCATCCCGTTAGTTTGTAATCAATTAGCTTACCATTTACATGATAGAAGAATAGAGAAGGATATTTTACCGTTTTCCAAAGACAATGGCATAACAATAATGGGATATTCACCCTTTGGTTTTGCGCCACATAAATTTGGTATGAAAGGTTTTCCTCAAGTTGGTTCACTGGAAAGAAAGATACTGGATACCATAGGGAGCAAGTACGATAAAACAGCATACCAGGTTGCGATGAATTGGATATTAAGGCAGGAAAGTATCGTTACCATACCCAAGGCAGTTAACAAAAAGCATATTGATGATAATTTAAAAGCCCTAGGTTGGGAATTAGATAAAGAGGATCTAGATCAGATTGAGAACTATTTCCCTCAATAAATCGATTTGAATTAGAACTTCAGAATTTGAAGGGAGAAAAATATAGGTACGAAAGTCTTCGGCACGTAATTGTCATAAAATTGTAGTTGTTCACATGGAGGCAGTTAATCATTGGGGGCTGTCTAGAGCAGAATTGAATGAGTTTATCGAAGAGAAGAAACTAGCTAATGATATTCTGTTTCCTAACGACGGAGATACTTATTCTTTTTAGAAATGATAAGTTACAGTGTGAGAAAGTAAGAAGAAATGGATCAATAAAATATAAAGGAAGCCATCGGATGCAAATTGGCTTCCTTTTTAACAATATCTACCTTGTATAAAACTGCCGTTTAGGTTCTTTCTTATAAGGTTTTATCAATCACAATAGATAATTTGTAGTTAGCGTAATTATTTAAATCTAATAAGAATTGGTTTAACGCTTCATTACTTGGAAACCTGCATTCTAGCAGATAGCAACCATCACCGCTTATCTTATAATTATTGAGGATATGCTCCCTTTTTTCTTGAATAAATGAAAGAAATGGCTGGTGGTGTGTGCTTTTTATATAAATGTTAAGAAATGCATACGTAAAACAACCTAATTTTGTTTGATTAACCTTAATGCTGTACCCCTCTATAACTCCAGTATCTTCTAGTTTCTCCACACGGGCTGCTGCTGCGGCACCAGTGAGGTGAACTCTTGCCCCTAATTCTTTCATTGTTATTCGGCTATTTTGACTTAGCTCTTCAATAATTCGTTTATCTGTTTGATCCAAATCTGGCGCATCTCCTTTAAAAAATAAAGTGAAAAGGTCAATACACTTTATTTAATCTGTGTAATTGAACGTAGCATCTAGTATAAACTGAACCTTGTTGCGAAACAAAATAGAAAAACAAAAGGAGATTTTCTTTCATATGTTCATTCAACAAATCCGAAATGCGACAATTATTGTCCATTATGCAGGTAAAAAATTCTTGATTGATCCACTACTCGCGGATAAAGGTCTGTATCCTCCATTTTTGGCAGGGATCAGAGAGGATAAAAGAAACCCTCTCATCGATTTACCGATGTCCGTTTCTGAAATCATCAAGGATGTCGATGCCGTGATACTGACTCATTTGCATCAAGATCATTACGATGATATAGCAAAAGAAATGCTTCCTAAAAATATTAAAGTTTTTGTGCAGAACGAACAGGATGCTATACAAGTTAAAAATGACGGTTTTGAGCAAGTAGAAATACTTGCTGAAGATACGCTTTTTGAGGGTATTCAATTAATTAAAACACAAGGTGAGCACGGTAGAGGGGAAGAATTGTTAGAAAGGATGGGGCAGGTGTGTGGTGTTGTCTTCAAGCATGCCAGTGAGAAAACATTATATATTGCTGGAGATACAGTATGGTTTGAAGGTGTACAAAAGGAAATCCAATCCCACAATCCAGAGATTATCGTTGTGAATGCTGGAGATAACGTTTGGAATGATATGGGGTCACTTGTCATGGGGAAAGAAGATGTTTATGAGGTGCATAAGGCGGCTCCCAACACCAACATTATCGCTGTACACATGGAAGCAGTTAACCACTGGACACTATCTAGAAAAGAACTGAAACGCTTTGGAGAAGAAAAAGGGTTTTCCTCCCGTTTATTCATTCCCGAAGACGGAGAATCGTACACTTTTTAATATCCACGACGACGTGAGGAATATGAGTCGCTGTGAAGACCAGTCACCAAATAAATCGAGGCCCTTGAAGGGTCTCGATTTATTTGTGAAATTATGGATCTATTCATTTCCCGAATTAACAAGATAGGCAGGAGAACAACGATGAGTCAGATAAACACGAAACTATGGACGAAAAATTTTATTATTCTTTCGTTAATCAATTTCTTTATGACATTAATTTTCTTTTTATTGAACGCGACGATTACGTTATATTCAATTCAAGAATATAATGCATCTACCAGCGAGGCGGGGATTATTGCAGGGATCCTCATTATTGGTTCCTTATTAGGACGTTTATTTACAGGACGTCTTGTACAAACCAAAAAAATATTGATGACCTCGTTACTTTTTTTCATTTTAACAACATTACTTTACTTTGTTCATTTTAACATTGGTTTTCTCATCTTAAGTCGTTTTTTGAACGGGATCACATTAGGTATAATAACTACGGTTGTAAGTACAGTTGTCGTACTTAACCTTCCTACTTCACGAAAAGGGGAAGGGATTAGTTACTTTGCAATTAGTACGGCACTGGCCACGGGTGTTGGTCCATTTATTGGTTTAAATATGAGTCAAAACGCGAATTTTAATATGATTTTCACTTTCTCGCTGGTCCTAGGAATGATAAATGTAATCATCGGAATCTTTGTAAAGTTTTCTGAGGTAAACAAGGCAGCGAATAAAAAAGAAAAAGGATTGAAAATTTCAGACTTTATTGAGCCTAAAGCAATACCGATAGGAATCATTATGTTTATCATGGCTTTTTGTTTTTCCGGTATAGTATCCTATTTGAATGTTTATGCTTTGGAATTAGGGCTAATAGAAGCAGCAAGTTTCTTCTTTATGGTCTATACTGTCTTTGTCTTGATATCACGACCTTTTACAGGACGTTTGATGGACAAAAAAGGAGCAAACATTATCATATATCCCGCTCTTATTATTTATGGCGCTGGAATGCTCTTCTTAGGTTCTGCTTCTAGCAGTGCTATATTGTTATTGGCAGGAGCTCTAGTAGCTCTTGGGTTTGGTAATATATCTTCTATATCCCAAGCCATAGCCATTAGTTTAGCTGAACCCCACCGAGTTGGCTTAGCGACTGCAACCTTCTTTATATTTTATGATCTAGGAAACGGTTTTGGGCCCTCTATTCTTGGATTACTCATTCCAGCGACAGGTTATGATGGTTTGTATGTAATACTCGGATTCATTATATTAGCCACGCTTTTCTTGTATTACCTGTTGTATGGAAGGAAAGAACGTAAAATTCAAAACTAAAGGTTTTAACTATACAAACAAAGCATCCTGCAAATTTCAGGGTGTTTTTTTCTTTATGCTTAGAGCATAAATTTATTTTTTTGTTCATATGTGGCTTTTTGACTCTCTCCGGTGTCTAATTAAATGTAAATCAAGAGGAGGTTCACACCATGTCAGGAGCTCATGACACCAATCCTGTTTATCCGGATGAACAGGACAGTTTTACAAGTTTCGATCACACGTATGAGCAGTATCGCGAGAGAATACGCAAATACTTCTCACTGAAAGTAAATCCGATGGCTGCAGATGACTTGACACAACAGGTGTTTTTAAAAGCTGTTGAGAACTTTCACCGCTTTAAAGGCAACTCTAATTTGTTCACTTGGATATTTAAGATTGCTCAGAATACAGTGAAGAACGAATATCGCAGGTTATCACGGCAAAAAGAATCACCATTTGATTTTACAGATTATGAATCGCAGTCAATCTCTCTTGAATTTACGAAACATGTGGATATTCGAATTGATATTAGTTCTGCGTTAAGAAAACTGAGTGAGATTGACCAGGAAATTATTGCACTACGTTTTTTTGTGGATTGCACGTTGTCTGAAATATCCAAAATTGTTGGAATGCGCGAGAGTGCTGTGAAGAACAGATTATACCGAGCTTTGGAGAAACTAAGAAAAGAATTAAAAGAATGGGGGGACATTGCCATCATGTCTATTCAAGATATGATTTCCATTGTTAATAAGGGTGACAGTCAAGGTACAAACGAACGTCTAAATAAGGTGCATCAGGACTTATTCGATGAATTAAAGATAAGTGTTGAACGAGTGACAAGCAAGTACAATCACCAACCTTCTCAAAAAATCGTTATTGAAATTTATCCTGACCTGCAAGCATTCCATCATGCAGTCGGAGAACCAGGTGCACCGGGTTGGTTTATGGGAACGTATGAAGGTCATATTCTGAAAATAGTTTCTCCTCTAAACCCTGGACCTGATCATACCTATGAGTCTATTTTAAAAGGGGCTGTTCATTTATTTACCATGTGGCTAATCGAAGATATTAATCCTTCTGCTCCCAAATGGATCAGACAGGGAATAGGCGGATACGAGGCCAAGCAGATGACCAAAGACTATATAAAAAGTTCAACGGAAGATGCCATTCGCAATTTGGCGATCCCTTCTTTTGATGATTTAGATAACGATACCTGGGACTTTGAAACGATGAAAGGATTTCAATTTTCTTATATGATGGTGGAATTTGTGATGGATCGGTACGGAATAGATGCTTTAAATAAAGTCATTCGAAATCCTCATGATTTTGAAGGGATCTTTCAGTGTACCAAGCCGGAACTGTATAAGCAGTGGGTAGAATATATCAAACAGTAATTTATGTAATCTTGAGCCTGGTTACGAGCCAGGCTTTTTTGCTAGGAAAAACAAAGAAAATCTCCATTATCATCCATTAATCAGTGTGTAAAATACATAATTCATGATTTTAAATACAATATCTTCACTTTAAACTAAAAAATGCCGATAACCTCTCTGTATGACCATTTATTGAAAAAAGGTCTTTTTTTAAGGAGGTGGACTAAGAAAAGCTCGTTACCGATATCTCGTATTAGAAAAAAACAAAAGGAGATGTTAAAAATGGAAGCAACTACAAAGTTTTATAATGAAGGTAATATTATTTGGGTAGATCTTGAAGGGTTCGCTAGCCTAGAGATAACAAATCAAAAGGTTGCTGATTTGAAAGCTACTTTAGGTCCACACATTGCAAATCAAACGATTGTTATTGATTCTACGAATCTAGCTGTATTTAAACAAGAGATTCTACCGGTTTTAGCAGAGTGTTATGAGATCTACTCTAAATTTGGAAGATGCATAATGGTAGAAGCTAAGAAAACAATTGTTAACATTCAGCTTCATAATACGGCCAAAAAAGTAGAAGGGTTTACAGGTCAGTTTGTAAAAACAACGGAAGAAGCTAAAGCAATTCTAGGATTATAAGGAGTGTGTTTTGATTGCCCAGTGTTAGATTAAAACAGATTGCAGTGTATCATCCAGAGAACTCATATACGAATGAAGAAGTGGCTTCTTCTTCGCCTGATCGAGAAAGACTTCTTGGGATGTGGACCCATTTAGGAAGAGATAAAAGATATCTAGCAGATGAACAAGAAACCACCGTAACGATGGCGATTGAAGCAACTAAAAAAGTACTGCAAGCAGCAAATATGAGTGGTGAGCAGCTAGATCTGATAACCATATCGTCTGGTACTCACGAGTACAATATACCTACCGATGCAGCTTTTGTTCATAAAGCAATTGGTGGTAAAGATCAATGTGCTATCTATGATCAGAACGCGAATTGTGCAGGTATGGTTGTGTCATATGATCAAGTAAGTAGAGCAATGTTACATAATCCAAAAATGAAATACGCGCTTATCGTTGGATCTGAGCAAGTAGGCAACTTCTATAAGCCTGAAAACTTGGTACATATAGGTTTAAGTGGTGACGCTGCATGTGCTATTATTTTAGAAAGAGTAGAAGAAGAGGGTTACGGTTTAATTGACTCTTCTTATATTACCCATTCTGAAAGACCAGAAGATTTAGTATTACCTGAGCATGGATTTAAGAATTCAAAAACAATTCAAACAAAGGTGTCCGATTCCTATAAAGTGGATAGCATGTTTGCTAAGGCACCTGCTGTAATAAATGATCTTTTAAAAGATCATGGTCTTACCAAAGATGGCATCACCCATTATTCAATCTCTCAGGTACTTTCGACAAAGATTGATTACTTAGTAGAAGCATTAGAAGAGGACTCATCAAAGTTCACCTATGTAGGTAACAAATATGCTTATACGGGAACAACAAGTCCATTCCTTGCTCTTTATCATGCAATTGAAGATGGCAAGCTAAAGCAAGGTGATCACCACATCATGTGGTCGGTTGGAGCAGGTTTTACTTCCTGTGGATTATTAGCAAGATTATAAAAAGTGCAGCAGTTATTTTATGTAAGAGTCGTTTTCTTACGTTAATAAGCAAATGAATATAGCATAACAAGAGGCTCTCCGATTAGTGTGAGCCTCTTTGTTGTGTACCCGTAACAACTTTCATGTAAAAAACCACTGATTCCATTAGTAATCTTTTTACTCCTTTTTTTAGAAGTGAATAGTTCTCATTAATTAATGGATAATAATGACATTGACATTCGAAAGATTTTCTAAAATAATAAAATGTAATTGAATACTGGTACCTTTAATTCAGTCCAGAGAGGCTGGCAAGGGCAGCGGATTTTATAATCACGCGAGAATCAGGGCATATTCCGTCAGGGATGCTCTGCGTCTTCGCGCGGATTATGATGAAAAAAAGAGGCTACTTGTCAGTTTAAGACTTGACGAGTAGCCTCTTTTTTCTGCTTTTTGGTATCAGGAGACTTTAAGCTGGAGGTATTCTGATGAGTAAACAAGATCAAGAATTTTCATGGCAAGAGGTGCCGCAAACGCACAGAAACAATTTTAGAAAGATGTTCTCCGTTATGCTCGCGTTCACTTTCTTTTCGGCAAGCATGCTGGCAGGGGGAACACTTGGAGTCAGCTTGACGTTCATGGAGTTCATGGGAATTGTGCTTGGCGGTAACTTGATTCTAGGCATATATACAGGGGCGTTAGCACATATCGCTGCCAAAACGGGTCTTTCCACACATTTATTAGCAAAGTATTCGTTTGGTAGCAAAGGATCTTACCTTCCGTCGTTCCTGCTCGGCTTTACACAGGTGGGATGGTTCGGTGTCGGCGTAGCGATGTTCGCTGTTCCCGTCGCTAAAGCGATGGATTGGAACGTGTATCTGCTGATCTTCATATTTGGTTTAGCAATGACAGCAACAGCTATTTTCGGTATCAAGTCACTCGTAATTCTTGGGTATATTGCGGTTCCTGCAATTGCCATTCTTGGCGGTTACTCCGTGTTTGAAGGAATAGACACACTGGGCGGTCTACAAGGTTTGTTAGATTACAAGCCAGCAGAGTCGCTGACCGTAGCAGCTGCATTAACGATTTGTATTGGATCATTCATTAGCGGCGGTACGTTGACGCCAGATTTTGCACGTTTTTCTCAAACATCTAAACAGGCGGTTACCGCTACAGTTATCTCGTTCTTCTTAGGAAACTCGCTCATGTTCCTGTTCGGAGCAGTCGGCGCAATGGCATATAACCTATCAGATATCTCGGAGGTTATGTTCCTGCAAGGGTTGATCGTTCCTGCCATCATCGTATTGGGACTGAATATTTGGACGACTAACGATAACGCTCTTTACGCTTCCGGACTGGGCTTTGCGAATATCACTAAAATCTCGAAAAAGTTCTTCGTTATCGTAAACGGCATTGTGGGTACTGTGTTTGCTATGTGGATGTATAACAATTTTGTTGGTTTCCTAAATGTGCTGGGCGCAGCGATTCCTTCCATCGGGGCAATCATCATCGCGGACTACTTCTTCGTGAAGCGTAGAAACTATAAACCGTTTGCCGAAATGACGTTCAAAAATGTAAACTGGGTAGCGATGGCTGCTTGGGCTGTCGGTGTAGCCTTTGCTCAGCTGGCCCCAGGAATTACACCACTTAATGCACTAATCGGAACCGCAGTAGCTTACATCGGGTTAATGCTGATCGTTCCTGCGAAAGAATCCAAAGAAATGGGGAATTTAAATGATTATACAGAACGCAAAATTGCGGGGTAAAGAAGGTCTATGGAATATCGTTGTAAAAGACGGAAAGTTTGAAAAAATCACGCAATCTTTGGAAGTAACAACGAATGAGGAAGTAATTGATGTGAGCGGCGCGCTTGTGCTGCCGCCATTCATCGAACCACATATTCATCTGGATACAACGTTAACTGCAGGCGAGCCAGAATGGAATTTGAGCGGAACATTGTTCGAAGGTATCCAGCGTTGGTCCGAACGTAAGGCATTTCTGACACATGAGGACGTTAAAACACGTTCCAAAACAGCACTGAAATGGCAGATCGCACAAGGCATTCAGCATGTACGGACGCATGTAGACGTGACTGATCCAAGCCTGACTGCAGTTAAAGCGATGCTCGAAGTGAAAGAAGAAATGGCACCATATGTTGACATCCAGCTTGTCGCTTTCCCACAGGAAGGCATTCACTCCTACCCGAACGGCGTAGAACTAATGGAAGAGGCGCTGAAAATGGGCGTTGACGTGGTCGGGGGTATCCCGCACTTCGAATTTACGAGAGAATACGGCGTGGATTCAATGAAGGTTGCGTTTGACCTTGCTGAAAAATACGACCGTCTTATCGACATTCATTGCGACGAAATCGATGACGAACAATCCCGTTTCTTAGAAGTCGTAGCTAAAGAAGCTTACGAACGTGGCTTAGGTTCCCGTACAACAGCAAGCCACACGACGGCAATGGGATCTTATAATGATGCTTACACTTATAAATTGTTCAGACTACTTAAGATGGCGGACCTGAATTTCGTATCCAATCCGCTGGTCAACATCCACTTGCAAGGACGTTTCGACACGTATCCGAAAAGAAGAGGGCTGACTCGCGTCAAAGAGCTGCAAGAAGCCGGTCTTAATGTGTGCTTCGGACACGATGATATCTTTGATCCATGGTATCCGCTTGGTACAGGCAACATGCTTCAAGTACTGCACATGGGTATTCATGCTTCTCAGCTGCTTGGTTACGATCAAATCGTGAATTCAATTGATCTTATTACGAAAAATAGCGCAAGAACGCTGCATATCGAGGATATGTACGGTATTGAAGAAGGTAAACCTGCGAACTTCATCGTTCTTGAAGCAGAGAATGAATATGAGGCGATCCGTAAACAGGCTGCAGTGCTTTACTCATTCAGAGGCGGCCGCAAAATTGCCGAAACAAAACCTCGGGACACATCGATCATTCTCGAGAATGGTTCGGAGAAAGTCACTTTCAATAAATAATTTAAGGAAGCATGCAATGCATCAAGCATAGCTTGCACATTAATCAAAACCCCCACTTTGTAGGCAGGGTAAAAAGAGACCGCATACCGCGAACTCTTTCTGCATACAAGAGGGGGGGGGTTGATATATTCAAATTTATGTTATCTGGTAAGTTATTTGTTTAAATGGCTGATTTAAAAGAATTTGGAGGGGTCTAATAATATCCATACAATCAACGCGATGTTTAAACAAGTTACACATATTCCACCTATAAGGTAACCTGTAAATACTCTGTTTCTCTTTTTTAGATAAATGATAAGTGGTACCAAATAAAGCCATTGATAAAAACCGACAAATACATGATTTAATATAAAAAAACCATCATCTATGATACCAATTAACATCAAGCCATACGCGCCAAAATAAAAAACGATGACATAAATAAAACTTAATAAAAAACTCAATAGAAATTTCCTGTTCAACACATTCCACAACCTTTCTTACAATTAAGAAGAGAAAATTACAAAGTCGATAATTTAGCAAATAGAAGAACTCCTTATTATTTTGAATACGAAAGACCTGGGAAAACCGTATATTCATCGACGTTGAAAAAGTCTACTTTTTTCATAGTTTCAATTTTCCGATTAGTTATTACAAAATCCCGCATTTCTCCTTTTAAAATTTCATCGAAACCAATCATAAATGTTCCAATAATGTTTCTAAGACTTGCCCAACCACTACCAATGAAATCAAGATCTTGTTTCCATATATCTTCCTGAGAAGGTATCGCTTTGTCATTGATAGTTACCGTTTGATTCTTTTGGTTCCAACCTACATTCGCATCTAATGCCTTTGCTACCACACTTAAAGGCACCATTACTCGGTTATTGACGATCTGAGGAGCTACATCTGAAGTAACTTGTTGACCGTTAACCACGATCTTAACGCTCCCTTTAGCAAAAGCTAAACCAACCACGATGCTAAGAGAAAAAACAACCACAAAAAGTGAGATGAACAGTTTCTTCTTTATTTTTATCGCCTCCATTTGTAAATGTATATAATGAAAGACGCTAAAAAATTGATTGTAGTTACATTACTTGGTTTCGCCATGCGACAAATCTTATCATTTTATATAAATATCTTTTCAATTAGGATGGCGATGATTTGAAGTGTGCGACACCACATTTTTCCTAAATAAAAGGTATAATTTACAATTAGAAAAACGCTGTTCAAGATGATATATTATTTATGTCCTCTTAAGAAAAAGACAATTATAAATGTGTGTCTGATGCAGTAATTAAAGATATTTAATTCATTGTGTTCGATGGTTTTTATTACTAGTTGAATATGTTTTTAAAATATGATAAATTATAAATCCGGAAGATTTTAAGCTGCATGTCCTTTCTAAGGTCTGATATTTTGCTGGTGAGTATTCACTGAAGATATCACAGCGCAAAAATCATGTTTGGTGGCGATAGCGGAGGGGTTCCACACGTACCCATCCCGAACACGACCGTTAAGCCCTCCAGCGCCGATGGTACTTGGACCGCAGGGTCCTGGGAGAGTAGGACGCCGCCAAGCGAATAACCTATTAGGTTATATGTTTACTGAATCATTTATTTAACGATGAGGGGCCATAGCTCAGCTGGGAGAGCGCCTGCCTTGCAAGCAGGAGGTCAGCGGTTCGATCCCGCTTGGCTCCACCAATATTCCCTGATAGCTCAGTTGGTAGAGCACTCGACTGTTAATCGAGTTGTCACAGGTTCGAGTCCTGTTCGGGGAGCCAGCGGCCCGTTGGTCAAGGGGTTAAGACACCTCCCTTTCACGGAGGTAACAGGGGTTCGAATCCCCTACGGGTCACTTTATATGGAGATTTAGCTCAGCTGGGAGAGCATCTGCCTTACAAGCAGAGGGTCGGGGGTTCGATCCCCTCAATCTCCACCATACCAAATAATGCAGGATGAAATCCTGTGAATTCAACTAATTTATCCTAGCTCCCATTATATGGAGTATGGTATAATCGAATTAATTAGCCGGTGTAGCTCAACTGGTAGAGCAACTGACTTGTAATCAGTAGGTTGGGGGTTCAAGTCCTCTCGCCGGCACCAGTTTCATATGGAGGATTAGCGAAGTGGCCAAACGCATCAGACTGTAAATCTGCTCCCTTACGGGTTCGGTGGTTCGAATCCATCATCCTCCACCAGTTTTTAGGGGCATAGTTTAAAGGTAGAACAACGGTCTCCAAAACCGTTGGTGTGGGTTCAATTCCTGCTGCCCCTGCCAATTTCATAATAGTAAAGAATGATAATATATGGCGGTCGTGGCGAAGGGGTTAACGCACCGGATTGTGGCTCCGGCATTCGTGGGTTCAAGTCCCATCGATCGCCCTTGTACAACTTATCGCTGTTGGGGATTAGCCAAGCGGTAAGGCAACGGACTTTGACTCCGTCATGCATAGGTTCAAATCCTATATTCCCAGCCATTTTATAGTACGAGCCATTAGCTCAGTTGGTAGAGCACCTGACTTTTAATCAGGGTGTCGAAGGTTCGAGTCCTTCATGGCTCACCATCATATATATGCGCGTGTGGCGGAATTGGCAGACGCACTAGACTTAGGATCTAGCGTCTTTGACGTGGGGGTTCGAGTCCCTTCACGCGCATCTTTTAATTGCGGACATGGATCAGCGGTTGACCTTTGCCTTGCCAGGCAAGAGTCGCTGATTTCCGTCGTCTGCTTTTATATTTTTTGCGCCCTTAGCTCAGCTGGATAGAGCGTTTGACTACGAATCAAAAGGCCGGGAGTTCGAATCTCTCAGGGCGCGCCATTATATTTAAAATAAGAAGCAAGCCGGTGTGGCGGAATTGGCAGACGCGCGCGACTCAAAATCGTGAGGGAAACCGTGGGGGTTCGAGTCCCTTCACCGGCATTTATTATCGGGATGTAGCTCAGCTTGGTAGAGCACCTGGTTTGGGACCAGGGGGTCGCATGTTCAAATCGTGTCATCCCGATATTTATATACGCGGGTGTAGTTCAATGGTAGAACTTCAGCCTTCCAAGCTGATAGCGTGGGTTCGATTCCCATCACCCGCTTCATTAGTAAACCTCTTTGCGAAAGCGAAGGGGTTTTTATATTTCTACTTTTACAGAGAGTAAGTATTGAACTATTTGGGTTGTTCTTTTTCAGGCTAGATACCGATACACACCTAACACCTAAAAGCGAGGAAGCTGAAATAGTTGATTCCTTTGAAGAGGTGACTGCTATTGAAGTTCCAAAATGAGCATAGACCTGTATTTAATGGATTAATCCTTGTATACAACGACAAGATAAAAAAAGCTTACAAAGCAGGATATTATAAATTAAAAAGTTTACAGTGAAAATTGACTTGTGTGTAGTATTGTCATATTTTACAGTAAGTCATTTTTCGCATTTCTTTATCTCTTAAACCCCAAGCCTATTAGATCCATTCAGAGGCTTGGGGTTGTTTTTATAATATAATATGAAAAATACACTATATGAATATTTCACAATAATAAAATGTAGCCGTACTTATCTACTTCACACATATCCATCAAATTCACGTTCCTATATGAATAAACTACCTTTACTCTAAAATAAGACCACTGTAAAGGAATATTACCTTAAATCTTTAGATTTATAATTTAAAGAAATTTATCTGGTATACTACAATAAATTTAGCAAGAATAAAGTATTTCAAATAATGTGGAACGAAGTAACCTTATCTACGTATTACCATGCGGGGATAAGGTTGTTTTTGCTAATTCATTCACATCGAATTCTATCTTCTGTACATTCTTGTGTTAATATGCACAGCATGAACATAATCAAAAAGAGCTCTAAGGATTTTTACATAATACGGAGACGATATCGAATTTCTTAAATCTCTTATAACGGATTTAAGAAATTCATATGAAATCGTAAATGCGTGAGTGTCCCCATCTTTGACTAATGGGGTACTCGCACATGTTCTTTATCGCTTCAGATATCATCAATCACGTACTGAAATGTTTGAGGAGGAAATTCAGATGATCATAGAAGTAACGGGTCTGGTCAAAAGGTACAAAGATTACACAGCTGTAGATGGTGTTGATCTGAGTATTCATGAAGGTGAAATATTTGGACTGCTCGGACCAAACGGTGCAGGAAAATCAACAACGATGAACACGTTACTGGGCTTATTAAAAGTCAACAATGGCACAGTAAAAATGTTTGGTAAGGACTTTTCCAAGCATGCAAGAGAAATCAAACGATCTGTCGGATATGTACCGCAGGACTTGGCTTTTTTCGAAACCTTAAGTGCCATCGATAATGTAACGTATTGGGGTAAGTTGTATGGACTTCGAGGCAAAGAGCTACATACATCCGTACAGGAAGCACTTGAGTTTACTGGATTATGGGATAGAAGAAAAGGTATTGCTAAGACTTTTTCGGGTGGCATGAAAAGACGTCTGAACATCGCTTGTGCGATTGTACATAAGCCGCGTATTCTTTTTATGGATGAACCTACGGTTGGAGTAGATCCCCAATCACGCAACAATATTCTGGAATCGATTAAAATTATGAATCAAAATGGGATGACCATCATCTATACAACACATTACATGGAAGAGATCGAAGCCATCTGTGAACGAGTTGCCATTATGGATTTCGGAAAAGTAATCGCACTCGGAAGTATAGATGAGCTGATTGATTCCATTTCAACGGGAAATCGCTTAAGTCTGGAGCTTGCATCGAATTCGGACGCAGCTGTTTCGGTAATTAAAGAGTCGGAAGGTGTCACCGCTTGCAACAACATAAACGGAGTACTCGACATTCACTTGGAAAAAGATGAACGGTTTCTTACGGGGATATTGGAGAATCTGATTCGGAAAGAATTTAAAATTAAGTCCATGACACTGGAAAAACCGAATCTGGAGACGGTATTCTTGCAGTTGACTGGTAAAAAACTGAGAGACTAATCCGGGACGGTGATGAAACGATGAATATACTCACTCAAATTTTTTATTCGGCAAAACGGATCTTGATTGACCCTAAACCGATTTTCATTAGATTGCTCAGTTTTTTATTAATTATTTTAATATTAGGTACTGCGTTTAAAGACCAATTTAATGTCACCTCTTTGGATAAAGTAAGGATCGTTTATAGCAATGAAGATTCTGGTCAACTTGGTGAAATGTTCATTAGTTCTATGATCGGTGCGAAAGAAATTAGCTCACTGGCAGAGTTCGATCAAGTGCTTTCTCTTGATGAAGGACGAGAGATCCTAAATATTGAAGAGGCAGATGCGTTTATTTATATTCCTGAAGGATTCTCGAACCAAGGGGAAGCGGATGGATCAAGCAAAACAGTTGAAGTATTTCTGGCCAAATCTTCGGGCGTGGATACAACGGTTGTGCGGAATGTCGTGGATAGTCTGATTAATGGGCTAAATACCGCAGGCGTAGTCGCCACCATGTCGGGCAATACACAAATCGATCAAGTGAATTCGGATACCAGCTTGAAGGAAGAGCCTCTAACCGATTCCAAATCGGCGACAGCCATGGGATATTACGCTATTGCAATGCTGCTGATGTTTATGATGCGTGGTCAGGAATATGGCGCTGCAGGAATGGGAGAAGACTATTTGGGTACATTGGGTGATCGGCTCAAGCTTTCACCGATTAAACCTTTCGAACAGTATCTAGGCAAAACGATAGGTCTTTCCTTAGTTACCTTCTTACAGGGGATGGTGATTATCCTGTTTACCAAATATGTATATGATGTGGATTGGGGGAATCACTTTGGTGTCATCGTTTTGATCGTGTTTGTGTTCTCTTTATTAACCACGACACTCGGTGGCCTATTGACAATTATCATAAAGGATTCCGTAAAGGCCGACACACTTGCCAATATTGTAACTCTGGTATCCACTTTTCTTATTGGCGGGTTTATTATTATTGATTTTGGAGCTATCGCAGCAATATCCCCAAGCTATTATGCAAAATCAGCGATATTCAACGTTGTATATAACGACGAGCTAGGTTCTGCTTTTGTAAATATTGGACAGATGTTGGCTATCACCTTGTTATTTGCGGTGATCAGCATTGTGGTTTCAAGGAGGAAGAGAGCATGACGATCTTATTCAACAGCATAGAACGGATATTTCGAAAACCAATAAACATCTTATTTATGCTTGTGCTTCCGATCCTGCTAAATATGTTTTTGATTTCGACGGTAACCAAAGATGTAAAATATAATGTAGGCATACTGGACCAAGATTCATCCCCATTCATAGTGGATCTTATATCGGATATGCAGGAGAAATACAATGTAACATTACTGACCCCTGGTGATGATGTAAAGGGCTTGATTGTAAACAAAAAACTAGACAGTGCTTTTACTTTTCCAGCGGGATTCACTGCAGAGATGCTTGAAGGAAAAGATGTATCTGCTCTGAGCTTTGCCCTTGAGGCGTCTAATGTGGCGAGGCCCGTTCAAGTATACGTATCGAGTTACATATCCTCAGCAAAACAAATTGCGGCAGCTGCAAACGGGAATGAAGATGCATTCTATAAGGGGATGGAAGCTTATAATAAGAATGCATTTGCTGCAGAATATAAGAGCTTCTCTACTGGAAATTCTGAAAAATCTGAAAAAGACGTAAACACGGCGGTTCTGTCCTTAGGTTATATCGCGTTTGGTATGTTATTCTTGATTACCTTCTCTACAAGCTTAATTCTGGAGGATAAGCTAACTGGAGTCTATGATCGGATCACTGCAACACCGCTGACACGTTCTCGTTATTTTTCACAACATATGATAGCAAGCTTCCTAGTTGCCACGATTCAGGTTGTCGTATTAATCAGTTTGTTACCGAAATTAGTCGATATATCCTATGGATCAACATTGGCTCAACAACTGGAAGTCATGGCAGTTTGTCTTGCGTTTGCTCTTGCTTGCGTAGCCATTGGCGTTGCAATCAGCAGATTTTCAAAAAACGCACTGATGGTGAGTTCGCTAACAGCTTTGGTCAATATCCCAATGCTGATGCTCGGTGGCTGTTTTTGGCCTAGAGAAATCATGCCAGACTTTATGCAGCGAATTGGCGATTTTGTGCCGACAACTTGGTTTTTACAAGCAGGAGAAACGGTGTTGTATGATAAAGGTTTAAACGGTGCCATTATTGAATTGTCGTACTTAATTGGCTTCTCTGCTTTGTTATTGATCGTGTCGTTTACAATCAAGTCAGAAAAGGTGAGATGAGTTAACATAATAACCTTTCGTTATGTGAAATGACTGGAAGTGACTCATGAAATAGACATTGAGATTAACTTCAATTTACTTCAATTAATACTCTATCCTCATAACGCGAAACAAATCAAAACCCTTCAAGTAATGCTCCCATGTTTAATAATGAGGGTGTTACCTTGATGGGGTTTTTGTATTGGTGAAAAGTATAACCTGCGCGATTGAAGTGTTAATGAAAAAAATCGAACAGGACAGAAGACAGTATGCAGATTCTAAAATTTCTGCAAAGGATGATAAAGAAGTATCCAGTTGAAGTTCCGCTTCTTGAATCGGCCATGGCACGCGGAATGTAACAAATAACATCCGAATTGGAATTAAAATTAATGATCATAATAGTTATAGATAAAAATATGAGGGTGATAACATGATTTATATCTATAATGATTATGGTGGTACGCATACAACTGCTCTTGCAGCTGCGTATCATTTAAAAGAATTAACCCAGTCAGAACGTAAATTAACTAAAGAAGAAATATTAAATGTTACATATTTCAACAAACTAACTAAAGAGGATTCAGGAAAAATCATTTTTCACGGAATAGATGAAAATGGAGATTCGGTATATACAATAGGACGAAAATCCTCCAAACTTGTTGTTCCCGCATTGAAAGACTTAATTTTATTACTAGAAAGCAAGCACCATTTTCAAGAAAAAATAATATTTTCTAATACTTCACCGACGGTTCCCATCGTTATGTCAATTGGAGGGTTTTTCTCAAGAGGATTAAAAATAGATTTTATTGGTGTTCCATTATTAATTTTAGGAGCTAAACAATGCTGTGATCAAATTTTTCGATTGGTTGAAAATACGAAACAAACAGGGAAGTCTTCTAATGAAGAAAATATAATCATTCTAGAAAATGAAAAATTCAAATAATATTATTTATTATTTAAATAAATAATTAGTTGATTTTCAGTAGCAAGTATTTATAAAATACAAAAACACTTCATCATGCACATGCATGGGAAGTGTTTTTGTCATGCCAATTGTTCTTGTTCAAACCATGATTTAGTGGAAGTGCACACGATCAACGGCAACAAGAACCTGAAATAATGATTATTTATAACTACTTTTTTCAAATGGTGCAGCGACTGCATGTCCAATATCTTTGATCAGAATATTAACATCTTCTGCTGTGTTTCGTATGGGATGCCCATCAAGTGGTTTTAATTTTTGAATTCGAGAGTGGAGTTGATTTACTTTGTAGGAGGTGGCAATCGTACAAACAAAGTACATTGTTTTAATCACAACTCACATATTTTCTTGTGTATTCTCCAATAATGTATTCATCATTAATAAAAAACACAAAAAGGATTGTGAAAAATGACAACTAAAAAGCTGATTGTAGTTGCCCTGATACTCATTATTGGAGTATTGAGTTCCATAAGCACAAATATCTATGCAGATCCTGTTAAAAAAGTCGCTATTATTATTGATGATTTAGGAAATGGCATGAAAGGAACCGAAGAAATTTTAAATCTTCCTACAAAGGTAAACGTAGCAATCATGCCTTTTCTACCTACAACGAAAAGAGATGCCGAGCTTGCTCACCAAAAAGGAATCGATATACTGGTTCATATGCCGATGGAACCCAACACAGGAAGAAGTAATTGGTTGGGGCCGGGAGCTATAACCGCTGATCTTTCAGATGAGGAAGTAAGAAGTAAAGTGGAGGCAGCTATTGATAATGTCCCCTATGCAATTGGTATGAATAATCATATGGGATCTAAAATCACAAAAGATCGACGTATTATGTCCATCGTTCTTGATGTATGTAAAGAGAGGGGCCTCTTTTTTGTTGACAGTAAGACAGATTATCAATCTGTCGTTTCAGAACTGGCTTTACAAAAAGGACTGCCTCCGATAGAGAATGAAATTTTCTTGGACGATCATCGTACTGCAAAACATATCTCTGGGCAAATGAAGCTTATAGAAAAGATGCTTGAGAAACAGGATACTTGTGTCACGATCGGTCATGTAGGAGCAGCAGGACCACTAACTGCAGACGTGATTAGAGACTCTGTCACCCGTTGGTCCGGTAAAATTGAAACTATAAGTATTAGTGAAATGGTGAATCAGGTATGGAAATGGGACCGAGACAATCATTTACCGACCAATAATAAATAAAACTTCTAAGCTTATTGAAATCACATTATAGGCGGCTTTATTTTTAGCTGATCGCTACAATCCTGACAGTTAAGTTAATGAATTACTGAACACAAACGCTTTCATTAGAGCTAGCCTACTGGGCAAATCAAAAATGTGGATTAGAATGTGGGGCCGGGTGTATCTTGGGTCAGATTGTTCTAAATATGAAAGAAATATGGAAAAGTTTATAATACTTTATTCAATAAAGGGGTAGCTTCTCATTCAAGAACAAGACTGTCAAAAGACGGTCTTTTTTTTGTCTTTTAATCAAAATGACTCCTAACGATTACAAAATTCTGAAAATAGTCCTATGACTTTTTCGATTATTACTTAAATTTTTATTGGAGCAATTCACATTAAAATGAGTCCTATAGTAATGGGCATCGACAAATTTTGGCCGAGATTTTATAGACGAAAAGAATCATTTTTCCGGGAATTTTGATGAAATGGGTGTACGCAGCGTAATGTATATACTACGATCAGACAGGGTCTTTTTTACACAAATACGAAATGAAGTCGATTCATATCGATAAACGGAGGAAAATACAAAATGAAATTAAAGACATTGGCAGTAACCGTTATATTAGGGGGCGTTTGTTTGCTTGGTGCAGGATGTGCGGAGCAGAAGCAAGGAGGGGAGTCAACGCTTGGACAAGCCGTGCAAAATGGCAACGATATTATGATTCCACACAATGATCGGCTGCATTTGTCCACTGATAAGAAGTGGATTGAGCAGGAAGGACATCAATCAGATCTAATCCGGCTGCAATGGACGGCGGAAAGAGCTAAACCAGCGATTGTCTGGGTCGATGAGGAGGGCAAGAACAAGACAGCAATTATTTCTCACGACAAGGCAAACAATCCGGAGCAACACGATCATAAACATATCTCGTTCGAGACGACAATGTCACCGACTGGCCAATATGCCAACCAACTGTTCACCCGATTTGAAATTCCATTCGATACCGATATAAGCGAGATCCGTACTCATTCATCCAACTTCAATGTGATGAACGGGGTCTTGCGTGTAGCTGGGGAGAAGGGGTCAAATAGAGATATTGAGTTAAGTGTATCCGGTAAGGAGAATGAAACGACACCGAGATGGGTTGTGCGGGCAGATAGTTCAAAAGAATCGGGTGATAATACGGGATCCAACCTACAGTTTATCCGTTACGACGATAATGGTGAAGTAATCGATTCCCCGCTCAGCATACAACGTACCAATGGTAATATCGGAATTGGCACGAATGATCCTGACACTAAGCTCGATATAAATGGGGACAAACTGCGTATTCGAGAGAAGTATACACCCGCTTCGTCTAGTAGCGCCTGTAGCCAGGGACAGATGGCGTGGGATGATAACCATGTATATGTTTGTGTTGCTGAGGATAACTGGAAACGGACAGAACTATCGTCATGGTAATCTCTTGTTCGTAATTTGTGATATATTGAAAATAACAAATAATCATCCAACCCCTTTAGATTTATTTCAAACTCGTAAGCACCTCAGAAGAGAAGGAGCCAAGTTCGTTCAATTGGCCTTCTCGAAACTTCATTGCAACATAAGGTGACCTGACCCCGCGGTACCAGATCGATTGTCTTTTTTTTCATAATGAATATGTTATTTAAGAAGTAAAGGGGCGTTTCGGTGTATGATTAACGTTATATCTCAAATTCCCGAGGGTGATATTCATCAAAATTCTAGTCGAAGTAATAGACCATACAGAAGAAGAAGAAATCCTCATCAGATGTCACCAAGCAGACGAAGAGATACATGCGCTCGTTAATAAAATAAAAACCGAAACACTTGTTATACTCGGTTATTATGAGGATAAGATCAGCCGCATTAAAATTAGTGATATTTATTATTTTGAAGCTGTTGACGGAAAAGTGTTTGCGTATTGTAAGGATAACGTTCATGAAGTAAAACAAAAGCTTTATGAACTAGAGGAACTTTGCAAAGGGATACATTGTTTTCGTGCTTCCAAATCTACCATTCTCAATATAGCGAAGATTTCCAGTATTCATCCGTCGATTAGCGGTCGTTTCCAAGCATTATTGGACAACGGGGAGAAGGTAGTCATATCACGGCAATATGTGCCCACGCTTAAACACATACTTGGATTATAAAAGGGGAACCTATATGAAGTATTCCGAGCTCATTAAAGAAATGGTTAGAGATTTCTTAACTATATTTGGCTCCATCATTATAATCATCACTATTTTACGGCAAATCTATGCTCCTGATGCAAATTTCGAATTAAAGACGATTTTTATAATTATGGCTTTCTCTTTTCTAGGTGCTTTGACTGGAATCATTTTATATACACCGCATGCGATTAGCGAAAATAAAATGCGTCTCCGTGTGATTTTCCATTTTCTTTTTCTGGAAGCTTTTTTAATTTCTCTGAGTGTTATATTGAATCTCGTACACAATACATTTGATATCCTATTATTGGCTTTGGAAATTGCCGCAGTATATGCTATCGTTCGCATACTGTCATATAAGAGCGACAAAAAGGAAGCTCAAAAGATCAATGAAAGACTAAAGACATTTAAAAAAGAGGTTTAAGAAGATATACATAAACAGAACCTAAATAAATCCGTATTTGTAGTGTAAGTACACACTTCATTACATTGTTTTTACAACTTATTGGCCCTCAGCTACAGCTTATCGTTTA
The DNA here is from genome assembly GCF_036577645.1 of Paenibacillus sp. GYB006. Lineage (NCBI taxonomy): Bacteria > Bacillati > Bacillota > Bacilli > Caryophanales > Paenibacillaceae > Paenibacillus > Paenibacillus sp. GYB006. The sequence continues at coordinate 408,116 of NZ_JARBDA010000004.1, read as the reverse complement.
TGAGTATACACCTGCTCTGCCATTTCTTATGATGAACTCATAAAAAGTTGGAGGGGGAGCAGAGAAGTCTTATGGAGATTTTAATACTTGTTGTTACGTTAGTCTTTGAACTCACAATTGCCGCTTATTCCATTGCAACCAAGCAAAGGCGCAGCAAGATCAAGAGTTGGATGAGAATCGCAATGTTTATAGGATTTATGATGCTGGTCTTGTGGGAGATCGTCGTATGGGAGTACAGTTGGGGCCTGTTTGCAGGCTTACTCTTTATATTAGCGTTCAAGGAAATCGTAGCACTCCTGCGCAAACAAACACGCACTCCACGTTACAAAGTATTCTCTACGGTATGGAAATTCCTTATATTAGAGCTGATCGTAGTCGTTACCCTTGGTCCTGTTTTACTTTTTCCACAGTATAGGCTGCCGCAAGTGACAGGCCCTTATGCAGTGGCGACCGCCACTTACACTTATGTAGACCAGAATCGTATCGAAGAATTTACGGATCAAGATGACAATCGGTTTGTGAACGTGGAATTTTGGTATCCAGAACAGGCAGACGGAACCTATCCTTTGCTCATGTTCTCCCATGGAGCATTCGGTATTAAAGCAAGCAACTCTTCTACCTTTACAGAACTTGCGAGTCATGGTTATGTGGTTGTTTCCATTGACCATCCCTATCATTCTTTTTATACCTTTTCCGAGGATGGAAAGATTGTGACAGTTAATCCCGAGTACATGCAAGAAGTCAACAATGCAAATAAAGCAGGGATTTATTCGCTTGGTGAGTATTTCGAGCTTACTCAAAAATGGATGACATTACGAACAGATGATATGAATTTGGTCATAGATACAATTTTGGAACAAGCCGGTGAAGGAGAAGATTCAGTATATGAGCTCATCGATACACAGAAGATAGGCGTGTTCGGTCATTCTATGGGTGGCGCAGCAAGCGTAGCTCTGAGCAGAGAACGCGATGACATTAACGCCGTGGTAAATATAGATGCTCCGTTTTTTAGCGAGCTTGCGTATGATAAAGTTACGAATGAACTATCTGCTAAATCCGAAGCTTACACCATCCCGCTATTAAACATTTATTCGGATGATGTATGGATACAGCTGGACAACAGTCCTTCGTATATCGCAAATAAAATTTCAAATGAAAATTATAATAGTGCATATACTGTTCATTTTAATGGCGCAAAACATTTAAGTTTGACTGATCTACCTCTGTTCTCACCTATATTGGCATACCTATTGCAAGGCGGAAAAGCAGATATCGATAAATACTATGCGATTGAAACTCAAAATGAAATTATCCTTCAATTTTTTGACTATGCTCTAAAGAATCAAGGTCTGTTTGTTCCGAAAACGACGTATTAAGTATCTGTTCCGCATGCAGGGGATTGATGTGAACTCAAATACCGACTACTTAAGCTGAAATGTGATATGATCGAAATAATATGACTTATCAATATGATAAGAAAACGGGAGGATATTATGAAAAAGGGTTTGCTCATTATTTCGTTTATTTTATTATCTGTGGTGGCAGTAGCTTGTAACAACGATAATAATAATAGTGCATCGAATGAAGCTGGAACACAGAATATTAAAGAAAAAGTCCATGCGTATAGTGTTGGTTCCTTTGAGGACGTAAGTGCATCTATTACATCAGAGGAACTGATAGTAACTGATGCTGGTAAAAAGACGTCTTTTGATCTTCCAGAGGACGAGTTTTTTGTTTCCATTGCACCGTTTATTGAAAACACACATGAATGTGCTATCCACAGTCTAACGGGGTGCCAAGGGGAATTAGTAGAAAAAACCTTCGATGTGCTTATTCAAGATGAAGAAGGTACTGTAGTGATGGATGACACGATTACTTCATTAGAGAATGGTTTTATTGATCTATGGTTACCGCGAGATCGGACATATCAAGTGAAGATAGAGTATGATGGTAAAACAGCAGAATCTGAGATCGGTACTTTTAAAGATAGCAATACTTGTATTACAACGATGCAACTAACATAACATTCCATATACCACGAAGCCTGAGCGTTCGGGCTTTTTTTGTTTTATAATTTGAAATAGTCGCACCTAAAAAATATTAAACGTTTAATGTTGGGAGTAAAATCATGATCGAAACGTTTGTATCCTCCAATAGTACATGTACAAAAAATTGCCGTACGTTGGTTTGCTTTTTTGCCGGTGTACTGACTTATCGTAATAATTTTGAAGCAGCGGCAAGTGAGATTGCAAAGAGATATCAAAATGTAAAAATTTTGACGATCTTTCCCTATGGGACTGCAAACGGTAAAACGAGGTTCTCTTTCATCCGTCTATTGGCAAAGCAGCTTACCAAGGTTAGCTATGACCTATCCAATGATCAGTCCAAGCGGGTAACAAGTTTATCACAAATCATCAGCAAGCATGCAGAAACTTCGGATCACGTAATCCTTATCGGGCATAGCGCTGGAGGCGTGATCGCTTATCGGACAGGTCTTTTATTGGTGGAAAAATACGGATTTCAGCAGCTTCAAGTATTTGCTGTCGGGTGTCCAAAGTTTCATTTGAGGGACATTCCATACAATAATAGGTTTACATATATCACAGGACAGAATCGGGACAGAATCACACAAATTGGAAAGTGGCGTAAGCCGGGTTCTAGGATATACATAGGTAGACCAGGGCGCGAAATTCAAATGGAATTTAACCCAGCCCATCAAGGATGGAAGTTCCACGCTTCTTATTTTTTGAAATCGGACTGGACGGATTCAAACCAAGTGTTTCGTTCCAATTCAGAAAAATTAGTTTCTAAAATTCAGGAACTGGATCAGGAAACGAATTCACAGGATAGATACTCATAGACAATTGAAGGCACATTTTGTTTATAAAAACGAGTTCAAACACTCATAATGACAGAACGACCATCTCAGCTGCGTCTGCATGATTTTCTTAAAAGATTACCATAATACCAGAAGGACAATTATGGAATCTACTTGGGAAGGAGGCGAGTGCAATTTGAAATGGCTATCGATCATGGGTCTGTTTGGACTGCTTATGTTGCAGGCAAACCCAGCAGATCTGCTGACGGTAACCCAGGATGGAAACTCGCTGAGTACGATTGATCGAAGCGAGCACGCTCTGGGGGTGTTTCCACTCGTGAATATGGACACCTACGGTCAGTGGGCGGATCAACTGGATCGGATAAGTATGAAAAACCCAGAAAACGCGCGAATAGGGCCGGACGGCCAGATTGTAGAAGGACGCATAGGATATCGCCTGGATCAGCGAAAAATGCTGATATCATTCTACGAATATTACTATGGAAAAGGATCGGCGACGATTGAGTTACCGACCTATCCGCTATATCCAAAAGTAGATACCGAAGTACTATCTTCGATTCGAACGAAAGCGATCGGGTATTACGTTACCTATTTTAATTCTAATAATAAAAACCGTTCGCATAATATCGCCTTGGCAGCCAAGGCGATTGACAGCACAGTGGTTTTTCCCGGTGAGTCATTCTCATTCAACGAGGTTGTGGGCATGAGAACTGTCGACAAAGGATATAAACGAGCGGGCGTTATCGTCAGGGGAGAACTATCAGAGGGAGTGGGGGGCGGAATATGCCAAGTATCCTCCACTTTATACAATGCGATTGACAGAGCGGGATTACAGATCGTGAAGCGGTATTCTCACAGCCGAAACGTTCCTTACGTTTTGACTGGGCGGGACGCAACTGTCAGCTGGGGCGGGCCGGATTTTGTGTTCTACAATGCCTATAATCAGCCGATTCTAATTCGGGCTTACAGCAGCGGAGGACGAATCGCTGTTTCTGTCTATTCCTCAGAGCTTATCGAATATCGGCCCCGGCACGTACCGAGCATGTCCAATAAGATTCCAGAAGAGACCGTCGATCGACAAGAGACCTCTGTTAATGGTGAATAAAAAAAACTAATCAAATTTAAAAATATTTCATGATTTAAATATGCGACGAACTAAATATTTGGGAATGGGCGCAATCTCTAAGATTAGCGGTAGAATCCTAAGTATGACGCCTAATATAAAGCGTACGTTATTGGGATTCCTTCTCTTATGATGACCTCTTCTTAATCTGTAGAATTGATTACAAATGAATACATGACTCACATAAATAGTCGCTAATTAGCGGCTTTTTCTGTTGAATTGGACCAAGCACTTGCACCGATTGCCGTAATGGAATGGACATGTTTCAAAGATCGATAGTGAACCATTTCTTTAATAATCCGAGAGCTTTAGTATTTTCTAATCCAAAATTTGGGGTGAAGCGATAGTCTAATCTTCAAGATTGGTTAACCGTTATGTGTATTTATGTTGTGTTTGCCTGTATCGTCATGGCGGCGGACTCCTAAACTTTTACCGTTGATATCGAATTATATTACGTCGTTCATAACCCGATCCTACCCATTTTCCCGGTTTCTATGTTTTAATAAAATGAGTAGTATCAACAAGAAACGATGAAAGTAGGATTCTATGAAGCGACTAACAATTGGCCTGTTCGCCCATGTGGATGCAGGTAAGACAACTTTTGCGGAACAGCTGCTGTATCATACGAACAGTATCCGATCGCGCGGGCGGGTGGATCATCAGGATGCTTTTCTGGACAACCATGACATCGAAAAGACAAGAGGTATTACGGTGTTCGCAGATCAGGCAGTAATGGAATATAAAGGAGATACCTATTATTTGATAGACACGCCTGGACACGTCGATTTCTCCCCGGAAATGGAGCGGGCGATTCAGGTGATTGATTATGCCATCCTGATTGTAAGCGCGGTAGAAGGGGTCCAAGGCCATACGGAGACGGTCTGGCAGCTGCTGCGCAAGCATCGGATTCCAACGTTCTTCTTTATCAACAAAACGGATCGGATCGGCGCAGACGTAGACAGAACTGTGGCGGATATCCGTCAGCAGTTGACGGAGGAAGTATGCTGCATAACTCAGAGCTTCACTGACGGCATCATCGGTGAAGCGTTGCGAGAGGCTATGGCGGAGCGAGACGAAGCATTACTAGAAGCGTTCCTCGAGGGAAGCGAGGATCCTAGCTTTTGGATGGGGGCCTTGCAGAAGATGATAGCAGCAGGTCTTCTCTTCCCCTATGCCTATGGTTCTGCGCTACAAGATACAGGCGTCATTGAATTTCTAGAACAGATGCATTTACTGACTACATCGTCTTATGACGAGAATACTTTGTTTCAGGGACGGGTGTATAAAATTCGGCACGATGAAAGCGGAATGAGACTCACCTTTATTAAGGCGCTGGGTGGGCAGTTGAAGGTGAGAGAAGAGCTTTCTTACGAGAGCAGGGGTGTCCAATATGACGAGAAAATTACGCGGATATTCTTAATGAACGGTCTCAAGTCCCAGCCGGTAGAACAAGTGGCAGCAGGCGATTTGTTTGCAGTTGCCGGATTGTCTGCGGCCGAGGCTGGACAAGGTCTAGGCTTGTTATCAGACAAGATAGTTTACGATTCGGAGCCGACGTTACAATCGAAGGTATTATTCGACAATAGGGTACACGTACAGAAGGTTCTCGCTGCTTTTCGTACGATGGAGGCGGAGGAACCATCTCTGAACGTTGTCTGGGATGAGAAATTCCAAGAGATCTCTATCCGCGTCATGGGATTGATTCAACTGGAAGTGCTGGAACAGATCGTGAGGGAGAGATTTGGATTTGCTATCTCTTTTGGACAACCGGAAATCTTGTATAAGGAAACGATTCAGACTACTGTAAAAGGGTATGGCCACTTCGAACCGCTCCGGCATTATGCAGAAGTACATCTGCTGATTGAACCGGGAGAAAGGGGCAGCGGTATCAAGTTTGATAGCAGATGTCATGTCGATAACTTGAATGTCAGCTATCAGAATTTGATTCGGGATCATCTATATGAACGGGAGCATCACGGACTGCTGACTGGTATGCCTGTTACCGATGTGAACATTACGCTCCTTAGGGGGCGCGCACATAAAGAACATACCCATGGCGGCGATTTTCGTGAAGCTGTCTTTCGAGCGCTGCGGCAGGGGCTTGAGAAAGCTGATAATGTGCTGCTTGAGCCCTATTACGACTTCAAAATCAAGGTCGCTATTGATGAACTGGGCAGGGTGCTGTCCGATATTCAACGTGCTACCGGTATTTTTGATCCGCCGCAGACGAACGAAACGCAAGCGGTGGTCACAGGCAGGGTGCCTGTGTCAACTTTCATGAATTACAGTGCAGAATTTGCATCCTTTACACATGGACGAGGTAGTATTCGCTGCGTGTTTAGCGGTTACGATCGATGCCATAATACAGAAGAAGTCATTGAGCAGATAGGTTACCGCAAAGAGGCAGATCCACTGTATACATCTTCCTCCATCTTTTGCGCTAAGGGTGCGGGTTACTCTGTGCCGTGGGATGAGGCCGAAGCCAAGATGCATCTTGACTTAGAACCTTGAGTTATCTATTAGGAAAACTAATAGGATACTAAGCAACTACGAAATTATCGTGAGTCGTTAATCTGATAATGTAAGAATGAACATAAAGGCACTCCAAGTGAGTGTCTTTATCTATTTAAATCAATCCTAAGTCCAAGTTAATTCTCTTTTGTTTAACAGTTCATTCCTCCACTTTTTAGATTATTAAATTCATCATATAGTTGAAAAAATACATCAAAGCTTTTTTCTTCATCATCATTCTTTTCAAAAATCATGTTGTACCAACCCGATGTGGATTCAGAATACCCTAATTTAACCTTCACAAACTCATGAAAAACCATTTGCCAAAATAGACTGTTTCTTATTTACTTAAGATGATCATTGTCGGCGGGTCATCATAGTTATCATTGCTTTTCTTACCTTTTTGACTGTTGTTTCTCATTCCAAACATTGCCATACCTACAAAATTTAATTATACTCTAGCCACAATAGAATCGCGTAGTTCTACCTAGGAGGGGTTAAATTCCCATGAATTTGGCTATTAAAAAAGCGGGTGTAAAAAGTAATTGCCTCCGCCCCGTATTCACAAAATCGTAAAAGGTAGTGACTCATTATGGGTATGTATGGTAGTGTGCTAATAATCTGGGTCCTTATATCATTCTAATGAATGCGGTGGTTCAGGATTCGATTCGTTTGAAACTTGGAGCAAGAGTACATTTCGGATCTTAGGCAAATTGTAGTTTTTACATAATGTAAGGGAGAGAAACAAAATGAAAAAAAACAGAGCGATATCTCTCGGCAATTTACTGTTTTTTATTCCGGTAATATTGTTAAGTTATTTCATGTGGAATGATTACGAGGATTACATTGATGAGTATCAACCCTCCTTTGAAAGTATCTATATGCTGGATGAGGGAAAGAAGTTAATTGGCTTAGCTAAACACCCCGTTGGAGAGCAATACGATGTTTATCTTTTTGATACCGATAAAGAAAACATAATGAAAGATACGACTGTACATACCAATTTCCAAGCTGGACTGGGACCGGCAACTTATCAGCAAGACGGAATCATTATTCCAACCTACGACGATTCACATGGGCTGCAAATAAATTACTTCCACTCAACAGGTAAGGTTGAAGAGCTGGCTCAGGATACGATCCACCTTTCATCTTCATGGAGCTCAAATGTTTATTCCTGGCGCAGCAGACTCATTGTAGCTGGGGAATCGGAAAATTCTGAATTTTACATAGCTCAAATAAAGGACGGGAAGCTAGTTAAAGTGAATTTAAGTAAACAGGATCTACTTCCAGCCAGACCTGTTCGGATCGATGAAGTGCATGGTAGTTTTAAGAACGAAAAAGCAGTGCCCTTGTTTTCAGTAGCTTTAAAGGATGATAGAACCGCATTTATCAGTGGAATATTAGACGAAAATGGCGATTTATCTGTTCTGCTTCAGGACAAGGATGAAGGAACGTTTGCTGCACAAGATCGGGCTGGCGCTTTGTTCGGTAAGGTCTTTGGATTCAATAACACCAAGTTGGTACGCGTGAATGGGAACTATCCTGAAGAAGCCTCATTTTATAATGCTGACGAAAATCATTGGGGAGAAGCGGTTCCTACGCCGAAGCCGGTTTATCAAGCTCGTGTATTTCTATTGGATGACGAGGAAGTTCTGATTGCCGGATCTACTGCAGAAGATGAATTAAATGGAAGCATTATTGGATATGTGTTCAATGAAACATCCGGAAAATTTCAAGATGCCACTGTACTTCTTGAGCAGCTGTCCTACGAGATTTTGAAAAATGATCAGACTGAATTTTATAAGAATTTGGACAGTGACGTCCTTTATTACCACGGTGGGGATAATACAGCAGGTTATGTCGATATGAAAAGCCAAGAAGCCAAGGTTCTTTCAAGTGAACAGGTCGAGAAATGGACGCTTACTGAATCTAAAAATAAAGTCTCGATACAAAGTTTTTGGAATTATGTTAAACAAGGCGGAGCGATTGTTATTAACTGGGCGGCCTGGGTCTTCATCACTCTACTCACATTCCTGAGCATTGCATTCGCCCCTCGAATGTTGGCCAGATCAAGAGCAAAAAAACTGAGGGATGGTCAGCAAATTCAGGGCCGGATTATTAATATGGAAGAAACGGGTTTATTTGTGAATGAACGTCCGCAGGTCCGATTTATCGTACAGTTCGAGGATGAAGGTCAAATGAAGGAGGTTGAAATCAAGCAGGTCATCTCCTTTGTGGACCCTACCCAAATTGGTGATCCGGTGATGATTAGTTACAACCGCAAGACACACAAGGCTGTGTTCATCACTGAAGAGGATCTTAAACATGCGGCGCAGAAGACCAAACCAGAAGTGATTAAAGATGCGGTCCTCACCCATATCGAACGTTATGGAAGTGTTAACCGGGGAGAAGCCCTTCAGCTTCATTTCTCAGCCGGAGGACAGGACTATACAGTACCGGTCGTTCAGCCGATTGGATTTGAATATCGTACAGGTGAACGAGCGAACCTTATTTTGATTCAGGGAATGGCTAGAATCTTAAGGTACGGTAGCGTAAACTCAGTAAAGGGATCTGACCAACTCTCTCTGCAGGGTGAAGTGATCCATGTGCAGAAGATGCCGATCGTTATTGATAATAAGCAGCTTATGCTTATGGAAATCATGATAACAAGCGGGGCCGAAAGAATCCGTAAAGTTAATAGTCTTTTTGTGCCAGAAAATCAGTCTGTGAATGTGGGTACAGTCCTTCCCGTCAACATGGAAATAGACGATTTAAAGAAAGAAACCCGATTGCTTCGAGCTAAGCAGGGCGCAGCTAAAGTACTCTCCGTTCATTTTGACGGAACAAAGGGAGAACGCCCATTAGCCGATATTATCGCAGAAAAAGACGGAACTGACTACCACATTAAACAGACGATTGAACCAGTCCATGGTGTAGTAGCGGGAGATGACTTGTGGATTGCTTATGATGAACATACGAAAGAAGCCATGATTATTAATTATTCTTCTAGGTAGTAAGATAATTTGAACACCACGAGAACTAGGGTAGAAACAAATAAGCCTGTCGATTTGGCAGGCTATTTATTTTGTTAGATTTTTAAGATTTGTTGAAATTTGAGTGTCTATCAAGTCTTTGTTGATCTAAGAATTAAAGAGACCTAAGCAGGTGAGAAACATGATGTTGAGATCCATGAGAAACAAATTCTGCACACTTTCAACTGACTATTAAAGGGGATGATGAAAAATGGAAGTAAGGCAAATGTCGACCGCCTTCTTATTTAATGAAAACAAAGTAATTATGATGAAGAAAGAAGCAAGTAAAATCACAGATACTGTGTTTTGGACTGGTCTTGGCGGACATTTAGAAGCTAATGAGTTGAATTTTCCGAAGAAGGCTTGTGTTCGAGAAATCTTTGAAGAATCTGGAATACAAGAGGAAGAGATTGAAGAACTAAAATTAAGATACATATTATTACGAGTAAAAGAGGAAGAAATAAGACAGCAATTTGTATATTTCGGAAAAACGAAGAGACTTAAGTTTATAAATTCAGACGAAGGAGAATTACATTGGATTGATAGAGATAAGATTTTAGATATGAGATTATCTAAGATCATAAGCTTCATGATGAAACATTACTTGGAGAATCCTAATAAAAACGAAATCATGGTAGGAACCATTACTATAAATAAGGACGAAGACCCAGAAATGCAGTGGTCTGAACTTAAAGATCCAAAGATATTTTAAAGCACATTCGTTTATACGTATCGAACAGAAAACTTTAGATGAATTAACATATAATCTTTATAAGAAAGGATTTTAAATAATGGACATTTTCGATGAAATTAAATCAATTGGGAAACATACCTGTGTTGCAAGAATAGGTGGATTCCGCCCTGAAAATACAGACCTTAATTGGTTCGGCGGGAATTTTTTGTGTGATCCTTTGGAAGCATGGCCAGAAGATAATGGATCGTTATTAGTTCCCCTTCTTCAAATCTATGTTCCAGATATCAAAGATGGTCATATAATTTTTGGAGACCATATGTTAGTACAAATATATATTGATAAAAATCATCTGCCTATTGATATAAATAGGAATGGTGATGGTTGGAAGATTGTTTTTTATAAAGACATAGAACAATTAAAAACTACAGAGACGCCAAAGCCTGCTAATATTCTTAAATCCTTTCCAGTACGATGGGAAATTAATGAAGTACGAGATTATCCGTGTTGGGAAGAATCATGGGAACATATTGATATGACCGAAATTAATGAAAACGAGGAATTAAATGACCGATTCTTTGATGAATTTGATAGGTACTCTAAAACCAAAATAGGAGGATATGCTTCATATATTCAATCGCCTATTTCTGATGAATTTGAATTTATTCTACAAATTTCTTCAGAGGAAAAGCCAGGGCTCATGATAGGTGATAATGGAAACATATATATTTACAAATCAAATATTGATAATGATTGGTATTTATATTGGGATTGTTATTAAGAGGAGTGTTTATTGTAGTTATAGTGGTTCAGGTTATAGAAAATTCGTACATAAAGGAAGGTGTAGGGATTGTTAAGTGATAATAATCAAAAAAAACTTGAACAAATCGTTCATGAGTATCAGTTTGAACACGCGATGGATTATTTGAAGGAAACTGTACGGCAAGGCATTCGCTTATCTAAGAAAGAGATTGAAACATACAACGAAATAGGCGTTTCTCGTATAGGAGGCGATCCCGATCTCCCCGCTAACGTAAAATGGCCAATGAATTCCGATGGCATTCCAATGACCTTTCTAGCTCAGCTTGAGTTAATAGAATTGGTTCCCCATGATATATCAGCACTTCTTCCTGCAAAAGGTATGTTGTACTTTTTTGTAGGAGTAGATGAACCTGCTTATGGTATTGAGCACAAGGTGATCTATCTATCAGAAGATAATTTACAAGAAGCTAAACGTTACCATTCGCCTGAAGTGACTGCTCTTGAGGATAAATTTCTCGGTTTTCGGGTAAGCGGCAGACCAACCATGGAACCTCCCAATTATGGTTATGTAGATTACGATATAGTGGAAGATGATGAACATGACTATGAACAGTATGAAGAGTTATGTTTTGAGTTGAATGATGAAAACTCAGGTGATTTGGCAGTCCTGTTTGGTTATCCCTCGACTCAGCATGGAGACTGCGAATACGAAGCAGCTCTTCATCTGTTGACTGGCCACAAGTATAACTATTCAACAGAATCAGCATTGGAACAGATCACGGATCATTTTCAAGGTGATTCTGATAGAGCAAAGCAGGAAGTGCAGGATACCTTATTGCTGCTTGCGCTAGACTCCGATCAGGATGTTGGATTCTGCTGGTGGGACGCGGGAGAACTGCAGTTTTTTATTCGAAAAGAAGATTTGCTTGCCGGGAACTTCGCAAACACGTATTGCTCTTTATATTCGAGCTAAGTGATTTTTTCGGATATTATGCATCGCCTTGCGAAAACCCGAAACACCCTTTCGTTATTGAAGGACATTATGCTGGCAGAACATCCATTAAATGCGGAGGAACCTTATTACGAAGAGATTAGTCAGCAAGAATTCGAGATGCTATGGTCCGAGCAGCTTCAATTAGGTATGGAAGACTGGCGCAACACCAAAAGTCTGTTCCCTGTTTGAACTCGAGTGGAAGGATATATAGAAGCTTTTTTTCCACAAGGTACCTTGATTAACCTACTGGAACCTCATGCCGTAGGTATAACGGGCACATCCGATTTGAAATCCGTAACTCCTGCTGAATGGATGTATCCACGCTATCGTGTGATTGCTGAAGTATGTGGATACGATGAAGTTAATCACTGGATACTTCTTACTCGGACCGAAGTAACGGGAAGTCAGTAGGTACAGGTGCCTATTTGCACTTTTCTAAAAATGTAGTGTTAGATTCTACAATGCCTCAGCTGATGAGGAAGGAAATTAAAATTCAATAAGTTATGTTTGTACAGAAATGAGGGATTAGAATAGACAACAAATTAATGACCCGCATCAAGGGCGGAATTTACGGTGTAGCTGTCGGAGATGCTCTTGGCGGAACAACAGAGTTTATGACGGAACAGGAGATTAAGGAAAAGCATGGCTATTTGACGGAAATCATTGGCGGCGGGGTATGGAGCCTCGAACCTGGAGAAGTAACCGACGATACAATGATGACGCTTTGCGTAGCTGATGGGATACTCGAAAATACGGAGGAACCTGTAGAAGCCATCGGGCGTTTTTTTAAGGAATGGTACCAATCACGGCCGAAAGATATAGGAAACATTATTCGCCATGTTTTTGAACAATTTGAAGGAGATTGGTTTGAAGCAGCTTTTATTGCACACATGGACATGGGGCAGAGCGGCGGGAATGGCTCGCTCATGCGATGTCTGCCGGTGGCGCTGGCATACAAGGAGCTGTCTGATATCGATCGAGTGACAATCATGCAGTCTCGAATGACGCATTATGATCCTAGGTGTGCTGAAGTCTGTGTCATGTACAACCGAATTGCTCACCGTCTACTGCAGGGGGAAGATCTTGGAACATCAATCAAGGCAGAGATTGCAGGAAGTGAATACGAAGAAAGTATAAAATCACTTCCGGATTGTCCGCCAAGTGGTTTTGTCGTCCATACTTTCCGGTGGGTACTACATATTTTGCTTCATACAACTACTTTTGAAGAAGTTGTACAAAAGGCGGCTAATCTAGGTGGTGATTCTGATACCATTGGTGCCATTGCTGGAGGGTTGGCTGGTATTTATTATAGTTATGAAGGCATTCCAGCTAAATATAAAAATGCGATTCTCATTAAAGAGAGACTGGACCATACGATTACGAAGTTATATGTAATGAAGACTTCCTAAGGCTAAATAGTAAACAGGATAGGTTTAAAGTGAACTTATACCTGAGGTGAGATTGAGATAAAGATGCAAAAATTAGAAGAAAAAGGAAATGAAAAACAGCCGATGAGTTGAAGTTGTCGGCTGTTTTTCGTGCACACATGAACGTAAATAGAGTTTTCCCTAAATCGTTATCATGAGAATGCCTAAAGAGGCTTTCTTCATGTTAATTTTTTCTCTTTTATTCACGTCTTAAAGAATCAACAGGATCCAATTTGGCAGCTTTGCTTGCTGGCAATAGACCAGATAACATACTTATGATAATGCTTGTCACGATCCCGAAAGTAATATAACCCATCTCCATTTTTACAATATTCATATCAAACAAGCTGGAAGAAATGCGGTTTGCTATCCAGCCTAATATAGAAGTGATCGTAACGGCAATAATTCCGCTGAATAATCCAATCAAAAAGGCTTCTGACACGAAAATCCGTTTAATATCTTTTCTCCTCGCTCCAATCGCTTTTAGGACACCAATTTCTTTCGTGCGTTCTACAACGCTGATGTAGAGAATGACCAGAATCATAATTGCTGATACAAATAAAGAAACACCGGAGATCGAAGCGAGTACAAACGTCAAGGCATCAATCATATCATTGAATAACTTCATCATCGCTTCTTGTGCAGAACCTTTGTATCCTAATTTCTCTATTTCTGCTTTAATCGCGTCTGTATGGCTTTCATCATCTGTTACTAAGTAAACCGTTGTCGGCTGTAATTCATTGCCGTTGTCAGCATAGACTTGCGCCAAATCTTCAAAGTTCACATAATTGTTATTCGCAATCCCGCTGACGATAAAGTCGGCGCTATAAAATTGTTCGTCTACGAGCCATTTGAGAGTGACAGACTTGCCAATCATATCGCCGCCAAGCGCAGTGGCTATTTCATCTTGAATCACAATTTCATTGTCACCCGGGAAGGAGCCATCCAGAAGTGCCGAGTCTGTTACATTCGATGACATGGTCGATATGGATACCACAGAAGTACTTTCGTCTCCATAGATAATGGAATTGATACCAAAACCCATGATGTTCACGGATTTGTCCATTGAACTTACATGGTCAATCTTTGATAATGTTTCAAGATCGTCTTCTGTAAAAGGTATCGAATTACCTGACAGGGTGTTCATCTCTTCCGGACTTACGGAAGTATCTTCTGTAGGATTGTCCATATTTACTTCAACAACAAGTGGATTGATCATACTGTTAATCGTTTGGTTCACATACGCTTTTAATCCGCCGCCGAGGGAGAGCATGAGAATGACGCTCATAATCCCGATACTTGCGCCTAAAGACACCCATATATTTCGGCTTATTTTCGCTTTCATATTTTGAAAAGCTAATTTAACAGCAGAAGCAAAGCTTAAGTTCTTTCTTCCTTTTGAGATGTCTGAAGAGACAGCTGTTTCTTCTACATATGCTAGTTCTATGCCTTTACGGTCATCGATGATTTCACCGTCTGCGATACGGATGATGCGCGAAGAGTGTGCTGCCACTTTATCAGAGTGGGTAACCATAATGACGAGCTTGCCTCGTTTGGCAATATCTTCGATGATTTTCAGTACTTGGTCGGTTGTTTCTGAATCAAGTGCTCCTGTCGGTTCATCGGCTATAATTATATCCGGATCATTGATTAAAGCCCGGGCAATGGCAACCCTTTGCTTTTGGCCGCCTGACAGCTGATTCGGTTTTTTGTGTATGTGTTGTTTCAAGCCGACCTGTTCGAGAATTTTTTCAGCAGGTTTGATACGTTCTTCTTTGCTCACATTCGATAAAGTCATCGCAATCGTTACATTATCCAATATCGAAAGGTGGGAGATTAGATTAAAGCTCTGAAAAATAAAACCAATTTTATTTTTCCGGTATTCATCAAGCTGCTTTTCACTATATTCTCCTATGTTTTCGCCGTTAAATAACAGCTTGCCGGTAAAATCGGAATCCAATCCGCCGATGACATTCATCAGGGTTGATTTACCGCTGCCAGACTCACCAATGATGGAGACCAGTTCGCCTTTCTTAAATGATACATTGATATCTCTCAATGCATGATAGAGTTCTCTTCCGTTTAACTTATAGTTCTTGTCAATGTGATGTAGTTCTAAGACGTTCATTCCGTTCCTCCACTTTCTATTATTGTTGCTTGTTTAGAGTGTACGGATTGAACATAAACTGAATATCAACTGGATAGAACATTGGTTGTTGATTTTCAATTTATCTTTCTTCGCTAAAATAAGTTCATAAAATCGTATGGAGGTAACCGTTTGTTTACAATTCTCGTAGTTGAAGATGATCAAAATATAAGAAAGTTAATGTGCGCAGTGTTAAAACAAAACGGGTTCAACACCTATTGGGCGGAGGATGGCATTCAAGCACTTGATGTCATGGAAAAGCAGCATATTGATTTAGTCGTGCTTGATTTAATGATGCCAAATATGGACGGTTATGAATTGACAAAACAAATCCGCCTTTCCTGGAGAGATTTGCCTATTTTAATGGTGACAGCCAAACAGGAACGAGAGGATAAAAGAAAGGGATTCCTTGCCGGAACGGATGATTATATGACAAAACCGGTCGATGAAGTAGAAATGGTGTTACGTATTAAAGCACTGCTTCGCAGAGCGCGGATCGCCAGTGAACATAAACTGAGGATCGGGAAAGCGGTGCTCGATTATGATTCATTGACCGTAACAAGGGAGGAACACGTCTATCCATTGCCGCAAAAAGAGTTTCAGCTGCTATTTAAATTACTCTCGTACCCAAACGTCATTTTTACTCGATTACAGCTGATGGAGGAAATATGGGGACTTGAATCAGAAACCGATGGTCATACACTTAACGTCCATATAAACCGTTTGCGGAATAGATTTCAGGATTGGCAGGAGTTTGAAATTGTGACGGTTAGAGGACTGGGTTATAAAGCGGTGGTGCATAAAATATGATCCAACGTTTCAAGAGGCGATTAAGTCTAACGATAACGTTAGTGTTACTAGTCTTTGGTGTGTTGGTGACGACTTTTATTTCCATTATTATCATTGCTATACTGCTGCATTTCCTTGGGTTTGTTACGGTTTCTGAGTCCCAAAATCAACCGGTGAATGAAGAAAGCCCGCTGGCCAGTTTATTTAATCTTTTTATCATCTGTATAATTATTGGAACGTCCCTAACCGCTTTCTTAAGTAAAAAAGATTTGAACCCCATCCGTAAAGTCATTGCCTCAATCCACCAGGTCGCTGCTGGCGACTTTAGTGTAAAGGTTGATATAAAGGGAATCGGGGAGCTAGAGGAGCTTTCGGAAAGCTTCAATAAAATGACGCAGGAATTAGCTAGCATAGAAACACTCAGAAGTGACTTTATCAACAACTTTTCTCATGAATTCAAAACACCGATTATGTCTATACGCGGTTTCGCGAAGCTTCTTCAGGAGAATCAACTGGCCGAGGAAGAAAGGCAGGAGTATTTAGATATTATTGTGACGGAATCAGTGCGTTTAGCGACGCTTTCTTCCAATGTTCTTATGTTAGCTAAATATGAGAATTTGGAGATTGTTGTTGATCAAACACCGTTCCGATTGGATGAACAAATTCGAAGAACCATTATTTTGATGGAACCGAAATGGTCGGTCAAAGATTTGGATGTAAATCTAGATTTAGAAGAAGTGACCTTTGTCGGGAACGAAGAATTCATTCAGCAGATTTGGATCAACCTGTTAGATAATGCGATCAAATTTTCTTACCCAGGCGGTTCGATCAACATTACACTGGCGAAAGTGGGCAATGAAATCCGATTTACGATTCAAGATGAAGGGGTAGGGATGGATGAGGCAACGATAGCTCATATTTTCGATAAGTTTTTTCAGGGAGATACCTCTCACGCTAGAAAGGGAAACGGACTAGGACTGTCATTGGTCAAACGGATCGTTGATCTTTGCGGAGGTGAGATTATAGTAGAAAGTGAGCTGGGAAGCGGCAGTATATTTACTGTCTTGTTTTATTCAAAAGGAGGATAAAAGATAAATCAATGTCTCTTTCCTTTAGAATTAAATAATTGATAATTACATGGATCACTATATAATACAAAAAGAAAGCGGCAGTGGGATGACTCCGGCAGCACACCGAAGTCATCCCACTGCCGCTTAAATCCTTTAAAAAATGTCTGCTTTATAGTGTTCAGTTCGAAGCATACTAATTTTCGATGTTAAAGATGAACTAATCTGTTATTAGGCTTCTTTTAATTGCTTCATTATTTTCTCTGCAAACGAATCGGTTACTCGGAGAATCCCGTCATCCTGTACAATCCGTCCTTCCTTGATGCGGTGATCAAGCCAATCTGTAACAAAGGAAGGAGCGTATCCTCCTTGCCCGAATTCCCCGCCGAAAGCGATTATGTTCTGATAGGCTGACACATATTGATCGCGACTGGTGTTCGGGTATGACTTCGTATACAACCAAAACTGCACATCATACATAGCATAAGATAATTCATCTACATGAAAAGTAAAACGTCCTTTTTCTTCAACAATTCGTGCACATATACTGCGGATTTTCTGTTCCATTTGTTCTACTTCGGTTACACGGGAACAGAGTTCCTCCAGCAGAGGAGAGAATTTTCCGTGCATTACTTTATCTACATCATGCTGCTTATCTTCCTCAGAAGTATCATATTCTTCTTCACTCACTAGACCTCTAATAAAAGCTTCAAAGTTGTCTGCTAAGAAGGTAATCTCATAATCATCTTCTTGATCGACGTGAACGACTTCAGGTTCGCCATCTCTGCCACAAGCTCGGTAGTCTAGCATCACCACATCATGTCCTGCGGAAGGACAATCACAGATTACCACTCCAATGTCAGGATATCCCCATTCCTCTATCATAAACGGACTGCCAAACTCACCGCACAGTGAATAGTCTTTCTCGCGCCCAATACCCAAAATGCCTGTGATCGCAATATGATCCTCAGCCCATGAGGTCGAATCTTCTGTTGGAAAATTGGTGTTTTTCGGTACCCCGCCATTCTGCTGTTTCATCAGTTGGATATAAGAGGAGGGGAGCTTGTAACCAAGCTCTTTCTCAATAGATTCAATTCGTTCATCCGTAGGCGGATCAGACTGATAGGAGGTTCTCGCATACTCGCTGTCATCCCAAAAATCAGTTAGGTTCATATCTGAGAAAGGAAGCTTTCCCTCTGTGTGATCGCCACGCTTGATAGAAGCTTTCTTCCTCGCGAGCCGAAGTTGTTCTCTTTTCTGTTTTTCTGCTTTTTGAAAGCTCCGTCTTAAAAAGTACTCTGTACTTTGATCACCGGTTTCTAATTGATCTGATCTATTAAAAGCTTGAGCCGCTTCCTCATATCGTTTCAGATGATAAAGACTATAACCTACTCGATAATGCCACAGGGGATCCTGTTTGCCAGCTTCAGCAATGTTCTCTAGTTGAAGGAGCCCTTCTTCATAAAGCCCCAAGTTGTTATAAGCTCTAGCCAGGAGAGAGACTGCTTCATAATTTTGTTCTACATCTGGAGTAGTTTTCAGCAAATCTACAATTTTCTGGTATTCCTCTTCTTCGTGCCACTCGTTCAGTTGTTCAATAAGTGTTTGTTTCATGTCTACCTCCAAGGATGATTATTTAGAAAAGGATACTATAATTTTCCATAATGAGGAACTAAAGCTCGGCAAGTATTCTGAGATAACACTTATGAAAATGAGGATATTTAAGATGGAGAGAGACGAGAGATGAAAGAAAAAACCTGCTGTATAAACGAAATATTGTGCTGGAATGACTTGCCACATTACCATAAGAAACGACAAAAATGAATAAGAAGCCGTAACCCTACTTACAGGGCTACGGCTTCTTACTTGCTTCTTTTCATTAAGCTAGTCTGAATTTAAAATCCTGATAACCGAACTCTCGCACGATCCGGCAATCCCCATCTTTGTCCTGCACAGCGATCGCAGGTAATGGCATTCCGTTAAAGGTGTTCGTTTTTACCATAGAGTAGATCGCCATGTCCTCGAATACCAATCGGTCACCGTTCTTCAGGGGCTGATCGAAGGAATAATCCCCAATGACATCGCCCGTAAGGCAGGTAGGACCGCCAAGCCGATAGGTGAATGACTTCTCCCCAGCTTCGCCGGAACCGACAAGCGGCGGACGGTATGGCATTTCCAGAACATCCGGCATATGACAAGTTGCTGACGTGTCCACGATCGCAATCTCAATCCCGTTCTTATGGATATCCAGTACCGAGGTAACCATATAGCCTGCATTCAGTGCAATGGCTTCTCCAGGTTCAAGGTAGACTTCCAAACCGTATTTATTCTGCATCCGCGAAATACAGGCTTCGAGTCTTGGGATATCATAGTCATCTCTGGTGATATGATGACCGCCACCAAAATTGATCCATTCCATTTGCGGCAACCATGAACCAAACTTTTCTTCAACTGCATTTAGCGTGGTCTCCAAGTCGTCCGAGTTCTGTTGGCAAAGGGTGTGGAAGTGCAGTCCCGTAACGCCTTCAAGCAGTTCCGGAAGGAAATCCTCCCGTTTGACTCCGAATCTAGACCCCGGTGAGCAAGGATCATAGATTTCATGTCCTAACTGCGTTGAACATTCCGGGTTGATACGTAGACCAACCTTCTTGCCGGCTGCAATGGCTTTTCCTTTATACTTTTCCAGCTGGGAGAAGGAATTAAAGATGATATGGTCGCAAATAGACACGATCTCGTCGATTTCATCTTCACGATAGGCAGGGGCAAAGACATGAGTTTCTTTGCCCATTTCTTCATGACCCAGCCGTGCTTCGAATAAACCGCTCGCAGTTGTCCCGCTGAGGTATTTACCGATGAGGGGATACATAGCGGTCATAGAAAAAGCCTTTTGCGCCAGAACAATCTTGGCTCCCGTACGCTGCATAACGCCGCTTAGAATGTTCAGATTTTTTTCAATGAGTGCTTCATCGACTACGAAACAGGGTGTCGGCAATTCCTCGAACCTCATATTAGCGAACGTGCTCCGACTGTTTAGCTTCCTCAGGCAATGCGTCAACAAGCACCGGATTGAAGTCTTCTACCCATGGAAGGCCCCATTTGTTCAGTTCTTCCATGAATGGATCCGGATCGAACTCCTCAATATTGAATACACCTGGTTTATTCCATTTGCCAGTCATGACCATTGCCGCGCCGATCATGGCAGGTACGCCCGTTGTATAGGAGACAGCTTGGGAGCCCACTTCTTTATAGCACTCTTGATGGTCGCACACATTATAAACATAGTAAGTCTTGTCTTGGCCGTCTTTTTTCCCTTTGAAGATACAGCCGATGTTCGTCTTACCTACCGTGCGAGGGCCGAGGGAAGCAGGGTCCGGAAGCACAGCCTTCAGGAACTGAAGCGGAATGATTTGTTTTCCTTCGAATTCGATTGGTTCGATGGAGGTCATTCCTACGTTTTCAAGTGCTTTTAAGTGCATGAGATAGCTTTGACCGAAAGTCATAAAGAAGCGGATACGTTTCAGTCCAGGCATGTTTTGCGCAAGGGATTCAAGTTCTTCATGATACAGAAGGTACATGTCCTTTTGGCCGACTTCAGCAAAGTTATACTCGCGTTTGATTTCCATTGGTTTCGTTTCGATCCATTGCCCATTTTCCCAGTAACGTCCATTAGCGGACACTTCGCGGATGTTGATTTCCGGGTTGAAGTTGGTTGCGAAAGGATAGCCATGATCCCCGCCGTTGCAATCCAGGATGTCGATATATTCGATTTCGTCAAAATAGTGTTTCAGTGCATAGGCGGAAAATACGCCCGTTACGCCTGGGTCAAATCCGCTTCCCAAAAGAGCTGTAATTCCTGCTTTTTCAAAACGTTCGCGATAATCCCATTGCCATTTGTATTCAAATTTCGCCGTATCTTCCGGCTCATAGTTAGCTGTATCCATATAATGCGTTTTAGTGGCCAAACAAGCATCCATGATCGTTAAATCTTGGTAAGGCAAAGCCAGGTTCATGACGATATCCGGTTTAACTTCGTTAATTAGAGCGATTAACTCGTCTACGTTGTTGGCATCCACCTGTGCAGTGGTAATTTTCGTGTTACCGCCGTCCAATTTTGCTTTCAGCTCATCACATTTGGACTTCGTACGGCTTGCAATACAAATTTCTTCGAATACCTCGCTGTTTTGAACGCATTTATGAATTGCTACTGAAGCTACGCCGCCGGCGCCAATGATTAGTGCTTTTCCCATTTTTCAATCTCCTATTCCAAATTAAATTTTATGTAAAAACGGCAACAAAAAAAGCAAGCGAAACACGCACCATGCGCATCACACTTGCTTCAATATATAGTCAAATAATAAGAAAAGTCCCAATAAACATGACTGGACAAACCTCTTGCGTGTTCATCAGCCAATCATAAAACAAATCGTCTCATGGAAAGGATCTTAATATTCAACTATACAATGTTAGGATCAGAGTCTATATAGCAAATAATTACTTTTACCACTCTTATTGACCGTTTCACAAGTTGTGTGCAAAATGCACTGGTTGTAAAGTAACCAACTTATAAAATTCGAGCTTTTAACTCAATCAATAAGGCAACAAAGTTGCCAATCGGCATTTGACCCGGCTGTCCGTATGGCCTTGACTTCCTATAAGAAAGTGGTCAAAGATTATCTGCTTGGAAAGATCCTAAATAGGAGTTGAATATCTGCTTTCCAAAAATAATGCTTCTTCATATTAGCAGGCTTAGGATTATAGAGCAAGAAAAATTTTCAAAAAAGATAGAAAGGTTGAAATTACTCTAGAGTTTGAAGAGAAAACCTGTTGGTCAAATACAGTTTTAATAAAGATCAGGTGAATCAATTTTATAATACCTTTAGCTGCTTTAACAAGATTATGCGGGCAACCGGAATCACCCTCATTCATTTCATCTAACAAGGTGAGTAATGTATTTTTTTATTGACGACTTCTTTATTAAGTAGTAGTATTTTACCAATTTAGCTTATTGTGAGGGGAGGATACATATGCCTAATATTCAGGCAATTGTTCTGGACTTAGATGGAACCTTGCTCGGTAATGATAAATCGATATCTCCAAGGAATTATCAGGCTGTCAAAAGATGTTATGATTCTGGAATTCATATTATTATTGCCACGGCGCGGCCGCCTAGAGCGGCTAATCAATTTTTAAAAGAATTCCCTTTTGTAGACTACATGGTTTATTACAACGGTGCATTAGTTACATGTAAATCAAAGCAGAGTGAGCAGCATATTCGTATCCCTATGGAGATTAGCCAACAAATCAACAAACTCATCAAGTTACGGGCACCTCAATCAATAATCTCCTATGAAGTTAACGATTCATGGTATACATGTAGTCCAGTTCCCGACTCCGAGTGCGCTCAATTGGGTATCCGTATCCATGACCCCAAACCCCAAGTTATGGATAAAGAATATATAAGTTCGCTTTCCCCTACCAAAATATTGGTCCTAGGTTGCAATGCATGGAATGAAATATGTGAACAATTCGGTGACCATGTGAACGTAATTGCAACCGATGAAGGTGTATTGGTCCAAATCATGCATAAATTAGCTTCAAAGGAACAAGGGGTAGAATGGGTGTTAAATGATATCGGTATAAAATCAGAAAATGTAATGGTATTTGGGGATGACTTTAATGATTTAGGCCTATTCCATATGTCCGGATTTCCGGTCGCAATGGAGAATGCAATCATTGAACTTAAAAATTGTGCAGCCCACGTAACCGAATCAAATAATAACGATGGTGTCGCTGTTGCAATTGAAAGGTTTGTGGTGTAATGATGTGCAGATCGTGATTGAACTAACGGGAAGCATTAGTTCAGTAAGGACATAAACAAGTGAGCAGCCGATAAAAAACGGCTGTTTTTTTTATACACCCGGGCAGAATAACATATTTTCAAAGAAATTGATTATATAAAAAGTTTACCTGGAAATTATCTGGGATTTTAAGGTAGAATTTATAGCAGAATAGCTGATAGGAGCGATGAATCAATGTTAAACAAGGTGGTTATTATTTAGGTCCACAGAAGATTTATCTCATTTTTTGGGTTTCCTCTGTGGCAATTTCATCGTTGCAAAAATTTTGACTGGAGGAGATCGTATAAATTATAACGAGTTTGTTAAAATCAGTGATGAATATTTACTTCCATTAGCGACAGAGTTATTCGAATTAGAAGGTTATAATATCCAGCTTATTCCGGCACATGAAGGTGGGCGGAATCTAGTCTACTCTTGTGAAAAAAAGGGGATCGACTCAAAAATACTCAGGATTTCATTCTTACCTGACAGGAGCGGGGAAGATTTTCTGGGAGAACTTGAGTATATCAGGTATTTATTCGAGCACGGAGGAAGTGTCTCGGATGTTGTCAGCTCTAAGAAGGGGAATTTGCTCGAAAAGATCACTCATAATAATCATAGCTTTTTTATATGCCTGTTTCATAAGGCGAAAGGGAAAATGCTAGTCGAAAATAATTATCAGTACCGGGAAGGAGCTCCAATTACTGAATATTACTATAATTCTGGTAAGGTCCTGGGGAGACTGCATCAAATATCGAAAGGATATACTCCTATCCATCGCCGTTATAGCTTTTTTGATAAATACAATGCTCAATTTATCGATAAACTGATACCTGAATCCTTCCCTTTGCTTAAGGAGAAACTGGTAGAGCTCCTTAATACCTTAAAAGGATTGGAAAGGAACCAAGAGACTTTCGGTATGAACCATTTTGACTATAATGATGGGAATTATTCAATTGATTTTGATACCGGACAAATAACCGTATATGATTTTGAGAATTCGTGTTACTGCTGGTATATGTTTGACCTGGCAGGTCTCTGGATGAGCGGGGTAGGCTGGATACAATTTGAACCAGACGTCGGTAAACGCAAAAAGTTTATGGATGTTTATTTTGAAACTGTCCTCGCAGGATACAGATCTGAGACGAAGATCGAAGATTCGATGTTGGATAAGTTGCCCTTATTTATTCAGGTAAACATTATGGAAAATATTGTTGATACATTCGAAGTAATGCATCACACCGGTGAGGAACCTACATGTGACGAGGAACTATCATATCTCATAAAATGTTTGGAAGACGATATCCCGTATAAAGGCTTTTTTCATCAAATATACTCATGTGAAGAACCCTTTGAGTATGAGGAACGATTAATAGCTTCGGGTGAGAAGTCAAAAAATATCGATTAGAAAATAGGAGGCAGCCGACAAACGTCGGTTGCCTTCTTATTAAACGGCGGATTGCCAAACGAAGTGCTACATTTCTTATGAAAAAGATTCGTGAGTAGTTTTCGAGTCTATGTATATTCGTGGTCTGTGATTGAATAAATTGGAGAGTTCGCAAGGGAATGTAACGGATATCGGATACAATGGGGGTATTCCTTAATGAATATGGATGACAAATTATTTAACTATTACCTGGAGCTTAAAAGTCCTGAAGCTGGTGAATGGAATTCCTCACCTGAATGTATACATACTGAATTGATCACTAGAGATTACGTAAGAAGAGAGTTTCCAGTCACGGATGGAATTAAGGTATGTAATGTTGGAATTGGAACAGGGGGTTGGGACGATTACCTTGGATATTGGCTAAAAGGCAAAGGGGACTTAACAAGTATTGATATCAATAAAGATATTTGCGAAATCTTCGCTTACAGACAGCAACGAGAAGGCCATCCTAATCCATTAAAGTGTTATGTAAAAGTATTTTCGATAAGGAAATAACGAATGAAAAGTATGATATTGTAACCTTAATCGGCTCTGTAATCAAAGAAACTGAAGATTTTGAAAGATGCTTAGATTCCTGTTTTGATTTACTGAATACAGGTGGATTTCTTATGTTTATGGCTAACTTAAAATACTCGTTGTTGGAGAGGTTAGAAGAATATCTATTATCAACAAATTTCCAGTTAGAACAAAAGAATTTGTTTGAAGCTTATCCTGAATACGCTTTCTTAATTTGTAAAATCAAAAAATAATTCAACACGCAGGTAGATTTGATCTTTGCTCAATAGTTAAGCCATTATTCTTTTCTACCAAGGATCTAGAAAATCAACTTATGGTTTAGTTGTAAACTATACCTCCATACCATTAAATAGCAGTGCAATTATAATTAAAGTATAAATTCATGGAGGTGTTATAAATCATAGAAGCGAATGCTAGTCATTTTGGTGGAAGAATCAGTCAGCTCCGTCACAGCAAAAGTATGACACAAGAACAATTAGGACTATTACTAAATGTTTCTGCACAAGCAGTGTCCAAATGGGAAAAAGGCGACTCCTTACCCGACATTTCTCTTATAACGGAGTTGGCAACTGTCTTTGATTGCACAACCGACTTTTTGCTTGGAAAAACTAGCAATTTGCAAGACATGCTGCCTCAAATTCGAACGGAACTTCGGACGATGACACAAGAACAAAAAATTAATTTTCTGGGCGAGGTGATTACTGCCACATCTTTCAATGTACAGACACCCGCATCAAATCCATCGTTGACTCAAATCCAACTAGGTCCATCTGGATTAGGCTTATGGACGAAAAATAGATTAGTTTGCATCGCTACCTCGCTTTTTTTAAACGAAGCTACTGAAGCAATGAATGAATTAGTTGAGTTTCCAATGAATATCTTACCTCCGGACATGATCACCGTGCTATATGAGTTATTGCTTAATAATGAAAACTTACAGCCTGACTTCACTCCAGTAGAGGAGTCGATACTTCGTTCACGTCTACCCGCGGACATGAATTTTGACAAAGTAATCATAGATTGCATTGAACTCGGCTTTGTGGATAGGGTTCGAGGTGGGTACAGGCTTAATGTTAAAGGTGATATTGCCACTCGGTTGTTCTCAATCGTTCATAGGGTGGTAAGTAGACCTAGTTCGTTTTCCTTTGATTTTTCGTAAAATCTCGCCTTGATTTGAAACAAATAAGCAGCCGATCAAAAGACCGGTTGCTTTTTCTTTTAAGTTAATAGGCAGGACTTTCTCAATAATATGTAGAAAAGCATAGGTTGCTATTTCATTCATAATATACGAGGTGCGATTTGAACTTAGTACATACGATTATAGATAGATTTAACCTTAATGTTTTAAGTATAGATAATGTTCCTGAGTCTTTTAGTTCACAAGTATACAAGCTGAATCTTACTAATGGAGAAACGGTATATGCGAAGCTCCCCTATAGCAGGGATAAGCTATATCGTGAATATCGTATGCTAGAAATGTTAAGAGAGGTAATACCGGTTCCAAAAGTGTTAGATATCTGGAGTGGGGACGACTTAATCTCAGGTGCCTTACTTTTATCGGAGATAAAAGGCATACCTTGTACAGGAGCTATTAACGATGAATTATCATTCCAAATGGGAGTATTACATGCAAAGCTGCATGAAACTAAAATGCCTGGGTATGGCGCTCAAGGTTCCGACGGTTTTCAATTTTCCAATCAGAACAATTGGAGACTTTATATTAAAGATAACTTTGAGAAGTATAAAGAACCTGCAAAGGAAGTCCTTGAGAGACAGCTTTTCGAAAAATGTATAGATCACTTTGAAAGTGCCTTTTCCGTTTTACCACAACCTGATGGTCCCTGTGTTGTACATATGGATTTTAGACCAGGTAATATACTAATTAATAATAATGATGTTGTTGGAATTATTGATTTTGAAAGTGCTCGGGGCGGGTCCTCAGAAATAGATTTTACTAAAATCAATCGTTATGTCTGGGAAGTGAATCCTCAAAGTAAAACTTCTTACACAGAAGGGTATACAACAATTCGTCCTATGATCAATTTGGAAACGATACTGCCTTTTTATACTTTTTACGATGCTTTTAGTGCGGTTGTCTGGTGTAAAAATAGAGGGATTGATAAAAATAAAGCGTTCTTCATGGAAAGTGTTTCTGTATTGCAGAAATCGGTAGGTTATTGAGCTAACAGATAAAGCAGCTTATTCATCGTGTATAAACAGTCAAATGAATCGAGTGATCGAAAGAATGGAATTCGAGCATATCAATGCAAAACTAAGTAATAGGGGAGAAACCATGGAGGATAACGAATTTTATGTATATCACTTAGTTACCAAGAAAAAAATGACTTTGGGACAATTCATATGCTTTGATGACAACCAAAAAAATGCCCTGTATCACTTCTTTTTTGAAAAAGAACGTTTGAATTCCAAAGGCGAGGACTTTATTCAGATTCTAAATGGTCATTATAATGCTGACGGTTTAAAGATGGATAAAGAAAATGCGGAAGTAGCAATAAGTTATGTAGGACAGACAATCAGAGCGATTAGGGAAGTTATCGTTGAAATGGTAAGACTACAAGAATATCCTGAATACCCATCAAGATTGTCTTGTTTGTACGCTGCTAAAAGCTATGAAGACGCATTGAAATGGAAAGATATATTTGATTCATATAACCGAAAAGTTTTACAACTTGTTAAACTGCGGGTTATAGGAAGTATATTTGAGGGTGATGGAAACCTTTTACCGAAAGAGGATGCAGTACCCTTCTCCGTAAAAATCGAACAGGCTAGGACCTATTGGGAAGGAAATTCCGAAAAGGAACTCCCTGAGCTTTTGATTAATGGAAAAATAGAGGTAGTTGAAATTATTGAAGATTTCTGCGTGAATTTATAAATGTTTGCTGGTAGTTACATTATGCTGTAACAGGCAGGGGAGCATTGTTACTACCGAATAGATGGAGATACATCATCTTCGGCATGCTGACTTTTTCGTGCAGTAAATGCTAGGTAATCATTTCTTATCTACGATAAATTGATATGGAAGGGAGGGGAAACGATGGATTGGTTAGACAGGATGAATAACGCCATGGAATATATCGAAACAAATCTAGCGGACAATATCTCCTATGATGAATTAGCACAGAGAGCTTGTTGCTCTACTTATCATTTTCAAAGAATGTTTCCGTTTATTACAGGAGTATCGTTATCTGGGTATATTCGACGTCGACGGTTGACTTTGGCAGCATTTGAACTTCAGACCACCGATGCAAAGGTTATTGATGTAGCTATGAAATATGGATATGATTCGCCAGAAGCGTTTGCACGGGCGTTTAAAAACCTTCATGGGATCATGCCGATATCTGCGCGCGATAAAGGTGTTTCTCTAAAAGCCTATCCTCGAATGTCCTTCTCTATTTCAATAAAAGGAGATATCGAAATGAATTACCGAATCGAACAAAGAGGGTCTTTTGAGATGTTTGGAGTTTATGGTCTCATTAATTCCGATAGGAAAATAGCTTTTTCAGAAGTTCCTAAGTTCCGTAAACAATGTGATGAAGATGGCAGTGTTGATCTGATGAACGAATTGTTGGGCCGTTTTACAGACACGATGTTGCATGCAGCTTTATATGATGATAATGGAGAATCTTTCAAGTACATGGTATGTTACAACCTACCTAAGGGACTTGAAATCCCTGACAACTTCACAAAACTGTCTGTACCTGCTTCAACTTGGGCTATTTTCTCAGAGCCGCAATGTGACTTACAAAAACTATGGGATCGTATATATTTCGAGTGGTTTCCGACATCGGAGTATGAACAGATTGAAGCACCTAGTTTTGAAATGTACTATGGACCGGCAGGTCATCATACAGGAGAGATTTGGATTCCAGTAAAGAAAAAATAGCTTTTAATTTCATACAGCAGGTCAGAACACCGAAATCAAAGGAAAGCGTCCGCAACATTGTGGACGTCTTTTTCACTTTTTATTAGAAAACGTTGCTCGAATGGAAATGTGAATAATGCGCTAATTGTCAGCATAATTGAACAAGGATGGACAAAAAGTTCGGAACAGACAGTGAGTGCATAAAAATAAATGACCTCCAAGAAGAGGTCAAGTTGAATTAGGATTATATTGAATAGTTCAACCAGTTTCCAAGAGAGCCACCCATCTTTTCATAAAACCGTTGAGCACGTTTATTATCAGATGCAGTTACCCATGACATATGTGCATATCCGTTTTCTTTGGTAAATGTTTCACAGAACTTAAAGAGTTGTTCGGCTACCCCTGTACCTCTTGCTTTCTCTACAACAAATAAATCGTTCATTATCGTGATTTTATCTGCTTTTGTTGTACTAAAACTAAAATACAATGTTGCAAATCCGAGAAATTCACCTTCTTTTTCAGCGATGAATTGAATACCTTCATTCTTTTCTAATAGCGTTTCAATTAAATTATGTACTTTTTCAATTGATGGTTTTGGTCTCTTATAAAAGTCTACAATGTATTGATATATTAATTCAGTCAATTGGTCTATATCTTCGGGTTCAACAGCACGTATTAT
The DNA here is from genome assembly GCF_036577645.1 of Paenibacillus sp. GYB006. Classification (NCBI taxonomy): domain Bacteria; kingdom Bacillati; phylum Bacillota; class Bacilli; order Caryophanales; family Paenibacillaceae; genus Paenibacillus; species Paenibacillus sp. GYB006. Next base: position 378,373 of record NZ_JARBDA010000004.1, on the reverse strand, counting down.
TCTCGACACTAAATTACCTCTCCTTTACTAATTTTCTTTCATCATCTGTATAACTATACATTAAAATGATAATTTATTCAATTTTATTAGTATGCTTTTACATTTTTTTACGCTAACAGGAAAACGATAGTTGAACACAGCAGGGAGCAGCTTGCCAGTTGGCAGCCGCGCCCTTTTAGTTATGCAAACCGGCAGATTAGTTGAACAAAATAAGTGGAGGTTTTATGTCACATTTGCCGCATACAGCGCAATAAAAAAACCGGCTGAAGAGCCGGGGATTTATTAATTGTCAACCAACATTATTCCTGATCTTAACTAACTCGTTAATAAAATGATCAAGTTGTTTCTTAGTTGATTTAATAGAAGCGGTACGACTATTGTTTTTGGTTTTATAATCCTGCTGTAAAGCTTCTAAGGCTAATCCGGCAGCTAGCGCAGCGATTCCATCACCTAATGTAGCAATGGAACTCCCTATAAAAGCTAGCTTGGCAATTTCTATATCTCGTAGGTCCTTATCAATGGGCAATTTCTACGCCTCCTTATTTCCATATGTACTAATATATGTTCGTATTCATGAATTGTTAAAAATACGTTCGGAACAACGTGTTGCAGTTCTTATGTTCTTATATGTTGGCCCATTACGCATATTGTGTAGCGAGGGAGATGAGATAATGAGGAGTTTGGCCTGTTCGTTGCTTACTCCTGTCACTTCATGTCCAGTTAACTCTCTGTACATTTGTCGGAACATTTGATTATGCCCTCGTTCATCATTTCGCTTCCCCTGGACTGAAATCCTCATTAATTCAAGCGCGTCTTCAGTTGAAGTTGCCCAAATGGGAACGAATTGTGATATGAACCCATACGGATAAATCATATTCATGAGCGCTTTTTCGGTAATGCTAATATTTTTAACAAAAGCGGAAAGATGACCTTGCTCCAGCAATCGATACACGTTCAAAATAGCTTTTTACATCCCGCGGATATTGTTAAACCTTTTTATGATAAGACAGTTCACCTAGATCCTTCGACAAGAATGCAGTATATTGATGTGAAATTTTGGTTACCTGGAGACATTTTATCAAAAACAGATAAGTTGTCCATGGCACATTCATTAGAATTAAGAGTACCGTTTTTAGATAAAGAGGTCTTCGAAACGGCTAAAAAAATACCTGTATCCAATCGGATTGGCAAAAAAACATCAAAACTTGCTTTGCGTAAAGCTATGGAAGGAATCGTTCCCGAAGCTATTGTGAATCGCCCGAAATTAGGATTTCCCGTACCCCTTCGTGATTGGCTGAGGACTCCAGCTTCAGATATAATGTTTGAAGAAATACGATATAGTGGCATTGATGAAATATTCAATACGAATATAATCGAAAAGATGTTTATCCAGCATCGGAGTAATAAAGGTGACTACTCGCGTAGAATATGGTTAATTTACATTTTTTCCGTGTGGTACAATCTTTTCATAAAAGAAGATCTGAGGCAATTAAAGAGTGCCGTGTTGTAAATACCCAAGCCATAGTCACTGGACAGAAGAGAGGACACATTATGGTTCGCAGTGACTATGCAGTCAATAAGGATAGATTTGAAAAAGTTAATGAACGCATCTAGATATGATTTTTATAGTTATAATGAGTGATAAAATTGCTATTCTAGTAGATGATCGAGGCTTTAATTAATCGCTTTTACTATTCCAACTTACTAAATAACACTCCCTATATTGACATGGATTTTTCACGATTGTAAGAGTGCTATCTAATGGACTCAGGGGATACATTAAGGATAGAACATTAAATATAGAAGTGTGTTTTTGAATCAGTTCGAATCTATTACTAAATTCTATCCATTTTACATTAGTATTTGATCACATAGTGATCAAAGGATGCCTCTTTAAAACAGCAACAGTTGTAGTTGCTGTTTATTTTTTATTCGATAAACTTACAGAATGAAAATTATTAAGCCTTATGGAGAGGATACTACCAATATATATGGAACTCTTATAGATATCGGATATTTTTTAGGGAGGGATCGATTAATGGAATTTAGAGAAATAACGTGGGATAACTATATTGAATGTATTGAGCTACAAGTTACAGAGGAACAGAAACGCTTCATCTCTTCTAATCAACATGCACTCGCAGAAGCTTATATTGCCTCAAAAGAGGGGCAGGTCATTATTACATTTGCGGTTTATAAAGACGAAAAAATGGTCGGTTTTATAAGCATGTATTATGACGATGGTGATGGAAATTTTGAATACAGCAGCTATGGAGTTTTTAAATTTATGATTGATAAGCGATACCAAGGCAAAGGGTATGGAAAAGAGGCTATGGTAAAAGCGATAGAATTTTCAAAATCATCTCCTCATGGAAAAGCTAGGGTCGTTGAACTTACATATAAACCTGAAAATGTAGTGTCCAAAAATTTATATTCATCACTAGGCTTTGTTGAGACAGGGAATACCCATCCTTCGGGTGAAGTATACGCTGAGTTTGTCTTGTAGTGGTGACAGATTAGGCTTACATACCAACAAAACTAGAATAGGAAAAATAGACAAACCGTTAAATAGGATCATGGCTTGGGGGCAGAGTATGAACAGAGTACAACATGAAGTTCCTTTGAGATGTAAAGGCATTGCAGTAGTCTTACTTAAAAACACACCCTGCGGTTACAAAGTGTTGTTATTAAAGCGAGATACTCCTGTATTAAGAGGTGTATGGTGCTATATTGGCGGCGGTATTGAAGAAGGGGAAAAAGCCTGGGAGACTGCGCTAAGAGAAATTCGTGAAGAGACAGGTATTACAAAAGTTTCCCTTTTCACTTCAAATAAGTTCGATCAATTCTACTCTGCAAAAGAAGATTACATTTATGTTGCGCCGGTATTTGTGGGATATGTGGATGATGACCAAGAAGTGATTTTAAACAATGAACATACTGAATACGAATGGTTGACATTTACAGAAGCAATAGAAAGAGTTAGTATACCAGGAAATGAGGAAGTTCTTGAGTTTATCGAGAAACATTTTGTAAGAAACTCTCCTATGGAATTTTTACGTATAGGAATGTAGTCTTGATTCTTTTTGCATGTTTACCTGAGAGGAATGTTAGATGAATGAAAAACAAAATCATGAAGATAATTGGAACAACTGTATTGTCGATCTCTCTTATAACTGGAATTGCTAGTTTTTCTTTGGCAAGTAATGGCGATGTGACATCCAAAGAAGGAAATGAAATCAATGAAGTTAGTCCATATTCACTTAAAAATATACTAAATTGGGTTTTAAAGCGTGACACCGTGGACCCTGTAACCGATTATTTTGTGTCAATTGGATATCCCTATATAAAACTTGATGCAAAAAATACAGGTGCCCATCCTTTTAGAATTGAAGTAAAGCACAACAGTAAGAATACTATTATTTTTAATGAAACAGTTGAAGCAGGTGAAACAGTAGAATTTATAAATAATGATAATATGCCACCTGTTCCTTCAGGTGCTTATACAGTGACTATTTACGGGGGATCAGGCCTACCCAAGGGACAAGTTGTTCTGATAAGTTCTGACACTAGGTGGCCTTAAAAAAGAGAGTCAATTAAACGACCCACCAGCCCTATTTGATGAGGCTCATTCATTAATTAGGATCTGAATAGTTGCTATTACATCTTTAATCGTGAGGATTAAGTACGAACTAGAGCATACAATTCCATAATACAGCGGCAGCCGGTTAGTAACCAGCTGCCGCTGTATTCGTATATTGTCTCATTTCTTCTGTTTCAGAATAAACTGCATATATTATAAATACACCCTCCCTATCACTGAGTATTTGTCCGTTTTTCTAAACTTCAAAGCAACCCATTCGGATCCCCTTCAAATATCTCGCTTTTTCGTTTAGTGGAATGAGTATCGGAAGTAGGGTGGAAAGACCGATACCATTGAAGACAGAATATGAAAATTAAAACGAGATCGATCAAATCTCCCCCATAATACATTAATAAACCACCTGCTTGGCCTTGATCTAGAGGGATTCCTTCAGGAGGATTTGCATAAATCCTCTTCGATAATATTCCGTGACCTGCAAAGGCGACGATCATCGTAAGAGATCGCAAGGTATAGCTAATTCGGTGCGGAATAGGTTCCGTATAGATCATGGAAGCCGTAAAGAGGTAACCAGCAGCAAAGACATGAAAGTGAACCAGAGTATGGATAAGCATACTATATTGCATCACAGTATAGAGACCTGTCCCGTATATTAGCCACAGTCCACCGATATTAAGAATGGATGCTGATATGGGATGGGTTATTAATAATAAGGGTTTGGATCGTAACAACTGGGTGACTCGTCTTGCAGAGTATACTTTCATTGTCCGAAGAGTAAGTGTGAGTGGCGAAGACAAGACGATAAGTAGTGGTCCTAACATGCCCAGGAGTAAATGGCCTAACATATGCGCCCTAAAGTCTAGGGGTGTCCAAATAGCGAGCGGACCAGTAATGGCTGACGCTGAGCACAATACACCGATACCAAAGCAAGCATAGCGATAAGTTGGCCACTGCCTGAAGCGCCGATTAGATGACCTGGCAGCATATAGATATATTGCGAATGCAGTTACAGTGATTAATATCGGAATCAACAAAGATGGACCGAGGCTGAGAGTTCCACTATGTGAATGACTCATAGGGTGGTCAGTCATATTGAACTTTCCCTTCCGAAGCGATTCGTTTCGGGCTTGTTTGCATCGTAATAACAACTCCGACAATTAATAAAATGAGGGCTGCAAAATTCCATACCAAATCATATGGAAGTATATCAACATGATAACGAATCTGGTGTAAACGCATAACCTTATGCTGAATAATGCCGTCATAAAGCTGAAAAGAGCCAGCCCCTAGCAGAATTCCTCCAATCCACCTTTTTAGAGAGAAAGCATCTCGGCGTCTGAGGTCAGCGAGCATGAATGAAGAACCTATGGTTGCAAAGAAACTAAAGGCATGGAATAAGCCGTCGGATACAAGGCCAATGTCGCTGGTGGACTTATCATAAAAGTGGTGCCAGTGTAAAAGTTGGTGGAACACCACTTCATCTATAAAAGCAATAATCCCAAAACCCAATAAAATCCCAGTCCATAAATTACGGGACGAGTAATGATGACCGGTATATTTGCTAATCCTTATTCTCTCATTCCCCATGATTGGTCTCCTTTGAATGTAGTAGTTATCTTTACATCTTTATACATCTATTGATAGTCTTACCCTCAAAGAAATACGGTAAACCACATATAAAGTCTTTGAAGAATTTAGAGACATACGGTTGAGAGATCAGCGCTTGAGACTATCTACAAATCAATTTTCTTATGCAAATGGAGAATGATAATGAGGAAAAATGGTTCATACTAGATCATCCAACAAGCAGTGTATTAATTCAATAGATGTGATGGTGTCGAAGATCTTAATTATGGTAGAGGTCTAGATCAATGTGGAGAAGAGAGCGATAAAAGAGCGTTAGATCCTGATCAGTTATTATTCTCTTCTTTTATTATAAAAGTTCACTTCTTACTTTCACTTGTTGGATGATCCGTAGTGCTTATCTATGATCTAAAGAATAGGCTGCTGCACAGCTCGAAGCGCATTTATTCGCCCCTGTGTCCAATAGGTTCCCGTTCCTGGTATCGGATCGCAGGTAAAAACAATACAATCTCTTATATTCGTATTGGTTCTACCTTGAGATGCAAGGAGTGCTGCCAATCCTGAGACGTGTGGAGCTGCCATCGATGTTCCACTTAAGTAAGCATAGCTGGTTCCCGTGTAGGTAGATAAGATTTGTTCTCCAGGAGCGGCAACATCTACCCATGCACCATAGTTGGAAAAGGTTGATTTAACGTCCAAAGAATTCGTTGATGCAACGGAAACGACTCCGGGAAGATAAGCGGGATAAACGGGGGTCGACGAATTGCTATTACCTGCAGAAGCGATAACCACTGCTCCTCGGTCCCATGCATATTGTACAGCTGCTTGAAGAAATGAATCATTCGCTAGCGAACCCAGACTCAGGTTAACCACATGTGCTCCATTATTGGCAGCATAGACGATACCATTAGCCACACTCGACAATAAACCATTCCCGTTATTATCTAGCGAACGGATCGGGATAATAGAAGCAAAGGGAGCCATACCCGCTATACCACCCCCGTTATTTGTAGCTGCAGCTGCAATTCCTGCCACATGTGTTCCGTGTCCGTTACCATCACTTGTATTAGGATCCCAATCCACATAGTCGTAACCAGATAGCAACTTTCCTGCAAGTTCCGGGTGATCCGGCTGAACGCCTGTATCTACAATCGCGATCCTGATATTCGCGGAACTTTGCGTAATGTCCCAAGCAGCAGGAGCTCCAACTCTTTGCGGCCCATACTGGTAATCCGGGAAGAATGGGTCGTTTGGAGTGAAAAATGCTTCATACTTATGATTGGGCTCAGCAAATTCGATCAGCTTATTTTTTGAATACTGTTTAAGCATTCTGCGCATTTTTCGCTTTGAATTAATCCGATAAAATCCTAAATCATCGTAGGACTCTATAATCGTACATTTTGTTTTTTTGTGGAGTGCATCCATATCCTCCTGCGATATTCCATCAATAAATTTGATGATAAGCTCGTTTTCGGCATGAGGGTGGAACTTGAGATCAGCTCTTTTATCTAAATAACGATAGAGAATGATAGTGAACATAATAAGGATAGCGATAGAAAGCCCTGACCATAACATCATCCATACTCCTCCTCTAGCGAAATCTAGTAGATTCGGAATATTGTATGGATAAGGGTGCAAAACAGCTTGGACTTCCTATGAAATATGGTGAATTCGTTCCCACCAAAAAAAGTGCACCACATATTTATTAAGCTTTTAGTATGATTTTCATTTCGAATTGAGCTAAACTGAACAAAAGAAATGAGTTTCTCAACTATTTGTAATTTGTTTTATACACTATCCGGAAAACAAGAAAGGCAGGTAATAGACTTGAAGGAAAATAAAGTACAAGCTACAGCACCAAAAACACAACCATTTGGAAAAGAAGCTTTTGAGAAAGCGGAAAATACGACCATTCGCTGGTTAGGAAATTCAGGATTGTTTATGAATAGCCACGGAACATGCATTATGATTGATCCTGTATTAATTGGTTTTGACATGCCCTTGTTAATTGATATGCCTATTACTCCCCAAGATGTTCCTCATCTGGATTCGATATTAATTACTCATTCCGATAATGATCATTTTAGTCGTGAGACATGTAAAGCGCTAAATGAGGTATGCGATACTTATCATACGACAAATTATGTTGCCGAATTAATGACGGAAGAACAGATCAATGGCGGTTGTGGACATGATATTTATGACACTTTTGATATTGGTCATATTCATGTTAAATTAACACCCGCTGACCATGCGTGGCAGAACGAGCTGAAGGATCAAAATCGTGTCTTTCAATTTGAAGACTGCTGCGGTTTTTATATAAATACTCCCGAAGGCTCTATATGGGTAATTGGTGATTCCCGGCTACTGGATGAACAACTTCACATGCCAATACCTGATGCAATACTCTTTGACTTTTCTGATCAATCATGGCATATAGGGTTGGACAATGCTATCAAACTAGCAAATGCCTACCCAGACACTAATTTAATTTTGTCACACTGGGGAAGTGTGGATGCTCCTGAGATGGAGGCATTTAACGGTGATCCCAAGTCACTTGAAGGACGGGTTGTAAATCCGGAACGTATACATATATTGGCGCCAGGCGAAGCATTTGAACTCCGGAGAATAAACGAAAATTAGTCCCAATAGGAGGTGACTTTGGAAATTTATTTAATGATCTTTAAGCTCTAACGATTTTCGAAGTCAAAGAATAGACATAACACCTTTTCAGGAATCGTATAAAATCTATAGCGTTTTGGCTTTTTCTTATTGGCTCTGTCTATATTATTTTTATTCCTTTTATAAAAGGAGAAAACCCGTTTTAAACGTAACTATATAGAAGACTTTTTAGAGATATGTATGACTTGGAGGATAATATGAAGTGTACTGAATGTGGGTATGAATATAATTCAAATGCTGTAAATTGGCTGTTTCATGGAGATGCTTGTTATGAAATCAAGTCCAATATAATTAATGCCCAATTGTTTATCGAAATAGCAGATCATGCTTTTTCGATAGACCCCCAACAGAAGGAAATTTATATAGATACTTGGCTAATTGATAGCCTTCCTTGCAGATCTTGTTCTCTTCTAAATATAAGAAACAGGAGTGATAGTGTAGAGCTTGTACAGAAAAATGTTAGCAGAAGATTTAACTTGAATTATTATTTTTAAAAATCTAATTGTTGTAAAATACTCTAAGGTGTCTATTTCCAAAGTTATTTAATTTCATTCTTTAGGTTATTAATCGTTCTCCCATTCGTTATATTTGTGAAGCTACTAATTTCTTCCGAATCACTATCAAAAGCAGAAAGAACATAATGATCATCTACGATATAATAGGTACCATAGCGAGTAAAAGTATAACTTCCTTCTTCTTGCTGTGGTCCAACCATTTTCTTAACGGCTGCAATAATCTTCATTCCCGGCCTTAAATGTGGCTCCATATTCGATAACTCAGAATTATACATTATATTTACTGTATCTTTCACTTCATCACCAACAATCACTTCATCAACAGTTACTTCATACGATATGAAAGTCGGCTTATAAGGCTCAAATCCTCTAATCTTAACTTTTTCAGCTAGTTTATCTTCGGGAGTGCCTGGCTCTGCAGGTAATTCTACACTGACATCTGCAACTTGGCTGATAACTTCTGCAACGATAACTGAATCTGCAACGTCTAGAATTTCTTTAAAAGGTATATCTCTCATATTTATATAAGGGACAGTTCCCGTAGATATGGGGTAGTCTTTCCGAATTTCTTGAATCCTTTTTTGTTCTAATGCATCCGTAGATGTATTAGAACAACCAATGACTAAGACTGTCGTAAGTATGACAAGGACCGCTTTCCGTTTGGGTTTGTTCATATAAATAATCCTCCTAACTAAATATTTGTTTTTAAGTTGGTAAAATGGATCTGTTTCACTTTACTTTATCACTTTACTGTATCATCATCGTACTTTGATTAGATACAGAGAAAAGTTGAATCATAAGCAATTATTAACTTAGCAAGAAGGAAGGGCTTTCCTTACTGTCGAACTTGAGAAGCTTGCTCCTCCGTGGGAACGAGCTTCTATTTAAGGTCTGCAGCGCAACCCGGTTCAGTTGACGCTAGGCGTACTTTCCCCAGAAGTCTGGTCCACCATCTTTTTCCTTCTCGGCTGTCCTCTCCAAGAGAGGTATACCCAAATTCGAAGCGCATGTTCGACCGGGCCACTACGAAACTTCTTCAGATAGATTGGACTAATCCATAATTGAAAAGCATAGATGGCAACTGCGATGACAGCACCGACGAACACACCAGCACGACCAAACAGTCCAAAACCATATCCATAATAAATCGTCGTACAGATCACACTTTGCATCAGGTAATTTGTCAATGAGAGACGACCGACTGCTTCGAACCTGTCAATGAGGGCAAGGCTGTGGCTTCTCGTATACAGCAGAGCAAAAGCATAGATATAACCAAGTGCAAGCAGCGAACCTCCGAGCGTTTCCCCAATTCCCATGCCAGGCCACCCTTCCACGCCGAGCTGCGGAGTAAGTACGCTATACGATTTTAATGTCAGACCGATCGGAATCAGAAACATGGTACGTCGAAAATAGGTACGTCTCATCGCTTGTGGATTATCAAAAGTCCTAAGTCTGGCAGCCCGCATGCCGAGCAGGAATATCGGCACTGTCATGAGCGGAGCCAGTATCAGTGCAAAAACGATGACCATTGCCTCCACCTCACCAAACGGATCAGCATGGTTACGGAAATTCTTGATCTCCGTATAACTACCGTTGCTGTATACATCCTGACTTTGCAAGATGTAATTTTGCATATGCGGTGTCGTAGAAACCAGTTGATCCACTGGATTTGAAGCAGGTAAACCAAGGAGACCCGCTCCGGTAAGTAGAAGTACCGCCCAGACCAATAACGTCTTCGGTTTCCGGTTTAAAAACAGTAGAAGAAAGAAGCCAGTAGCGCCGTAAAACGTTAGGATGTCCCCCTCCCAAAGGAAAACGGAATGCAGTATTCCTAATGCGAACAGCAGCATAAAACGGCGACTCAGATGACATTTCGGACGAAGATCCTGTGATTTCAGACTGTCCGACAGTTTAATTATGCCGAATCCGAACATAAACGCGAAAATCGGCATGAAGCTACCCACTACCGTGATGGAGAGGAATGAGTGGAAAGCAAGGTCCATCCCCTTGATTCCGAACAACTTTGGTTCGCTGCCTCCGAATTGACCATATTGGAAAATTAGCATATTCGCGAGCACGATGCCTGCGAGACTGAACCCTCGTAGTCCATCGATCAATTGGACGCGTTTTTTAAATGTATTAATTCGATCACCTCTGTCTTCAGAAATACGTTCCGTTCTATTAAACGTTAAAGACTTCCTTAATGTTTTCTTAAACTTCAGAAAGTGTAACACGTATTTAGTACGAAAAATGAAAGACATGCCAATAATAAAGGTATTTTCTTGCTAAATATTGTAAAATGAACCCAGGATCTAATGGTGCGTTCGTTTATAGGAGGATTTTTGTTGTGGAGAAAATCATTTCGCAAGCATGTTCATTTCTGAGTGGTCATGGATTTGATTGGTCGATCTGCGGTGGTACTGCAATTGATATATTTCTTAGTAAACAGACTAGAATTCATAAGGATTTAGATGTTGCTGTATTTTGGGAAGATAGAAATGCAATTATTGAATTGATGTTAGGTGCTGGTTGGAGGGTATTTGAAGCATGTGGTGGCGGCGTCGTCCTTGAGCTGAATAAAATTCAAGATACGCCATTTGAAAAGCGAAATTTATTTTGTTTCTCGGCCAATGAGGATCGGGTTACATTGGAACCTATTGAACACACAAAATATCGGTTTGAACTTGCAAAGTCGGAACAAAAAGAGTTTACATATGTAGAGTTTCTTTTCAATGAACGTGATGAGACAAGTATACACTTGCCCGGGAAAACAAAGATCAAACGCGAACTAATTAAAGCTATTTTATCATCGCCAGATGATGTACCTTATCTAGCCCCTGAAATCGTTCTTTATTATAAATCAAGCTATTTAAAGGGGGTGGATGCTGCAGATCATAATCATGACTTTGATATATCCTTACCATACTTTACTAAAGAGCAAAATCAGTGGTTAAGAGAAGCGCTTCAAATCAGATATCATAATGGCCACCCTTGGTTAGAAAGAATGAACGAACCACTTAGATAAAGACAAGGAGGCTAAAAGTTATGAAACCATTTCTAGATGTGTGTATATATTTTAGTGCTCTTTTGCTTATAAGTTATTATTTTGTAGGTGTTAGTTTGATAAAGAGTACACAGATGGCAGCATTAATTACAATTCTATATATTCTAATCCTTTTCATAGAGAGGTACTACAAGAGAGGACAGATACGCTAGAGGCGGGTTTGCGCTACAGCCTCTGCTTCTTTCGTTCATCTTGCGACCAGAATAGATCATTACAATCAATAGAATACCGATAATCGGATTTTAATGTTAGGAGGGGCACAGTAAATGGAAGTTATATTTATTCGGCATGGTCATGGAGAACATCTCAACGATTATCCAAGTCGGTTGAATATTCTGCATCCTAGTCTTACAGAGTACGGCAAGTTCCAAGTAGCTCAGCTGCGAAATGAAATTAAAATTGAGCCTAGTGATTTAATCCTTGTAAGTCCCACTAAACGTACAATTGAGACGGCAACTATTTTAACGCATAATATGGACTTCATTATATCTCCACTTGTTGGTCCAAGAATGTTTCCTCAGAACCCTGAACTTCCTGATTTGAAATGTGATCAGATCCTATCTAAAACTGAAATTATAAATCTCTATGGAGATACTGAAGTTCTTGATTTCAATCTGGATTGCTGGAAAGAAGGGATTAATAGGATCGAACAGGATGTTTTTGAAGGATATGCTAAGCAGTTATTAGAGTGGACCCGGAAAAGCTATAAAAAAACATTCATTATTTCACATGATGGTACGATCACGAATTATCGGATATTGCTTGGAGAAGAAGGATTGACCAGAAAAGATTTCCTCGGTGAGGCTGGGGTATACCAAATGCAAGATGAATGTTCATAAAGCATCCTACACTTTAAAAGAGAGAGTGATAAATGTATGTCGATATATACGATGAATTCAGCAATGGAGTTTGCTTCAAAGAATGATATAGAAACATGGGTTCATCTTTTTTTGAATGGGGAAGGTGGCAATGTAGGATTATCAGAGGGACTGAAATTAAAAACAAGATACTGGCTTGGACCCGTAGAAATGGAAACAAGATTTCTCAAGAGGATTGTTGGACCTGAATTAGATATGGAGTATGTTGAAGATGAGAATTGGTGGAGCCATAATATCAATCAAATTTGTAAACGATTAGAAGAAGGCTGGGATATGCCTCCATTAATCGCGGAGAACAGAAATGGATATATAAGTGTAAGAGACGGGAATCACCGTCTGGGTGCATTGCAAAAGTTGAAGAAAGATAAATGCCATATCGTAATCTGGAATGATCATGGGGTATGCAATATAGTAAAAGCTTTAGAAGAGATCGTTAAAAATTAAACGAATTCTATAAGAAGTATCATTGAAGTCGCTATTTTAGCGACTTTTTGTATAACTTCTATTTCAATAAGCAAACGTGACATAAGAAAGAAGGATACAGCAGGATTATATTTTGACCTGTTCTATTCAGATTTCTTTAGTTTTTTTGGTTGAGTCAAATGATAACTTTCACGAACCATATCATGAATGTCAGGTTTTGATAATTCGCCATCGAGATAAACCGTGTTCCAATGTTCTTTATTCATATGATATCCCGGTTGTACATCTGCAAATGTATCTCGCAACGTGCCAGCATGATTAGGATCACATTTTAAATTGATACACAAATGATCATCGAGACGGAAAATCAGAGCAAAAATCTTTTCATTTTCCTTATGGCGAATCGCTGTCCATCCGTCACCAAATGGATGATCTTCATAGGAGTCTGGATACGACAAACAGTGTTCTACAATGTCCTTCATATTCATATACATAACCTCATCTTCATTTTAATTTTGTATTCATTGTTATTAAACACGAATCAAAAATATATATAACCATAAATAATACCATATATTCAACATCAAAATTTAGTGCTAAACGAATTCGCTCAAAAATATGAGTATTAAAGACGGGTCTGATTAATCGGGCTCAACACGAGAATAAAGATGAAGGGCTATACCGTTGAATATTTATAATGTAACTCCTTCTTATATCTCAACGTTGTTTATAATGAGCTACTGTTTTATAGCTAACTGGATAGAGTAAAAAAAGGAGGGGGAAACAGAATGGAATTTAAATTTGGGGATGCTTCTATACTTCTACCTCCTTTACAAATTACGATCATCGCAGCAATCATTCTTTTCCTATTAGTCAGATGGAGCAAGCAGTTAGAAACAAGACGGTTTACGGTTTTCTTTTACTTTTTCATTAGCACTTCCATTACTCCGATTTTTTCTAGTGGTACAAGGGAAGGTGTTTTTGAGCTATGGATTCCATTAGGATTTTTAGTGGTTTTATTTTATTTGTTTCGCAGCAAAAGAAATCATCCTTCTAAAATGAAAGCGAGTATTTTAGGACTTTCCATTGCAATCTATCAGTTAATTCTTCAATATAACGGATAGATTTTGATATCCCACAATGTACTGATTGCTTAACAAGAGCTCACTATTTTAACTCAGGTTGATCAAAATGAAATCCAAAGAAGACTCCAAACCACTGTAGAAGTGGAGCTGGAGTCTTCTTTGGGCTGTGTCAAGTCATTCGTGCTTCAAGCCGCCGTGCCACGATGGACAGCGTGTAGTTAATGACGAAATACAGTACAGCTGCGAGCAGCAGGGCAGGGATGACGTAATCGAAGCTCTGACCACCGAGGATCTGCACATTGTGCATCAGCTCCGGCAGGGAAATGATAATCGCCAGTGAAGTATCCTTCAACAAGGAGATGAACTGGCTCACCATTGGAGGCGACATGCGCCGTAAAGCCTGTGGCATGATGATACCTCCGAGTGTCTGCATGTAGCTCAGACCAGAGGAACGGGCCGCTTCCACCTGACCACGTTCAACCGATTTGAGTCCGCTGCGGACAATCTCAGCGATCATGGCGCCTTCAAAAAGACTCAGTCCAACAACCGTGGACCAGAAGACCGACATTTTAATCCCAAGTTGGGGCAACACGATATGAATGAAGAAGATGATCAGCAGCAGCGGCAGATTCCGGATGATATCCACGAGGACTGCCACAACCTGTGACAGGGCGGGGATGCGGGTATATCGAACAGTACCGAGCACGGTACCAAGTACAAAGCTAAATACAATCGATAAGCCTGCCACTTGCAGGGTGATCAGGAATCCTTGCAGCAAGAAACGAAGGTTGGGCCAGGCGTAGGCCCCGCTAAAGTCCATAATCATCGGCCTCCTTCTGTAAGTAGGACAAGGTTTAGGATGACTGTCTGTTTTACATGGTGACCTGACCCGCTTTATTGTTCTTTTTAGGTTTGACTTTGGTACTGCTGGCATCAGCATCACTTTGCCCGAATCGGCGTTCCATATAGTGGACTAGGAAGCTGAGCGGCAAGGTGAGCACCAGGTAGAACAGGGCAACAATGGTGTAGACGCTCAGCGGCAGGAACGTATCTGAATTGATCAGATCGGCAAAATACATCAGATCCATGCCAGCCACGACCGCAAGAATGGATGAGTTTTTGACCAGATTAATAAACTGGTTGCCAATGGACGGCAATACAATCTTGATCGCTTGCGGCAAAACGATCAGGTTCATAGCCTGTACATAGGACAGACCGGAAGATCTCGCGGCCTCTAACTGTCCACGAGGAATCGTCTGAATACCCGCCCGGATTGCTTCGGCAATAAAAGCAGCCGTATAGATGGTCAGACCGAGTGTACCCGAGATGAATCCATCGAGTGAAATACCGAGTGCCGGTAATCCAAGATAGAAGAAAAACACGACGAGCAGCAAAGGGATGTTACGAATAAACTCCACAAAAGCCGTTCCGATCCAGTTGAGCGGTTTGATGGGTGATATCCGAAAGATGGCTATGATGGCACCAAGAATAAAGCTGCCAATCAAGGCCATGATGCTCACCTGGATGGTATTCAAAAACCCTTCCAGGAATCGATCCGAGTGTTTGATTAGTACGCTGAAGTCCAATTTGCCCATGCTCGCGAAGCCTCCGTTCTCCAGAGGTAGAAACGGCGACTAACGTCCTGCCCATGCATGCATAATACAGGCGAAGTCGCCGTTTTAACCATCATTAATCGGGGTTACTCGGGCTTGCTGCCAAGCCATTTCTCATGCAATGTATCATATTCACCGCTGTCCTTCATGCTTTTAAGCAGGCTGTTCACTTCTTCGACGAAGGCAGTATCGCCTTTGCGAATCGCCATACCGTAAGGTTCACTCGTGAAATTGCCGCCAACCAGCTTGTAGTTGTTATCTGTCTGCTGCATGCCGATCAGAATGATGTTATCTGTGGTTAGAGCCTCGCCTTTACCTGCTTTGAGGGCTGTGAAGGCATCCTGATAATTGTCGTATTCGAGCACTTCGGCACTTGGAGCTTTTTCGCGAATGTTTTGCGCAGAAGTCGAACCTTTGACAGCAAGTACCTTCACACCGCTGAGACTTTCCAGACCTGTAATCGTGCTGTCATTTTTCACTAGCAGGGACTGCCCGGCTTCAAAATAAACATCGCTGAAATCCACTTGTTCCTTGCGTTCATCCGTAATTGTCATCGTAGCGATGATGAGATCAATGTCTCCGTTTTGCAGCATTGGAATGCGCGTTTTGGACGTTACTTCTTTTAATTCCACCTTCGTTTCATCTCCAAGAATCTGTTTGGCGAGTGCTTTGGCAATATCAATATCAAATCCTTCGACTTCGCCGCTTGCGGGGTCTTTCAAACCGAATAATTTAGTATCGTATTTGACGCCGGCAATAAGCTTGCCCCGCTCTTTAATTTGTTCAATTGTGCCTTTGGCTTCTGTATTCCCACCAGAGCCACCGCTGGTGCTGCAACCGGACAATACAAGGGATAGAATTAAAACAAACATAAACGACGGCCACTTCAATACATTTTTCATTTGGTAAAAACCCCTTTCAAAATGGATTATTATCAGTGGTGAATCAGACGACTCAGGAATTGTCTGGCTCGTTCTTCTCTTGGGTTGTCGAAAAATTCAGCAGCAGAGGCTTCTTCTACAATTCGGCCTTCATCCATAAAGATAACTCGGTCTGCGACTTCGCGAGCAAAACCCATCTCATGGGTAACAACGACCATCGTCATCCCGTTGTGGGCAAGAGACCGCATAACATCTAGAACCTCCCCGATCATTTCGGGATCCAGCGCAGAGGTGGGTTCGTCAAAAAGCATGATCTTCGGCTCCATGGCGAGACCTCTTGCTATGGCTACACGCTGCTGTTGTCCACCGGATAACTGGGAAGGGTAACTGTCTGCCTTGTCCGCAATACCTACCCGGGTCAGATACTTCATCGCTGTAGAGGCTGCCTGCTCTTTGGGTTGTTTACGCACCTTCATAGGTGCAAGGGTAATGTTATCGATGACTTTTTTGTGAGGATAGAGATTGAAGTGTTGAAATACCATGCCGATGTCACGGCGGAAGAGGTTGATGTCCACCTTTTTCTGATGTAGAGGGACACCACTAACGACAAGTTCACCTTCGGTAATTGTCTCCAGACGATTGATGCAGCGGAGCAATGTACTTTTGCCTGAGCCGGAAGGTCCGATAATGACAACGACCTCTCCTTCTTCAATGTGAAGATGAATATCTTTGAGGACATGAAAATGGCCATAATGCTTCTGTACACCTCTAAATTCAATCAAGAAATCCCATCCTTTCTGCTACGTATGTTTGAAAAGGAATATCTAGGAATTAAATTGGAAGTTGTTTAATCATACATACTCATTAATAGCTACAAACAATGAGTCTCATAGAGCTGAAGTCAGTAATTACGTGAATTAATGATCATGAAACTAAATTTGTTGTTACAAAAGCTGACGTAGGAGAAACTATTCTACTGTTTCTTTACAGAAATTGAAGTACATATATAGAGTATACGGGAAGGGATGCTTACTTTATGACTCTGACCATAAAAACAAACAACATCCAATTATTAATCATACATGGTAAAAAAGCTCAATCTTATGCCATAACGTATTGGTACGATGAGCGAGAATGTGCTTTTCAGTAAGTGTTGCTAATATTTTAGACAGTCCAATCTATTTATAGCTGGAAAGGTTGCTCTGAACGAGGAATATATATTCATATTAGTTCCCACTTGATCGTGGAGAAGGCACTGTATCCATTTGATGGCTTATGAAGTGAGTTTACCTGTCATCTCTATCCGAGATGACATGATCAAAGTACGGGTTATGGAGCAGTAGAGGGATATAAGCAGTACGGTTGAATTGAGACTGGGCGGTAACGAGGAAAACCCAAAAAAATGAAGAAGTGCTCATGTTGGGTATGGATGTCGCTTCGGGGCAATCGCCGCTGGTATTATCCATAAATGAGCAAGCAAAATCCCGATCCGATTGTGTTTGCATCCGGACCGGGATTTTTATGATGTATTCTAGCTTAAATTGTATGTTGTGTAATCGAGGTTAAAAGTTAAAGTTATCCGGATCGGAACCAAAGCGCTTATTCTCGTTCAATTGATTAATACGCTCGATTTCTTCCGTGGTCAGCTCAAAATCAAACAGGTCCGCATTATCGCGAATGCGCTGTGGTGTAACGGATTTAGGGATGGTAACTATATTATTTTGTAGATCCCAACGCAGAATAACTTGTGCTGGTGACTTGCTGTACTTGGCAGCGATGTCCTGTAGAAGCGGATGCTCGAGCAATTTTCCCTGACCCAGTGGAGACCAAGCTTCGATCTGGATCTGATGTTTGCTGCAATACTCCCGAAGCTCCGTTTGGGTCAACAGCGGATGGAGTTCTACCTGATTCACAGCAGGTTTAATCGTGCTATCTGTCATCAGGTCTTCTAGATGGTGGATCTGGAAGTTACTCACCCCAATGGCGCGAATGCGTCCTTCCTTATGGAGTTTTTCCAGCGCTCTCCATGTATCTTTGTACTTGCCTTTGACAGGCCAGTGAATCAGATAAAGATCTAGATATTCGAGGCCCAGTCGTTCCATGCTTGCTTCAAAAGCTGCCAGTGTGGATTCGTAACCTTGGTCCCCGTTCCACACTTTAGTGGTAATGAACAGATCCTCGCGGGCGATTCCGGATTCACGAATACCTTGGGCTACACCTGTTTCGTTGTTATACGCTTTCGCTGTATCGATACTGCGATAACCTGCCTGAATGGCCGTTTTGACGGCTTCAACTACTTCTTCTCCATCCTTAACCTTAAATACACCAAAACCCAGCCAAGGCATTTTAACTCCATTATAAAGTGTTGTTGTGTCCTGCACATGTTTCATGGTCCGAAATTCCTCCTCTGATTTGATTTATTATTCCATTATGTAATTACTCTGCTGAACGCCAGCCGGTGGGAATAGATGGCTGCCTGTACTTGATTATACTAGAAAAAAAATTATAATACCGACCTGTTGCAGAAATAGTTAAAATGGGTAATGTGACGAAGCAGAAGAGGAAGCAGTTAAATATCTCAAAAATAGATATGAACTGGATGTCGTAATCACGAATAAAGAATTGTTACCTGAAATGGCGCTCGATTCTATTGCTATGGAAGGACATGTTATGGAACAGGAAGCTCAAAAATTTACGATCTCGTATGACTATGTGGATAAAGAAATCGAAAACTTTGGCATGAGTCCAGCAATTAAGAAAGTAATTATAGCAAAGGGATATGATCCGTTAATCAAATAATAATTCAGGCCCAAAGTGAAGATTGGAGTGCTGCTTTTTAAGGTGACGAGGTACATACAATAAGATATATAGGTGTAGAAGAGAACGTCGAGAATATTTCATTTCTATTTAAAAACGTTATAAAAAGTTGCTAAGAATCGCACCTTTGGATATGATAATCTAATACTTAATATAGGTTTAATCGATGGTAAAGGAAAGTGAGTAAACGAAATGATTGCAAAAACAGAAGAAGACTTTAATGGTTTGAAGGAAATTGGCAGAATAGTTGCTTTTATTCGAGATGAATTGGTAAAAAGAACAGTTCCCGGCATTACAACAAAAGAACTTGACGATATAGCCGGAGAACTTTTTAAGAAAGAAGGCGCAGTTTCAGCTCCAAAAAGTGAATATGATTTCCCTGGCTATACTTGCATTAGTGTTAATAAAGAAGTGGCACATGGAATCCCGGGAGATCGGGTTATTCATGAAGGCGATATTGTAAATGTAGATGTATCCGGCTCAAAGAACGGTTATTTCGCGGATACAGGCATCTCATTTGTAGTTGGCGAAGGAGATGAAGTGCTGACTAAAATTTGTGATGTTGCCAAAAAAGCATTTGAAGCAGGTCTGAAAAAAGCAAAACCTGGCTCCAAAAAAAGCGGAATTGGAAAAGCAGTATTCCTAACCGCAAAACAGCATGATTTAACGGTCGTCAAAAACCTTACAGGACATGGGGTTGGACGTGCGATCCATGAAGCACCTGACCATATTTATAATTACAACGATACGACGGACGATGAGCTATTAAAGGAAGGGATGGTTATCGCATTTGAACCATTTATCTCAACCTTAGAAGAAGAAGTATATCAAAAAGATGATGGATGGACCTTCGCTACAGAAAGAAGCTATGTAGCTCAAATTGAACATACGATTATCCTTACTAAAAATGGTCCTATCATCGTCACACTTTAAAGTTCAAGAGGTCGATTTCCAACCCGGAAATCGGCTCTTTTTGTTGTCGTTCCTTGACAACCCATATCTAATCCTTTCAATTGTATGCATGTGCATGTATATAATTGAAGATAAACGGATGGATTCATATGCATTCATCGAACTCATCTTTTTACATATCACTGCTAGTAATTAATATTCAGTCGGAGGTTAATGAAATGTCTTATACAGAATCTGTACAACCCTTATTCCGTCCATATACTCTAGGAAATCTTACACTATCGAACCGTATCGTGATGGCACCAATGACACGAAATCTATCTCCTAATGGGATCCCTGGGCCAGACGTAGCTGCATATTACCGCCGAAGAGCAGAAAATAACGTTGGTCTAATCGTGACAGAAGGCACGATTGTTGATCATGCGGACTCATCTTATCAAGAAAATGTTCCTTTCATTTATGGTAAGGAAGCATTAGAAGGTTGGGCAAACGTAGTTTCGGAAGTACATGAAGCAGGAGGGAAGATCATTCCTCAAATCTGGCATATGGGCGCTAGAAAAAATGTTAATGATTATTCTGAATCTGAAGTAGTTGAGATCGTAAATGCTTTTGCTCAAGCAGCTTCTAATGCAAAACGCACTGGGTTTGATGGCATCGAAATCCATGGTGCACATGGCTACTTAGTTGACCAGTTCTTCTGGGAGAAAACAAACGAACGCACAGATCGCTATGGCGGCAGCCTGGCTTTGCGCACACGTTTTGCTGAAGAAGTTGTTAAAGCTTGTCGTGATGCAGTAGGTCCTGATTTTACGATTATACTGCGTATTTCGCAGTGGAAAGAATCCGACTTTACCGCTAAACTAGCAAGAACTCCTGACGAATTAAAACAATTCCTCACACCACTAGTTGAAGCAGGAGTGGATATTTTCCATTGCTCTACTCGCCGATTCTGGGAGCCGGAATTTGAAGGGTCCGATTTGAACCTTGCAGGTTGGGTTAAACAAATTACGGGAAAACCAACGATTACTGTTGGCTCGATTGGCTTGGACGGTGATTTCATTTCACTATTCAAAGAAGGTAAAGGTGCTAGTAACGTAGGGATCGAAGGTTTAGTTCAGAAGTTGGAAAATGATGAATTTGATCTGGTTGCTATTGGTAGAGCCTTATTAGTAGATCCTGAGTGGGCAACTAAAATTCGAGAAGAACGATTGGATGACTTAGTTCCTTTCACAGCTGAAGCGCTTAAGACACTGTATTAATTAAAAAATAGGCTATAAAAAAAAGGCTGGGAATTCTCCAGCCTTTTTTTGTTGAGATATACAAATTGATACGCTAACGGGCAGATCGCATAACTAATGGATCTGACTTGCACCTGAGGTCGACACTTTTAAATCTCGATTCTCACCTGAATTTCTGTTAAAAATTCTTCACTATTTATTGTATCTCTATTATCAATTTCATATATTTCAAAAGGGTCACCTAATATCGGGTACCCTTTTTCTTTTGCGAAGTTTAGAACATCAAGTATTCTGTCTGAGCTCTGACGATAGTCTCCTCGGTAGTAGAGAGAAAGGTATTCGCCGGCAGGAAGAACAAAATCATATTCTGACTCATCATAATCGAGAATAAAAAAGACTGCGTTAAATACCTCTTTTTCACCCTTATATAGGTCTTCAACTGATACGGATGCACCAAAGAGTTGATTGCCGAAATCACGAATTTTGCTTTCATGCTTTTTGTGTAGCTTTTTAATAGCAAAATCCATCTCTTCATCCCGGGTAATACGGGTATCTAGATGCAAGCAAGGTCGTTCCGGAAATGATTTGATCGAGAATTCACCAGTTGTCATTTGCATCGCTGTAGTTAGTACATGTATTCTTTCCTGAATCATCCGTTGTTTCGTCTCAAGACTACGTAGCTGTTCACTAACTAGATCTTTTTCTTTATGTAATAAATAAAGAGTGTTTTCAATACTTTGATGATCCAAATAATCTTTTATTTGCTGCATAGTAAAATCCAATTGGCGAAGATCGCGGATCACGTTTAACTTGTATATGTCCTTCAGTCCGTAAAGCCTATATCCGTTCGTGTCACGACGAGGTACAAGCGCACCTATCTTTTCATAATATCGCAAAGAATCTACACCGATTCCATATAGCTTTGATATTTCATTGATCTTATAATACTCTTTCAATATATTTCTACCTCTCTAAAATACTCACTCATAAAAGCTTGACCTTAGTATTATACCAGGGTTTAGTGTGATTTATGCAAGTTTGATATATCATAAAACACAATGCAGCTGGAGTGAATGTTTTGATACAACAAGAGAAATTTGATCAAGTATTTGACCTAATGAAAGCATCCTTTCCTGAGAGTGAGTATCGCGATTATATAAATCAAAAAAAGTTACTGTCCGATCAGCGTTATCACCTGCTTACAGAAGAAAATAAGCAAGGCGAAGTAATTGCATTTCTTGCAGGATGGGAATTTGAGACTTTTAGATACGTAGAGAATATTGCCGTTTCTCCATCGATTCGGGGAGGAGGAATAGGGAAACAATTAATGGAACGATTTATGCAGCAGTCTACTTTGCCAATTGTTTTGGAAGTCGAGGATCCTCAAGATGATTTACAGAGAAGGAGAGTTCGTTTTTATGAGCGTCTTGGATTTTGTTTAGGTGAATTTAAGTATGTTCAACCGCCCCTGCGGAAAGGAATACCCGGTTTACCTTTGTGCATTATGAGCTATCCAGAGAAACTGACAGCATCCCAGTTTGAACATGTGAGAGATGTACTTTACAGAGAGGTATATAACTTACACCAATTAAGTATCCCAAAATCGTAGCATAGATCTAGAATATGTTATCCGTCTTTTATCTCACATCGAAAAAGGATTTTAACATGAGTTACATAGAAACTCTATTAAAGTAACAGACCATAGGCAAGAAGAATGGTATATTTGATGTTGAGAACACAGATGATTGGATGGGAACCCGTTGATAAATGAACAAGGACTGTTTGACGATGTAGGAAAATGGCAGAGAAAGATTCTAAACGGCTATTGGATTGTGGTCTTGATCTCCTTAGTAGCTGAGATCGTTGCCCTTATAATTAAGATAAGACTTGAACCGGAGAGCGTGCCGTATTACTTGATTTATAAAATGTTGATTCCTACCAGCGTGCAAGTCACTCTTGTCACAGTGAATGAACTAATGGAGCGGTACTATAAGAAATCTTCCCCCTTACTTACCATCTTAACGGGTACCCTGATTGGTGCTGTTCTGATTTACGGCAATATGAGGGTAATCGGCATACAGTATGTCATGATGATTCCCATGTTAGTCGCAGCCTTTCACTTTAGTAAAAAGTACTTAACCTTCGCTTTTTTAATGGTGATCGCTGAGCTCGTAATTATGTATATCATGTTTCCATTAATTTGGACCCATATGACAATATTCGAACGGTTTGCCCTGTTCTATATACTGACCGGAGAATATTTAATCCTGATCCAACTACTTCACAGAGGGAATGACTTGCTGGAAAGACTGGTCAGGACTTCGCGCTCTGAACGTGACTTATTGATCAATAACACCATTATGGAACGATTAAGCAAGACTGACGCGTTGACAGATCTATATAACCACAGGACCTTTCAAGAATATCTGGATCATTTGATAGAACATTGCGACACGAACAAGATGCCTCTCCAAATGGCGGTGATCGATATTGATAATTTTAAATCTATCAACGATACTTACGGACATGCGGTCGGAGATATCATCTTGAAGAGAGTAGCCGGCATACTGCAGCAGTCGCTAACTTCGGATGAGATTATTGCCCGCTATGGTGGAGAAGAATTCGCCATTATATTTCCCGAGAAAACGTTAGAGCAAGCCTTCGAGATCTGTGAACGTGCTCGTGAATCGATCCACCTGCTTAATCACCTCGAAATGGAAGATCGCCGGGTCACGGTTAGCATCGGGCTCTCTGGATACGTTCATGGTATGGAAAAATCACAGTTTTTTAAGGAAGTAGATTCCTTGCTCTATGTAGCTAAAAAGGAAGGCAAAAATAGAACTGTCTATCCGCGTGACAACGAACTGCCCGTTCCTTTTGGCGGACGTATGAGCTTTTAATAGATGCTGTAGTTACACCGGTTGTATTTAATAACCTCTTATAAGGATAGTTCTTTGAAATGGAAAATGATAAAAAAGGTGTATTGAGGTATACTCAGTACGCCTTTTTGCATTTGCTTGAGGGTATAAGGGATGATTTTTGAAGAATATACTAACGGTTGGGCTTGTTTATATAAAAAGTGACAATCTTGAATATGAGGAGGCCAATCTCCTGTGAATTTTAATATAGTCGATTTATCGACTGGATTCGTTATTGAAACGTCCGGTGTGTATTCAGGTAGTTCTATCAAATACGTTTTGAAATATCCCCTTTTTATTAAAAGAAATTGGATCTGTCCCTAAGGTTTGAAGACTATGTTCAGGGGCAGGGTACAATGATAGTTCAAAGCGGGACGAACCTTATGTTGAGCTTTTAACTTTTTCGGAAACGAGAAAGATGGGTACAGACTATTTCAGTTTCTTTCATCTTACTGGAATGCTAACGGGAAACCTTAGCTAAATACACAAAAGGAGCAGTTGGCCGATTGGCAGCTGCTCCTTTTGTATTAGGCTAATTTCCATGTGTTTTTTCCATCAGTGCCCTTGAATGTATCGCGCTTAGGTAAGGTTGGTTCCGTATATTGTTCAATCTCTAAAACAGTAATTCATTATTCTTTGAGAGCACCAATCATAACGCCGTGCACAAAATATTTTTGCAAAAACGGATATAGGATTAAGATTGGCAATGTAGAAACAATGATCGTCGCGTACTTTATCGTTATTCCGATATCTGTGCGATCGCCGGTAGCTGCTCCTGTCATCATACTATCTGTGCTGTTGGAGATTAATATTTCTCTAAGTACCAGCTGAAGAGGGAATAATTCCCGGTCACGTAAATAAATCAAAGCACTGAAATACGAATTCCAATGTCCGACAGCGTACCATAAAATCATAACGGCAATGACGGGCATAGATAGAGGGATAATGATCCTGACCATTATTACCCAGTCATTCGCCCCATCGATGCGTGCGGATTCTTCCAAACTGGGCGGAATGCCTTGAAATGCGGTTCGCATAATAATTAAGTTAAAGGAGTTGATTGCTCCTGGTAAGAGAAGTGCCCATGGTGTATTTAACATTCCAAGATTGTTAACTAGCAGGAAAGACGGAATAAGCCCCCCACTGAACACCATCGTGATGACAATATAAAACATGATGTGGTTCTTGAAATAAACATTACGACGGGAGAGAGCATAAGCACCGAGCGTTGTCATAATCAAGTTGATAGCTGTACCTACAATCACATAGAATAGCGTATTCCGGTAACCTGTTGTAACCATGGGATTTTCCAAAACCGCTTTATACGCATCCAGACTAAATCCTAAAGGTGAGAACAGCATACCGCGAAATTGAGCCATTTCCGTAGGATTACTAAGTGATGCAAACAGGATATAAATAAAAGGATATAGTGTAACGAAGCAGAGTAACAGCATAAAGCAAGTATTAAACCACGAAAACACAGTTTCGCCCAAAGAACGTTTATATGTCATTATTCACGTCCCCCTTACCACAATCTATGTTCGCTTACACGCTTGCTAATGGTATTGGCCACTACAAGTAAAATGAAGCTGATGACAGAATTAAATAAGCCTACTGCAGCGGAATACCCAAAATCTGCACCAAGGATACCTTTTCGGTATACATAGGTCGAGATAACATCAGCGGTTTCATACGTAAGCGGGTTGTATAGCAGTATAATTTTTTCGCTTCCCACAGCAAGGATAGACCCTATATTCAGGATGAGCAGGATCACAATCGTAGGCATAATACCTGGGATTGTAATATGCAGGGTTTGCTTCCAGCGTCCTGCGCCATCAATTCGAGCAGCATCGTACAGCGTAGGATCGATTGAAGACATTGCAGCCAGATAAATTATAGAACCCCAGCCAATCCCTTGCCAGATACCAGAGGATACATAAATCGAGCGAAACCACCCCGGATCTTGCAGAAAAGCAATCGGCTCAATTCCAATAAAACCGAGTATATTATTGATCAATCCATCGCGGGCAACAAAGTCGACAAGCATTCCGGCAACGACCACAATGGAAATAAAGTGAGGGAGATAACTAATCGTCTGTACGATTCGTTTGAAGAAGACAAGTCGAATTTCATTGAGTAATAGAGCTAGGATAATAGGAGCAGGAAATGCAAACAACAACTCATAGAAGCTAATCATTAACGTATTTCGGAGAAGTCGCCAGAAGTAAGGGTTTTCAAAAAAGTTCTGAAAATGGGTGAAACCGACCCAAGGACTATCCCACACCCCTACGGCTATACCGAAATCTTTAAATGCAATGAGCAACCCATACATTGGGCCATAATGAAAAATGCCATAGTAAATAATAACGGGAATAAGCATTAAATAAATATAACGATTACGAATTAAATCTTTCTTGATAATCGTTCGTTTGCGATCCACCGGCATTCTGGCTGCTTCTTGCACAAAATTTCTATTTAATTCAGGCATGAATTCTCCTCCCGGTTATCCGGAATAGGGTAAGAGGCCTTTACGCCCTATTCCGGCATGGTTATCAGAGCAATACTTATCGGCTGTTGTATCGATCTAAAGCTTCTTGTTGAATTTGTATCGCTTCATCAATACCTAAACCTTTTAGCATTTCTACATATTTATCGAAATCATCGAGCGTTTCTGTGCCCATAATAAATTTCAGAATCTTCTCATCTTTAAATGTATTTAAGTCAGTCATAATCGAGGAATATCGACTGCTATCTTCTGCAGCGATTGTAATAGGAGGCATTTTTTTCTCCTGAGTAGTACCGGACCACAACTTCATGGCCTCTTGTTGTTCCGGCTTGGTCGTATACTGCTTCGTGTGACGAACATCTTGCACAAAAGGACCTGATGTAGCGCCCATAATGTGCTTTCTAAAGGCTTGGGAAATCGGCAGTCCGTCAGCATTATTTAAAACCGCATCCGTATACTGTGGCTCACCGTCAACTAATTTGTAGGTTTCTCCTTCTTTTCCGAAATTCATGGTGAGTTTCCCTTCATCACTGTACAAGTAATCCAGGAATTTCACAGTTTCAACTACGTTCTGGTTACTTCCGGTGATGCCTGCGAAGATACCGGTAACGGGGTTATCCATATGCCCAAAGACGGGCTGTTCTCCAGAATTCAAAGTCGGATAAGGGGACCCGACAATTTGGAAATCCGGTTGGCTCACTTTCATTAAATCCATGTATTTACCGATTCCACCATTCAGGAACATTACTGTCGAACCTACCTGATTGCCGGTTATTTTGGCGTCTGTCATTTTGGCATCTGTTGTCGCGAAATCCTTGTCTAGCAGTCCTTCGTTATACCACTTGTTCATTGTGGCCAAGTATTCTTTAAAACCAGGTTCGATTGGCCCGTATTTGACGGTATTATTCTCTTGGTAGAAATCGTTTGGTGTCCCGAAAGCACCAGCAAAGGCTAACTCTCCAGCCGGTATGAGAATCGGAATTTCATCCGCTTCTCCATTTCCGTTAGGATCTTGTTCTTTAAAAGCTTTCAAAACGGTGTACCATTCATCAATTGTCTCTGGTACAGACAAATTCAATTTATCCAGCCAATCCTTACGTATCGCCGGTCCGAGGAACACCTGTTGAGTCACATCTTCACGAATGAATGGGAAGCCAATAAGATCTCCATCGTCTGTAGAAGCCATTTTTCTCCATTCCGGATTCTCGTCTAGCAGTTTGGATAAGTTTGGGGCATGCTCCAAATAATCATTTAGTGGAATCAGCTTCTTATCTCTAATTGCTTTTTGTGCTCCACCGGGGTAGGCGTTCCATCCATAATCCACAACATCAGGCATCTTATTGGATGCGACCATTAGATTGAATTGTTCACCAAGCTGACCTTGAGCGGGGTGCTGAAAATTTACTTCAACCCCAGTTTTGGCCTGAATCTCCTTCCAGGCTGTAACTTCTCCATAACTCTTCATAACGGCAGCGGCATCGGGAAACAAATCCACCCAATAGGTTAAACTCTTTAATGGTTCATTCTGCTCTTTTCCAGCGGGTCCTGTCGACTCCGATCCCCCTCCACTGCATGCGGCAAGTGTAGTTGTAAGCAGTCCTAGCATCGTGAAGACAACGGCATACCTTCTCATCTTTCGTGTGTGCATGAACATGAACAAATCGCCCCTCTCAAAAGTTATATTCAGCAATTTGAAATGACGCATCTTCATATGGCGGGGCCATCCCTGATGAGATAGCCCCAGGTGAGTTAGCTCAATGTGGAGCCCCAGTCGTAAGGATCATTATGGTTTGTGTAAATCCCCTTGACTACACGATAGGCAAGCTTTGGTTTGCGATATTCGTTGACAAGTCCTTTGTTGTTGAAGGATCGAGCCCGGTCTCTGAAATGGGGAAGATGACTCTGCATCTGAGCTCTTGTATCTGCAAATTGCCATACATAGGTTCCGCTAATCTTCGGATCAGATCGGAAGAGTTTCAGCGACTTGCCGAGCAGGTCAGCTTGATAATCCTCACTGAATAGGCGGGGTTCCCAGCCCGAATCCCCATATACGCCTGCTCCGCCAAATTCAGTCATAAGCACCGGGGTGTTCTCGGCTCCATATTCCTTGCAGCGCTCATGAAAGACTTCGAGCATGTCTTTGAATTCAGCATGTCCGAAATACCATCCGCCATAGTAGTTAATCCCGATGACATCGAAGAGTCCAAGACAGATGTCTGTCATAGGATGCATAGTGGCATAAGTCACGAGCCTTGACTGGTCCTTGCTCTTAACGAGTTCTGTCATCTTAATGGACAGCTCATAAGCTTGTTCGGATCGTGTATCAATTTCATTATGGACAGACCAGAATAGAATGGAGGGATGGTGAAGATCCCGATCAATCATCTCACCCATCATGGTCATCGCTCGTTCTACGAAGAGCGGGTCGTCAGTCTCCTTCGCTGGAAATGCAGCACCCCATATCGGAATTTCACTCCAGAAAATGATGCCCTGCTCATCCAGCAGATCAATCCAGTATTCACTCTGAGGATAGTGCGAACCACGTACAGTGTTACATCCCATCTGCAGGATAATGTCAAGTTCCTTGGTCATCAATTTGTTGGGGAAAGAAAAGCCCCAATCGGGGTGCTCTTCATGGCGGTTAACGCCCTGCAAGTACAGCTCCTTGCCGTTTAGAAGAATCTTCTTATTGCGGGTCTCTACGGTTCGAAACCCAATTCGATCTGTCTTGTCATCTTTGCCGACAACGGCTCTAATCATATAGAGGACAGGATCTTCCGTATCCCACCGCTTCAGATCTGACCAGTTTTGTTTCACAACGAGTTCTATGTTACCTTTGGCAGGAAGGTAAGCGCTGTCAGAATAGCATATCTCGTTGTTTCGATAGATGGTCACAGGCACTTCTGCAGGTGTATCCGATAGGGATTGAAGCTTTAGCAGGATTTGAACATCGCTACTAGAATCTCCAGTCATATCATAGGTGATGCTCATCCCATCCATCCAGACATCAGGTAAGCGCTGAAGCTCTACGGGGCGGATAATTCCACCGTAATGAAACCAGTCCACAATATGGTAGGGCAAAGTATTATGCTCCAGTGTACTATCTGTGCGGACAACAAGCTCGTGAACTCCTGCAGTGACATTAGGAATTACAAAATCAAAAGGAGTAAATCCACCATAATGGTATCCCAAATGTTGTCCATTCCAGTACACGTCAGCATGACCCATTACTGCATGGAACAGTAAACGCAGATGGCTGCTATCTTCAACTGTGATCCAAGTTCGATACCACGCTACTCCTTCGTAATCATATTTGCCGAGTTCATTATTCCAACAGGCTGGTACGGGTACACGATCATGGTTGGAAGGGAAGTTTGTGTGCCACTCTTCAGATAATCCAATATTGTCATTGTCAAAAACGAAATCCCATAGTCCATCAAGCAATTGACATTCTCGTAGTCGATGCTGCTGAAATGTCCGTATCATATTCATCATCTCCAATAATTTATGCTAGATCATCAATAAATGATGGTCTTTATGTTCGGAGTTTAGCACTCGCAGCAAGAAAGCGACAATGGCAAAAACAATACTATTCATTTATCATAAATGATACTAATTAGGTTAGGAGGTAACACCATGGAATATGCTTTGGGGAATTTGGTGGTACATATACATTGGGTTATCGCCAAGCCGGCGCTGCCAGGCTGGGAGGATATTCGTCAGACGGTATCCGGGCATACGTTTTACTATATATACAGTGGTAAGGGGGTGTTTCGTTGTGAAAATAAAGATGTAGAAGTAGAGCGAGGCACATTAGTGTACCTTTGGCCGGGGCTGTCTCTTTATATGAAGTCCTCTGAAGCTTATCCGCTTCGAATGACGATGTTGCTCTTCGATTGCGCTTCGCTAAGGAGAATTGAAGAGAATGAGTGGAGTATCCCAGAACCTATCGAGCGAATGCGAATGCCATTTCTACTACAGTTAAAGAGTGAGCATATGGGAAAGATCGGAGAACTGTTTCGGGAAGCGGAAAGGGAGTGGGTTCCGGGGGATTTTGTGCGAGAAGCTCGAGTGAAATCCGTCTGGTATCGCTTGGTGCAAGAGTTACATGAAGCGGCCGAAGCAGGGGGAAGACAGAGCGGTGAGGAAGAAATTACGGCGGCTGTTCGCAGATTCAAAGAGAAACTGGATACCGAATTCGCCGCCGAGTTGCGCATTACTGAATTGGCGGAGCAGACAGGTTTCTCTCCTGTTTATATACGCAGAACCTTTGCAGCTCGGTATGGGCAGAGTCCTAAAGAGTACCTGGATCAACTTCGTAACGAGCATGCGATTCGCAGGCTTCGCTTTACCGGGGAATCCATCACAGAAATAGCGAGTGCATGTGGTTATTCAGACGTCTACCAGTTTAGCAAAACGTTTAAGAAGCGGAACGGTTTCTCTCCGTCAGAATATCGCAGATTGAGAAGAGATTAATACCCGCCCGCATTCAAGAAAAAAAACTATTCAAATACAACCATTTCTCCTACATCTATAAAACCAAATCGTTTATAGATGTTTTTCCCGTCATCTGAAGCCTGTAATACAACTGGTTTTTGTTTATCCTTTGTCTGTTTTAAAAGAAATTGAAACATTTCGCTGCCATAACCTTTGCCTCTAAATGTTTCTTTTGTCATCACATCATAAATGCCATAACTATCTTTGCTTTCTATTAATAGACCAGTAGATACGGTCATTTCATCTATGCATCCAATAAACATTTGAACTTCTGCACCTAATTTTGCTTGTGAAAACTTACTAAAATAACTTTCTAACGCATCTTTTTCTGGTGAACCTGCAAATAAGCTAATAAAAACCTCTTTATATTTCATAAAATCAACATTACTTTTCACAGGAGTAATGATAAGCTGTTGAGCATCATTTTGACCAACATTAAGGGTATTTTCAAGTTTCATCATTACATTACGCTCTGCTTCGTTAAGGTCATATTCTTGCATCAGTTCTTTCCAATCATTATTTAAGAACCGTGCGTCAATCCAAGTACTAAAGGGATAGCCTTTAACAGAAAAGTTATCGATTTCATATCTAATCTTATCTACATTTTTGATATTTGGAGATTTTGGCAATATTATATTGAATGTATCAGTGGGAACTTCTGTATTCGATATGACGAAATCTTCTTCACTTGTAATTTTCCCACTAACTGCATGAGTAAATACTTTTAATTTTTCTTCAAAATTGTTTATCACTAATTGTTGATCTGTAATCATGTTTTTGCACCTTCCAATTTAATTTAGCGCTCTTTTTTAGTATAACGTCAATTAAATTCTAAATAAACTGAATTCTTAGTATTTATATTTCCTAGAATTTTAAGAAAACTAGCGTATATAGAGCGACATTTGAATCGAATGCTTCTTTAATCATTAGCTAACGGGCATGATATCAAGGGAATTTTCGAACAAAAGAAGCTATTGACTGACCGCCGGGTATTCGAACACGATGGAGAGTTAAGTAGCCCTGTGTTTTCTCGGCGTAACCATGTTTTGTTGTTACGGCAAATTCAAATCCAGCACGCTTAACAAGCTTTATTACATTCTGATTGTATTCACCGGAAGGATAAGCAAAAGCAATTACGGGGTGTCCCAATCTCTCCTCCAACCTTTGTTTGGCTCCCGAAATTTCGTCTACAAGTTGTGACTGATTACTTTTTGTCAAATCTACATGATGCCGTGTATGCGCGCCAATTTCAATGACACCTGATTGTTCCATTTCCTTCGATTGACTCCAATTGAAGTGATTGGGTGAACCAATATAATCGCTGGTGACGAATATTGTTGCTTTCATTTGAAGTTTTTTTAAGATTGGATAAGCGACTGTAAAATTATCTAAATAGCCATCGTCAAAAGTAATTAAAATCGGTTTATCAGGGATCGATTGATTCGTCTTCCAACTCATTAAATCCTTGAAAGTGATTGTATTATATCCTGATTTTTTTAAATGTTCCATTTGTTTAAAAAACACCTCAGGAGGTACACAAAGTGTATTAGACCCATTAATGCTAATCGAATGGTACATCAAGATAGGAATAGATTCTGCGTTAACTTGAGACATAGATTGAATTTCTAGTGCAGATTGTTTTTTCCCGATTTGTGATTGGAGAGGAGGATTAGCTTCTTGTTCCCATCCGCTGATTAATGAACTAATTAACAAAAGAAAAATATGTATAATATGCAAATTTATTCAACCTCCAAATATATCTTAGCATTGTAGAATAAGAAACAAGGAATGATTCGAGTTTCCGCTAACAGAGCACTATAGTTGAATCATGATATAAAGATAAGAGGGGGAATTGAGTGAGAAATTTGACGAAACCGACAATTATAAGTTCATTAAATAACAACGTCAGAGGACAAGAACCTACACACATAAGAACTTTCATCGTTAGCCGAAGTTGAAATATTACTAAATAGAGCCTTATAAAGCTAACGAGCAGCATAGCTCAATATTTTCACATGAAAACTCTGCATAATAGAGCTATTTACTAAGGCCGTGGATAAGATGCTACATACTTGGTTGGATAAATTATTCCCAATCTTCTTTAACAACATGCACAAGTACTGTCGAGGGAAAGAACATGCTCTCATTTACCGATTAGACATGTATCTAAACGATGTATGCACGTTAATCCATTAAGCTAACGAGTCGGTTAGCGAAAGAAGGATTTTATAAAAACAATAGAGAATAATTATTATTTGCTAATAAGTACCTCTAACTATTTAAAACGAAGGATAGGTTCGTAATTTTTCATATTTTTAATAAAGGGTGAGCTTAATTGAAGGCAGTCATTCGAAAGGTTGGTTACATAAAATGCATATCAATCGGATTCCTTCTATTATTATGGATTAGTGTATTTTTAATTGGAGGTATCGTTGCCACATATTCATGGACACTACTAAAACTAGTTTTGCCCTTTGTCGGTATACTGGGATTGTTAATGAATTTAGTCATTTTTATTATTTTATTATTTAAAAGAATAAAAAGTTTAAAGTTAGCTTTTAATGTAATAGTAAATATACTAATGGTTATTCCTATACTTATGACTATGAACATGATTCCTTTTGCTTATCCTAACACAGCTGAACACGCCCAACCGTCCGTCACTGTGTATTTTCCTTTAAAGGAACAGACAGTCGTTGGTTGGGGTGGAAATAATGTTAACGACAATTTACCGCATGCTGTATGGTCATCAGAGAGATGGGCATATGATTTATTAATAGAACCATTTAACATCAATAGTGATAATAACGAAGATTATGGTATATGGAATAAATTAATTTATTCACCTGTTTCTGGTTTAGTAATTTCCGCTTATGATGGTGAAGATGATATTACGCCGGGCTCAGAAGATTTTAAGTCATTGGAAGGTAATTATGTATATATAAAAATAGAAGAAACAAATACTTACCTTTTACTTAACCATTTAAAAAAAGATAGCGTAATAGTGAAGGTAGGAGATGAAGTGAAGCCGGGTGATTTATTGGGGCGTGTAGGGAATAGTGGTTCATCTTCAGAACCCCATTTGCATATTCATCATCAAAGACAAAATCCAATCAAAACTATACATCCTGTATTAGCTGAAGGACTTCCTTTGTATTTTAAAGATATAAATGTTAGTTCAATGCCAAGAAAAGGTGAGATTATAGTTCCCAATTATTAAAGGATTATAATTAAAATAATCAAATTCATAGACCCAAATTTACATATACTTTAACAGAGATTCTAAGGGGATTTACATACACTGACGGAAGCGTTGATCCAAGAAGGATTAATGCTTTTTTGTTTTATTCCTTATTGTAAAACGGGGTAGGTTAGCTGAAGAAGGAATAAATGGACTTAATGAGAAGATGAGATTCACCAAAATATAATGATAAACTCACCAATGCAGATAATCGCTCATTTGACTAACGGGCAGTTTGACGCAATTGAGAGTTTAGGTTAATACAAACATGCGTATCATTATATGATTCGCATGTTTGTTGAATTATAAATTGAGTTTTTGCTGTTCATGATAGCTGCCTGGGGCATATGGAAACCTATTTAAGCCCTTGCTTATTCATTAGTCGGCCAATGATAGAAGGTAGTATAGGAATAGACACAACAGCGGCTACGAAAAATGAGTTTGAGTTATTGATAAGGACATTCTTACATTTTTTTAGGATGTAGTGAACGATTTCCTGTACTTGTTCGTAATATGTTTGATTGCATGAGTCGCGTACGTACGGATGTGGTCATATGGCAAATATGAAACCGAGGAAAGGAGCAGAGACTGCAGTTGGAAGAGCACAAGCTAATAAAACGCGCGCAACGCGGGGATAGTCAGGCGATGGCGCAACTGCTGCATGCCCACTACTCCTTTTTAACAAAGTATCTCATCAAAATGACGATGAATCCTGAGATGGCCGAGGATGTGGCGCAGGAAACCATGCTGAAGTGTATTGAGAAGATTCATCAATATAACGGAAAATCGAAGTTCTCTTCATGGATGATTACGATAGCTACCAGGATTTATATCGATCAGATGCGTCGCACTAAGGTAGAAAAGCAGTGGAGGGACCGGGAGCAGGCATCTCGGCGAACAGAGTGGCAGATCAAAGCTCAGCATGAGGAATGGACTGATGCGATGCAGGCTTTGTCCAGGCTGGGGTACGAATGGCGGCTGCCGATTTTGCTCAAGCATTATTACGGCTATAGCTATGATGAAATCGCAGACATGATGGACATTCCGCCTGGGACGGTTAAGTCCAGAATCCATCATGGATTACAGCAGTTAAGAAAGGAGCTGGCGACAGATGAAAAGGAATAAAGGAATGCGGGAACGAACTGCCGATCTGAATGAGAAGAATCATACGCATGGTGAAGG
The DNA here is from genome assembly GCF_036577645.1 of Paenibacillus sp. GYB006. Lineage (NCBI taxonomy): Bacteria > Bacillati > Bacillota > Bacilli > Caryophanales > Paenibacillaceae > Paenibacillus > Paenibacillus sp. GYB006. The sequence goes on along the minus strand of NZ_JARBDA010000004.1, from coordinate 342,739 downwards.
CTTCCACGAAGAATCATCTGCAGAGGATCAGGTTCTAATCGCTGAGCTGCTGCATGGATTCGATCAGATGGAGCTGGCCATCCGGAGTCCGGAGCCGCCGCCACTGCATGAGCTGGAGCAGCTTGTCGCAGCTGAGCAGCAAAGGCTTCGCAAACGTGCAGGCCTGGAAGTTGTACTGTTTATGATCATTGCTCTAACTTTAATAGGAAGCAATATTCTTTTGGCATCTATGAACATTGTTGTATTTGTCGCCATTCAGGGGCTGGTCTTTGTCGGTGCGATCGCGTTTGCTGTACGATTTTTTTATCGCTCGAAGAAGAAGGTGAAATCCAGCCATGCATAAAACAAATCTCGATACGGTTCCCGTATGGGTCTTAATACTTGTCGCCTGCATCCTGCTGATACAAAGCCTATTTTTGTTCATTCATTCCCGCCGTCATACAAAATACTACTGGATCTGGGGGATCGTGGGACTGATCCAAGCTCCTGGACCGCTTATTGCCTATTGGATTGTTCATATTTATTTGCCGAGAAGAAAAGAACTCCGGAAGATAGGGAATGATCGCAATCAACCATACGAATAAGAGGGGGGAAACACTCATGGATACAATGAATTCAAGCATACCTTGGAATTTGATCATGCCTATCATCGTCTTGCAGTTGATTTTGGCTGTGGTGGGATTGGTATCATTATATAAAGCGGAAGCAACTCGCGGACCGAAATGGTTGTGGGTCATCATCATCTTGTGCGGTAACATTCTGGGATCAGTCGCTTATTTTGTCTTCGGAAGGAAGGATGCATCATGACCCGGACTTTGTTGCAGGTAAAAGATTTATCCAAGCGCTTTAAAGAGCGTGAAGTTGTCAACGGAATATCGTTCAGTATCACCGAAGGCAGCTGTGCCGCTCTACTCGGACCAAACGGTGCCGGTAAAACAACGACGATCAATATGCTGGCTGGATTACTTCAGCCGTCAGCAGGATCGATTGAGCTATTGCTAAACGGAAGACCGACTACGGACCGGCGGCCATATATTGGCTTTTTACCGCAAATGCCCGTGTTTTATCCTTGGATGACCGGAGCTGAGTTTTTGCTTTATGCCGGAGAGCTTGCCGGGTTGACAAGTCGTGAGGCCAAGAGGGAGACCGACAAGTGGCTGGAGGCAGTAGGTATTCGGGACGCGGGTAAGCGCAGGATCGGCGGCTATTCAGGCGGAATGAAACAACGTTTGGGGCTTGCCCAGGCACTCATTCATAGGCCGAAGCTGCTCATTCTCGATGAGCCAGTGTCAGCACTCGATCCCACAGGACGCAAGGATGTACTGACTCTGCTCCGGGACATTCGCCGGGAGACGACAGTCCTATTTTCCACACATGTGCTGCATGACGTAGAAGAGGTTTGTGATGAAATTCTCATGATTCATAATGGAAATATTGCCCTTCAAGGCAACCTTGAACATATTCGCCGAACATATAGCGAGCCAGTGATCAGCCTAGAGGTTGACGGGGACGAGGCATCACGGTCCTGGTTGACCGCTATCTGCAGCAAGGATTTTGTCATCTATTCGGAAGTTTCCGGAGGACGTGCGAAGCTCAGGGTCGCGAACGTTGAACAAGCTTCCCTTACACTTATGGCGGACGCTGTATCCCAACGCATTGTGATCCGTTCGCTGGAAGCAGGTCATAGCACACTCGAAGACTTGTTTGAGAGGGTGGTGCAATCGTGAGGCAGTTCATATTGTTTTTTCGTAAAGAAATGCTTGAGATGGGGCGCAGCTATAAATGGTTGTGGGTGCCGATTGTGTTTTTGATGCTGGGGATCATGCAGCCAGTGGTGACACGTTTTTTGCCGGAAATTTTAGAATCTGCTGGAAATATGCCTGAAGGCATGACGATTACCATGGAGCTTCCTACTGGAACAGAAGTGATGGCACAGACGCTTAGTCAATATAACTCAGTCGGACTTATGATCTTGGTGCTGTCCATCATGACAATGATTTCTGGTGAGCGTCAAAGCGGGGTTTCACAGATGATTTTTGCAAAGCCGGTGTCTTACGTATCCTATGCGGCAGCGAAGTGGGCAAGCATGCTGTCTCTTGTCACTGTGTCTTTCGTTCTTGGCTATGCGGGGGCTTGGTATTATACTGTGCAGATGATCGGAAGCGTCGAGACCGGGGCAGCCATAAAAGCAGGACTCCTCTATTTGCTCTGGCTCTGGTTTGCCGGATCGCTTACGCTGCTCATGAGCTCTCTCCTGAATTCTGCAGCAGGTATCGCCTTCGTTAGCTTAGCGGTGGCAATACTGCTGTCCATTGCTTCCCAATGGCTGCCATCGTTTACGGCCTACAGTCCAGGTTCTTTGCCGCAAATATCGATGCAGTGGCTGCAAGCAAGCGATAAATCTACGAGTGCTTTGGGCGCAGCCATCCTTTGTTTGATATGCATTATGGTCTTTTTTATGATCGCAGTCTATCAAGTGAAAATAAAGAAATCCAAAGTATAACAGTCATTAGATACAAAATAGTAATGCTAATAAGTATAACCCGCCTGCATATCCGAATGACTCTGTAAAAACGACGTAAGTACGCTCGATGAATGGCGCATCCTTTTGGAACGTCCACGGAATGGCTGATTGGTTACAAACTGGTAACCAATGCAAATGCTCTTCGCGGCTCAGTAGCGTGGTGACTGTGTTGTTTGAACGCCAGGTTCATTGAAAGTTAAAGCATGATCAAGACGGATTAATTAACTTTTTGTTTGATGATTTTAAACAGATATGCAGTACCTGTCGTAGTAAATAATATACGAACAGGGCACTGCATATCTGTTTTTTTGAATACAAGCATCTCTCAGACATCTATATATCCAAATCGCTTATATATCTCATCAACTGAAGCCTTTAAATGATAATCCTAGCCATAATTATGGTTAAGGTTGTTTTTGTATTTTTGAGCTATTTCCATTTTCAAAAAAGATCTACGAACACTATGAATGTTCAAACTGACCGGTTGCTTTTTTTTGCAGCTGTGGAGATTTCAAGGGATCGCATATCGGAGAAAAAGCAAGTATACTGTTATCATCATTTATATTTATTCGTGACAGATTTATAGGTAAAGAGAAGGGATAATTAATGAACAAAACCATATCAGATATAGCCTCGATTGCTGGCGTAGCAAAGAGTACAGTATCCCGTTATTTGAACGGAGGTTCAGTAAGCGAAAACACTCGCAGAAAAATTGAACACGTCATTAAGGAGCATCATTATGTTCCTAATACCTTTGCACAAAGTTTGAAGGCCAAAAAAACAAATATTATAGGGACTGTAGTGCCAAGATTGGACTCCTTTGCATCCTCACAAACATTAATAGGCATCGATGAAGAACTGCGAAACGTTAACTATCATATGTTAATCTCTAATACGAGTCAGGATTTTGAGAGAGAAATTGAGGCAATCTACAATTTTGCAAGGCAGAAGGTATCCGGAATCATTTTGCTTGCAGCCCAGGTGAAGGATGAACATCTGATAGCGATAAAAGAGTGCGGGGTTCCTGTACTGCTTGTTGGCCAACAGCATCCTGATCTTCACAGCTTGATACATGATGATTATAAGGCGGGTTATATGATGGGTCGTCATATTCTTGAAAAAGGACACCGCCGAATTGCATATTTAGGTGTGACCGAAAAAGATATTTCCGTTGGCGTCCAGAGAAAAGAAGGATTTAAAAAAAGCTTGGAAGGCAGTTCTTGTTATGTACAGTATTATGAAACCGGATTTAAAATGACGGAAGCTATGGTGACCGCCGCTCATATATTAGAGGAATATGATCCTTCCATTATTGTTTGTGCTACGGATAACATTGCGCTTGGCGTCATGAAGGCAGCGAATGTAAAACAAATCAATATTCCTGGGGATTTATCCGTTACAGGATTTGGAGGCTACGATGTCACTGAGATTATTCATCCGGCCTTAACTACGGTACAATTTCAATATAAAGAGGCAGGAAAGCGCGCTGCCCAGAATATTGTAAGACTGGTGCGAGAGGAAGAAATTGAAGACGTTACGATGATGGATTTCATCTTGCTTGATCGAGAGAGCGTTGACAAACAATAATTTCCTGCTTTATAATTCTAAAAAAACGGTTTCATGATTTTTTCTTGCTCAGGAACGAATTATGAAACTTATTTTTTAAATCGTTTGGAACCGGTTCCGTTTTTTTAATCTCTTTTGGAACCGGTTCTACTCAGAACTTATTCAATTCATTAGGTGGAGATTTATAAGATGAAAATAACAAGGGAAGAAAAGTACAGGAAGCTTGAACAAGCTTTTCCCGGAGAAGTAGACAACCTTATTGCTCTTGTTGGAAAGTCACCATGGAGACAGTTGTTTCATATTCAGCCGCTTACCGGTCTTCTTAATGATCCCAATGGTTTTACCTTCTTTCAGGGAGAATATCACTTATTCTATCAGTGGTTTCCTCTCGGAACCTATCATGGGATGAAGTATTGGTATCATACTAAATCTAGGGATTTGGCTCACTGGGAGAATGTCGGTATTGGAATAGAGCCTGGAGGACCCTACGATTCACATGGTGCTTATTCTGGAAGCGGTATTGTGAAAGATGACAAGCTCTATCTTATGTATACTGGGAACTCACGTGATGAGGAGTGGGTGAGACATCCGTATCAAAATTTAGCTGTAATGGATACAGAGGGGAATATTATCAAAAAGAACAGTCCTGTCATTGATTCGGTACCCGATGGATACACCGAGCATTTCAGAGACCCCAAGGTGTGGGGAAGTGAGGGCTCATATTATTGTGTAATCGGTGCACAACGAACAAACATGTCGGGATGCGCGGTAATGTATCATTCTCCAGATTTAATCGAATGGACATTTGAAGGAGAAATTGTTACAAAATTAGATCAATTCGGGTATATGTGGGAGTGTCCAGATTACTTCGAAATGGACAATCAAGGTGTATTATTATTTTCACCTCAAGGTGTTAGTCCTGAGGCTGATGCTTTCAATAATATCTATCAATCGGGTTACATCATTGGAGAGCCACTTGATCTGTCAACTAGAATATTCAACCATGGCCCATTTCAAGAGCTGGACCGAGGGTTTGACTTTTATGCACAGCAAACCACCGAAACGCCGGATGGCCGCCGAATTTTAGTTGGATGGATGGGACTCCCTGAATCAAAATACCCAACAGACAATCAGGGCTGGGCGAATTGCTTAACTCTGCCAAGGGAATTGATCCTTAATCAAGGCAAAATGATTCAGCGTCCGGTACGCGAACTAGAACAGTTACGCAAAGAACAGTCCGATGTTCAAGACTTGTTGAGAGATGAAACAAAAATATTCCCGGATTTTAATGGCACTACTTATGAACTGATTTGTGAATTTACGAATATGAATGCACAGCGGTTTGGTGTTGAATTCCGAGCAGGGAAGAATGAAAAAACGGTCCTGTGGTACGATCATCTGAGCAAGAAAGTGATACTGGATCGCTCTATATCCGGTGAGCCTATCGAGTCAGCCTACGGAAATGTACGACGCTGCCCATTAGATGCTGACAAAGTCAAATTCCAACTGTTTGTTGATACCTCCTCGGTTGAAGTCTTTGTCAACGATGGAGAGGAAGTTTTCGCAAGCCGTATTTTTCCAAGTAAAGACAGTACGGAAATTCGCTTTTTCTCTAGCGGAGGAGCCGTTTCATTAGAAGCATCGCTTTGGAGGATTTGACGTAATAGAAAACCGAATAGAAAAGGAGCAGTGTTATATGTCTGAAAATCACGAAATAGCTAAGCAGGTTATTGAGGCCATTGGCGGCAAGGAGAATGTTGCCTCATTCGCCCATTGCGCTACCCGTCTACGTATAATGGTCCACGATAAGGAGCTTATCGATCAAGCCCGTGTAGAAAACATCGATAAGGTAAAAGGTGCATTCTTTAACGCAGGACAATTTCAAATCATTTTTGGAACCGGTACCGTTAATCGGATCTTCGATGAGGTTGAGAAGCTTGGAATTAAAGGTACTTCGAAAGAAGAAGTGAAAAGTCAGGGGAAGAAAGAAGGAAATGTTTTTCAAAGAGCGATAAGAACATTTGGCGATGTTTTCGTCCCGATTATTCCCGTACTCGTTGCAACCGGTTTATTTATGGGTTTACGTGGACTTCTTACGCAAGAGCAAGTTCTGGCGCTGTTTGGAATAACGGCTGCTGATATCTCCCCCAATTTCTTGCTTTTTACTGAGGTATTGACGGATACCGCATTTGCCTTTTTACCCGCGCTTGTAGCATGGTCTGCATTTCGTGTATTCGGCGGAAGTCCGGTACTTGGGATTGTACTTGGCCTGATGTTGGTAAATCCGGCTCTTCCCAACGCATACAATGTTGCTAACGGATCAGAAGAAGCGCTTTACATGTTCGGATTCATTCCTATCGTGGGATATCAGGGGTCTGTTCTTCCTGCATTCTTTGTAGGTTTTCTTGGAGCAAAATTCGAGAAATTTCTAAGAAAAAGAGTACCCGAATCCATTGATCTCATTGTAACTCCATTTATTACACTGCTTGCCATCATAACGCTTGGATTGTTTGCCATCGGACCTGTGTTCCATACGGTTGAGGATTGGGTCCTACACGGAACGATGTTCTTATTAGATCTTCCTTTAGGAATATCAGGCCTCATTATCGGTTTCTTCAATCAAATCATCGTAGTAACCGGTGTGCATCATATATTCAATTTTTTAGAAATCCAGCTGCTGGAGAAGACCGGTTCGAATCCATTTAACGCCATTATCACTTGTTCTATGGCCGCTCAAGGTGCCGCATGTTTGGCAGTCGGATTAAAAACGAAGAATGCGAAGCTAAAAGCACTGGCCCTTCCTTCATCGTTCTCATCTTTTCTCGGAATATCGGAACCCGCAATCTTTGGTGTGAATTTACGATATATGAAGCCATTTGTTATGGCACTCATCGGTGGAGCCGTAGGTGGTTTCATGGCATCCATATTCGGTTTGGCAGGAACAGGAATGGCAATCACCGTAATTCCCGGAACGCTGCTTTATTTAAACAATCAACTGTTTCTGTACATTTTATGTAACGTTGTTGCGATGGCAATTGCTTTTATATTAACCTGGATGTTCGGTTATAAAGATGACAAGATCGAGGCAATCTCGGAAGGTGTACAAAGTAAGGAACGTGTTCAGAAAACTACTATGAGTAGTAGTGTTATTACATCAGATACATCAAATATACCGAGTAGATCAGAAAACACTGCGAAGAAAGAAGATGGATACACTCTAAAATTTCCATCACCTATTACTGGGAAGACTATACCGCTTGAATCTGTCCCAGATCCGGCTTTTGCTGAGAAACATATGGGAGAGGGATATGCTATTGAGCCTGCGGAAGGTAAAGTATATGCTCCTTTTGACGGTGTTGTTGCACACCTGATGAATAAAAGTAAACATGCACTAATATTGGAGCATGAGAGTGGTGTACAGCTCTTGATTCATGTAGGGATTGATACGGTTTCACTTAAAGGATCTGGGTTTACAACTCATGTTCAGACTGGAGATTCAATAAAAGAAGGACAATTGTTGCTAGAATTCGATATGGATTACATCTCAGAAGCTGGACTGTCTACGATTACTCCTGTACTCATTCCTTCGGGTATAGAGGAGGTTGCAGCTATGAATGTGAATACAGGCATTCAAACGACTGCGAACAAGGATGAAATTATGGTTGTCCAAATGAATTCAAAAGAAAAGTAGAATAAAGGAAAATACCTGAAAGTCGCTATTTTAGCGGCTTTTTTTATTGTATCTCCCATTTCCGATTGGACACGTTTCTAATTGATTACGTTCGTTAATTCTAAGCTAGCGGACAGGAAGAATGGAATATGGTAACGAATACATCATTTATCTGCTCGAAATAGTCAGGATAACTTAGATTTTTAAATTCGAGTAATGAGAGGGCTCATAAAACGAAAAGGAGTACTTTTACAATGAAGGATATACATAGTTTGGTCTCAGATTACACGAAAGATAAAAAACATTTACAACTTGTTATCGGGATGATTAGGGATGGAGATGTTGAATACTACTCGTTTTGCAATAATAAAAAGAAAAGTATGATCCCCCCTGAACATAGGTTGTTTGAAATCGGCTCCATTACTAAAGTTTTTACATCCATACTCTTATTAGAAATGGAAAGGGAAAAACTTCTTTCCTCGGATGACATCGTTGGTAAGTACGTGCCAAATGCCAACAACGATTATTTGAATAAGATTACCTTGAAAAGCCTTGCTACCCATACCTCTGGATTACCTGTATTAGCAACAAACCACATTTTATCTAAAAACAGATCGAATCCTTATTTAATTTATACCGAGGAAGATTTAACTGCTTTTTTATCTACTGCAGACTTCACGGATCAGATCGGTTCTTTTGGATATTCCAATATCGGTGCGGCCATACTTGGAAACATTCTATGTAAGGTGTCAGGTCATACGTATGACGAACTGTTGAAAAAATACATAACGAGTCCATTAAAGATGAACGAGACAGCCGTTAAGCTTGTTTCAGAACAGAATGGCAGGTTTTTAAATGGACATGCTTCAAGTGGGAAAAGAGTCCCTCATTGGGATGATCTTTCTATACATGAAGGAGCTGGGGGGATTAAGTCATCTGTTAGCGATTTGAGCTTATTTGTCCAAGCCAATCTAAATGATGATAATCCGGTAGCCTCTACACTGCTAAAAAGTCATCTTCCTATATCGATTGAAAAATCAAACCGTTATTTTGGCTGGGCTGAGGATAATCTTCTAAATCAAGGAATCCTCTGGCATAACGGGGCTACCGCTGGTTTTAATAGTTATCTAGCTTTCAGTAAGGAACTCCGTGCAGGAGTTGTATTGCTATCCAATTATTCATTTTTCTCGAATTCTCTTATCGATTATTATATCGCTCAACTAAAGAAATGGATTACTAAAAAAGAGCCTTCGCAAGGAACGATGATAGACTCTGCAGGCAAAAAAATACTTGAAGCAATCATAAGAAGCAAAACTCATGAAAGTAACAAAGAATTTCGAATTGTGGGTGAGGGCTAAAAATGAATTGTACTTGGTAGTAAACAGTGTTACTCTAAAAGTCTGTGTTTGATAATACTATTAATAATAGCCAACATTTTAGTTGTAAAGAAAGGTAACACGATGATAAAAGTTGATAACTTATCCTTCTCATTTCCACAAAAGGAACTATATAATAACATTTCGTTTACGCTTGAAGAGGCGCAACATTGCGCTTTTATAGGAACCAGTGGCAGTGGGAAAAGTACACTGATCGATATACTGATGGATCCCGAAAGACATTTGTTCGATGGCAAGTTAGAGATAGACCCGGATTGCAGCATCGGGTACGTAAGTCAGTTCTCACAAGTAGACAAAACGAAAGAAATGACCGTTTTTGAATATATAGGAGAAGAATTTATTAAGATACAAGATGAAATCACATCGATTTATGCTGAAATGGCAACCACGTCGGATATGGATGCGCTCTTGGAAAAGTATCAATCTGCTTTGGACGCCTTTGAGTCGATGGATGGGGATAATTTTGAAAGCACCATTAATAAGCAGCTGAATCTGGCAAACCTTATGAAGCTAAAAGATCTTAACATATCCTCCATAAGCGGAGGGGAATTCAAACTCATTCAAGTGATGAAGGAAATGCTTAGTCGTCCGGACCTCATGATTATGGATGAACCCGATGTATTTTTGGATTTTGAAAATCTAAGAGCGCTTAAAAATTTGATTAATTCTCACAAGGGAATGCTGCTCGTTGTTACACACAACCGATATCTATTGAACCATTGTTTCAACAAAATTATACACCTTGAAAACACAGAGATCCAAGAGTTTGATGGTCGATATATTGAGTATAATTTCTCATTACTTCAGACAAAAATAGAGTTGCAAGAAATCGCAGTCGCTGAACAAGAAGAAATTGAAAGATACGATGGCATCATTGATAATCTTAGAGCGATCGCAACTATTAATTCAGAAGCATCTAGAGGGAGAGCATTAAAAGCTAGAGTTAGATTCCAAGAGAGATTGGAAGCACGTAGAATTAAAGCACCATTTGTTGATATTAAGCAGCCGAATATTCGTTTTGATATGGATCATGAGATGGATGACACTACGGTTATAAATGTCAGTAATTATCGTGTTGCCTTCGACGAGCTGCTGTTAGACAATGTTAGCTTTGAGATTAAATCTACAGATAAAGTAGCCATTATCGGTCCAAACGGTACCGGGAAAACGACGTTACTCCGAGATATCTTTAAAAACAGTCATGATTCAATTGAAATAAATGCGGATGTTACCGCGGCTTATTTATCTCAGGTTCAAGGCGAAATGCTAACGGATTCGAATACAATACTAGATGAGTTCATCGATGCTGGGTTTAAAACTTATGATGAGATTAGGTCGTATGTTGCAAACTATGGCTTTGAAGGAGAAATCCTTGATCAAAAGATTGGATCATTATCTGGTGGAGAAAAAAACTTGCTTCAATTGGCTAAGGTTTCTGCCACTAAAGCAAACGTATTACTTCTTGATGAACCGACAAGCCATTTAGACACCTATACACAAATCGCACTGGAGAAAGCCACCCAAGACTATAAAGGTGCGGTTCTCATGATTTCTCATGATTTCTATTCTGTTGTAAATGGGATGGACTACGTTTTAATCATTGACGATAAGACGATTAGTAAAATGAGTATGCAAGAATTTAGACAGATGATTTATACGAGTCATTTTAATAAAGACTATCTCGAAATGGAACAAAAGAAAAAATCGATTGAAATGAAAATAGAATTGGCTTTAAAGGATACTAATTTTGAATTAGCAAAAGTATTAGTAGATGAGTTAGAAGAGCTAATTAAACTGCTATAACCGAAAGAGACACTGATGGGTAGAATATCAGTGTCTTTTTGCTGTATGGATTTCTTTATATGAGGGGGAGAGATCCACACAGGAAGGAGAACTCAATCGGCAGCTCGTTGAACGGACTGGCAGGAATATTTTAATCATCACGCGAATACTTTCCAGGTTGGATAATTTTGTGTAATTTGTAAATATCACGTTATTCTAAAGAGACGCAGTGATTACATTTTGAAGGGATGATTACTCTGAAGCAAGGGATATTAGTATACTTAAATGGGACTTCAAGTTCTGGAAAGACATCCATATCGACTGAACTGATAAATCAGAAAGAAATTCATTTTTATCATTTATCTATTGATGAATTTTTTATTAATTACAATCATTTTGTTAACAATAAATTTCCAGATGAAGCTCCAAGAGGAATAGATCATCAAGTTGTCTCACAAATCGTTGATGATTCCATATTCTCAGTGTACCATTCGACAATTACATTGTTATTGGAATTGGGTTTTAATGTAATAGCCGATACCGTAATCGACAATGACAAAAGGTTTACTGCGTTTCTTGATCAATTTTTCAATCGGCCTACGTTATTTGTAGGTGTAACATGCTCAAAGGAAGAACTCACAAGAAGAGAGCAAGCAAGAGGAGATAGACAGATTGGACTAGCAGCTTCACAGTTTAGCAAAGTATATTGCTTTGACGAATATGACCTCGAAGTAAATACAGAAGAGTTGAATCCAGCAGAATGTGCCGAAAAGATATTAAGTTATATTAAGTCCGATATTGAATACTCGGTATTCAAGAATTTACATAAGAGAAATGTTAGTGTCTCCTAGACGACGGATCTATAAGACAACACATATTCAATATAACCTCCAACCAAATCATTTGATTGGGGGTTATTTTATATAAAGATTTGGAGGGGGAATATTAAATTGAAGTACTCAAATATATTTGCTGAAATTGTATCTATTATGCATCAGGATTATGCAGGATATGAGGAGAAAAAAGGTTGGGATCATCCTGATTATTATACAAAGAAAATAGAGGAGCTTGAAAGAAGTGGGTTCATTACGCCGCAACTGTTTGCTGAACTTGTGAATGAATACCTTATTAGTTTCCAAGATCGTCATATGTATTTTAATTTGCATAATTCAGAAAAGGTAGAAGTTAAAACTTGTGGTTTTACGGTAAGAAATTACGAAGACACTTTATACGTAACAGAGACGAATGAAGAGGATCGATTTGAAAAAGGGGCAAAAATTGTTTTTATCGATGGAGAATCCATTTCTTCTATAAGAAAAATGCACCATACCATGCTTAGGGAATCTCATCCTGAGAGAGAAGAATGGGATGAAATCCTGAGCAGAGCTACATATTTTGAACTTATCAACGAGAATGAAGAATTAGTAAAACTGGAATTAAAATTATACAAACGTTCTCCTAGAAAATCTACTTATACTATTGATTTTATCAATGAGAGCACTTTATTATTAACTTTTTCTGATTTTGCAGATACCAATAGAATAGTGAATTTAATAGAACAACATAAGGATGACCTGCTTGAAAGTAAAAATGTGATTGTTGATGTTCGGAATAATAGGGGAGGTAATTCTCATGCTTCTTCTTCTCTATTGAGATATATCTTTAAAAAAGGAGAGAAGCCAAGTTCTCCTCTTAAAGTCCGAGAATTTAATTGTTCTGACCGTAATGTGGAACTTTTTTTAGAACAGGCTGAGAAAGTTCGAAGTTCAACAAATAATGAAGAAACACTTAAAATGGTAGAGTACGGTGAAAACCAATTTAAAACATATTGGAATCAAGGATTTGTTGCTTTTGACTTTTCGGAATATATTGCAGATTTAGAAAACAATTTCGAGGGGGAAGACACCCCAGAAAAGGTAATTATCTTATCTGACTATTACTGTGCAAGTGCGGGAGAAGAATTTGTTGAAACCAGTAAAGATTCATCCAAAGTAACCATCGTAGGACGTGCCACCATGGGATTAAACGATTATAGTGACATCGTGTGTGTCCAGTGGGACAAACAATTCTCCCTATGTTATCCAATATCAAGACTTCAGCAGAAGACAGAAATAGATCCCATACATGGAAAGGGAATTCAGCCTCATGTATATATAAAATGGACACCTAAACACATTGAAGAAGATATAGATCTCCAGCAAGCATTGAAATTAATAGAGAAGAGTTAAGGAACAGTTCTAGTAAGAAGAATGGAATTCAAAACAAATCGTTAATCCACAAATGTTTACAAAGGGGACGCTATTCCAACCGATATACTAAACATTGCTCTAAAACCCCATCCAGTATGAATAGTTATATTTTACGCCTGTTACATTATACGGACTTAAAACTGAATAGTAAAAAGAGTTCAAGCCCCGCCTATTTGCTCTCTGTACTATATTTGAAGACGCATTATCATGGAGAACAAGTAACGGTGTCAAATCATCTTGTGTGCGATCCACTAAATTAAAACACAGAATCCGTATGTAACAGCCAACATGCCATTCTCCGCCAAGAATGCCTCATTTCCTGCAGACCCAGTAGCGATCTTAATTAATTTAGCTGTATTTTTGTCGTCTTCTACAATGAGGATTTTGCATGTCTTCCTTATTCCCTTCTTGGACATCTGTACGTAAGTGAACTGCATTCAATCACAAAATCCCCCTTCAAGTGAAGGGGGATTACTCTGCTTGTAGTTTATTTTCAGTTTATTTTTTCATGTTAATGTTAATCAAATGCACTAGCAGATTTTCAAAATATGCAGCAACTATCTCTGTTCGGTCGTTCTATGATTACTTTCGGACAGATTCTAACTGGTATTGAATGCACTAAGAAGGAGATTAAGCAAGATGAAAAGAGCGTTAAAAAAAATGTTGAAAATCATTGGAATTATAATACTAGTTTTTGTTGTTCTATTAACTTTACTAGTTGTTAAGATAGTACGAACCCCAATGGTTCCTAATGATTATACGCAAACCGTCGTAACTGGAGGAGATATTGAAGCAAAATATTTAGCGATGGGTAATTATGAAGTGAAATATAAGGAAGAAAAAACGACTGAAGTATTGAAACAATATGAAGTATATTATCCTGAAGAGTTAGAACAAAGTGAAAGAAAATATCCAGTAGTCGTATTTGTAAATGGAACTGGTGTATATGGATCAAAATATAAAGCCTTATTTAAACATTTATCATCTTGGGGCTTCATTGTGTTAGGTAATGAGGATCCTGGAACGTGGTCAGGAGAATCCGCAGATAAAACACTAGAGTATATTATTAATGAAAATAGTAACAAAGATAGTATTTTTCACAATAGAGTTGATTTAGATAATATCGGCATATCCGGGCATTCTCAAGGTGGAGTAGGGGTATTTAATGCAATAACAGAAAACAATCATAGTGATCTTTATAAAACTGCTGTAGCCCTTTCCCCAACACATGAAGAAGCAGCTATTAAGCTAAATATTCCATACGACTTAACAAAAATAAAGATTCCGACAATGTTAATTGCGGGTACTGGAAACTTTGAAACTCAGATGGTTATTCCTCTGGAAAGTATGAAAACAATGTATGAAAAGATAAATGCTCCAAAAGTTATGATGCGTAAAACGGGCCATGAACATGGAGACATGTTGTATGCGGCAGATGGCTATGTGACAGCTTGGTTTATGTGGCAATTACAAGATGACGAAGAAGCAAGTAAAGCATTTATTAGAGAAAATGCGGAGATAGAAGGCAATGAATTATATCAAAATCAAAAAATAAATATTTTTGAGGATTAAAACAGTACAACTGATTGCAAAGAGCAGATGGCACTTACAGATAAGTCTCCATCTGCTTTAATTATTTTCAATGAATATCCAAATCACAAAAAAAGTTCAAAGGGTTTACAAAAATAGATTTCAGAGAATTTGTGATCTAATGATGAATCATACCTTTGTTGTAAATATTAAGGCATCTGATAATAGTGATAATGTTGTTTGTAATATAAACGAAAAATTAGGGCTTGATAATTTGATAAAATCTAAATGGGAGGGCACTTCCATTATTATGGGAGATTTTACGGTTGTTGATCGAACTAAGATAAAAACTAATCTAAGAGTTGATGTTCAAATTGATGGAGAGATTTTCTTGAAAATTAAAAAAGACGTAGGAGATAAGAGAGTTTTCTTTTCAACAAGTGAGGATAATGAAATAGTAGCAGAAGTTAGTTATCATAACCCTGTGTTTCCAAGAGACATAACAATAAGTTTAAGATCATTAAACCTACATTGTTTAGATATAGCAGCTTTATATTATATTTTTGATAGTAGGTGTTGATATATGAAGATCAATTTGAGGAGGAAACGATGAAAAACGATAAACATAAATTTTTATCGGTATTTCTTGTTGTTGGATTTATTATTGGGGCTTGTATAGGCATGATAATATGTGATTTCTTAGACCTTAACATAGGTTTCAGTATTGCACTGGGGGCCGGTTTTGGAATGTTATTAGGCATTGTTATGGGTTCCGTTATAGATTATGAACGGCAGAATAAAGAAAGGGAATCCAGTTTGTCTACAATTTAATAATCACTGAATTGATGTCGCGCGTAAAGCGCATGAAAAAGGTATTCAGCACAAGTTGTTGTCCAGAGCCAAGAAGAAGAACATAGACCGATTATCGATCTGACACATAACTAAATAGTGATTAGATGTACGGGTTAAATAGAGTGGTATCCCTTTGTTGGGATATCGCTCCATTTTTGTGTGTCAATTCTACAGATACAACACTTTCACTTGTTTTAAGTTCTTTCCAGCTTTGCAATTCAGCCGAGAATGTAGACCTATGCGTTCACTATGACTTACCGAGCATTTCTGTTTACATACTTACTTTCATAAAAATGTTCATTTTGTACTATTTTATCATCATGATAATCCTAACGTACCGATCTTCCTCTACGTTACAATGACATCAGTATAAGACAAGATTAAGATTTAGATTACGAGAGGGAGACTGTGATGTATAAATTTAAAAAATATCAGAAACCTGAGGTTTTGCAAAATCATTTAAATCTTGGAGGGGAAAATCCTGTAGGAGAAAAGATTAGTGTAACAAGTTTATATATTACACGCAATGGTAAGCCTTCTATTCCGGTCATGGGTGAATTTCATTATTCCAGATACAATAGAAGTGACTGGTATGAAGAGCTTTGTAAAATGAAAGCAGGCGGAATAACGCTTGTATCTACCTATGTGTTCTGGATCTATCATGAAGAGAGCGAAGGGGTATTCGACTTCTCAGGTGACAATGATCTCCGTGCTTTTATATTGGAATGTAAGAAGGCTGGGCTTGAAGCAGTTATAAGGATTGGACCATGGGCGCATGGCGAATGCAGGAACGGCGGACTTCCGGATTGGCTGCTCCAGAAACCATTTAAGCTGCGTGAGAACAATCCAGAATATCTTAAGAAAGTACATATCTTTTATGAAAATATTTCGAAGCAGGTACAAGGACTTTTCTACAAAGATGGAGGAAACATCATTGCCGTTCAGTTGGAAAATGAGTTAACCAATGATGCTGAGCATCTGGCCACGTTAAAAGAAATGGCTGTGGATTGCGGTATGATTGCTCCAATATATACGGTAACTGGATGGAATGCTGTGGAGGGAGCTCGAATTCCTGTTGATGAGGTGTTTCCTGTATTTGGGGGATACTGTGATGCTCCATGGGACGATCACCTAAATCAACTTCCGCCATCTCCTCATTATTTCTTTACTGGTATGAGAAATGACACAGGCATAGGAGCTGATCTCCTTCCTCAAGAAATTGAAGAAGATGGGCAATGGCGATTGCCATATGAAAGATATCCATTTGCAACTTGCGAATTGGGTGGAGGTATTCAAGTCACACATCACCGCAGACCAATAATTAAAGGTATGGATATTTACAGCATATCGCTTGTAAAGATTGGTGATGGTAACAATCTGATTGGCTACTATATGTACCATGGTGGAACCAATAAAATTGGCAAGCTGTCGACTTTCCAGGAATCAAAAGCAACAGGTTATCCGAATGATTATCCCATTCTTTCATATGATTTTCAGTGTGCATTATCGGAGTATGGAGAAGTTCGAGAGCAGTACAGACTGCTGAATATCCTTCATTTGTTTGTACAGGATTTTGAAGAAACACTTGCACCGATGACCAGAGTGGAAGCTGAGAATTCAGTTTCAAGAGAGGATACTACCTCATTGCGATATGTGATGCGGACAGATGGTAAGAGTGGATATGTATTTGTTAACCATTATCAAAGGCTTTCTAAGCTTAAAGATGTGCAGAACGTTATAATTGATACAGGCAGTGTCATATTCCCGTCGATTAATGTATGTGGTGAAGTAAGCTTCTTCATGCCGTTCCACATGGTGTTGTCAGGTATTGTTCTTGACTATGCCACAGTGCAACCGTTATGCAGAGAAGGAGATACCTACTTCTTTGCGCAAATTCCTGGAATTACAGCAGAATATCAATTTAGTGATGGACAGAATATAACAGCTCAGGCGGGGTTTGAATCTGCATTTCAGGTCAACGGCACCACTGTTGTTACACTTAGTTGGGATCAGGCACGTTATCTGCGCAGACTGGATGGGGAGCTTTATGTAGGTGATGGATGTGACCTGTATAAAGTTGCTGACGACATTCGCTCTGTGGAAGACGGTGAATTCCAATATTGGTATTGGAATGGTGTAAGATTTAACCGAAAGTCTATTCAGCAATCTTATACAGCACCTGCTATTACGTACTATGATGTAGAACAGCCTCCTTTTGAACCGAAACATACAGAGCAACTTCATATAGGCGGGGAGCGAAAAGTCAAATGGCAAAAAATTTCCGTTACAGGATCAGAAGGGTTCTTAGATATTGATTACTATGGCGATGTAGCACAAATCTACGCAGATGAAGAACTCGTTGCTGACAGTTATTATTATGGAGATGTGTGGAGAGTACCAGCAAGGTTGTTGAATGGAAAGCAATGTTACCTTGCGGTATCGGAAATACGAGACGATTTCTATAGAGAGTTTGAAAGCAAGAACCATTAAGAAAGTTATACAGTAGATTTGAAGCAGCGTAGATTTATTAACATGAGTTCATGTATTTAAAAACCAGAATCCTACATTTGAGAGGGTTCTGGTTTTATTTAACGATGGGTACTAATCATGAACTAAGTTCATCACCTTGTTGGGATTAATCAATCCTTAGTTCATTTCGATTAATTACTGATCTATAATTATATATAAGTCTAAGATTAGAATATAACTACATTCAGATTGCAGTACTTCAGAACAGTATTGTTGTCTCATTTTGAAGGAGAGATCTAAGAGGAGCATGTTACCATTCAGGCTTTTTCATAATAAAGGCAAAATCGAATTACCATTGTCATTGTATAGTTGCGGATTACATCACCAGCACATGATGCATCGGCCTATTGGTTATCCAACATTTCAGTGCATGATTTGCTTTGGAGGATCAGGTACCTTTCACTTTGAAAACATGCCTTACATTAAGATGAAAAGGGGAGATATCTTGTTTGTGCCAGGCAAACTCGCTCATGATTATGGTCCATCGGCAACTGAACCCTGGCTATTAGGATATATGGGAATCGAGGGAAGCTTTGTTGAGTCCCTTGTTAACGCACTACAACTTACAATTATGAAACCAATCTCAGTGAATGAATCAACGATACAGCAGCTTGAATCAGATATCAAGGAGTTATGGCATGTAAGTGAAACTGAGGAGAGCGATCCATATCATACGGCTTCTACGAAAATATATAGTATGATAACGTACATCGCTACAACGACTCATAGCGAGAAGCCAATGCAAAACTATCGAAGGAGCACGAGCGCCAAAGAAATGCTTCGCGCCTCGGTACAATATATGGAACAGCATTATATGGAAGACTTAAGCCTCGCTAATATTGCAGATACGGTCGGTTACTCCAAGCAGCATTTTCAACGTAAGTTTAAAGAGATATATGGCGTGAATCCCAGTCACTATCTACAGCGCCTTCGATTACACAAAGGGGCAGAGCTTTTATCTGAACATTCAGAGCTGTCTGTAGGTGAGATCGCGACAATGGTAGGTATGGATTTAAACTATTTTGTGCGTATATTCAAACGAGAGCACGGAATCACTCCCGCCAAATATCGATTCACGGATTGAAAGGTAAAGACGAGAGGTTAGGTATTAAAAATGAGCCTTCAAATCAAAAACGATAAGTACGGGTTTTAACCTACTTATCGTTTCTCACACTAATTCTCTCTCACGGAATAACGAATCCATAATGTTCCGTAATCCAATTCTTCAACGGATTTAAGTTTAAAGGCAATTTCTTTAATGCTGGAATACGGTTCTTTTGCGACGAAGAACCGGTGGGCTTCTGGATCGCCATTTGCGATAGGAGCTAAGATGACACTAACTTCATCAACTAGTCCGTTTTGTACAAAAGACCAATTGATCGTTCCGCCTCCTCCAACCATCATTCGCTTGATGTGAAAGAGGTTGTAGAATTTGTCTAACATCATTTCATAATCAATGTTAACTAGCGCTTTGTTTGGTTATCGAATTAAACATATAGTTTCTTAGTACAATAGATGCTAAACTCAATATCAAAAATAGCATTCCTCCTAATACGATATATTGTGTGCCCATTCCTGATATGATAAATCCCGCTACTGCAGTGCCAATTGTTGTTCCTAAGTTACTACCCGCTAAAAATATTCCATTAGCAAAATCTGGAGCATTTGGAGCAGCAGAAGTAATCCAATATTGACTAACATTATTTCCTATTGCAAATAATATCCCCCACAATACAATAGTGATCATCATAGGGACAGTGAACTTACCTGTGACGAATGACAAAACATGAACGATTCCTAATGCGATTGGAAAAAATGTGGCTGTTTTAATAGCATTTTTAGTAAGTAATTTTCCTCCTGTTAAATTTCCAACTAGACTTGCTAAGCCCAAAACTAGTAATGCAAAAGTTAAGGTTGTACCTGTTATATTGGTAACCGTTTCAAGATATTCCGTGATGAAAGTATTCACACTTGCAGTTGCCGAACCTATAAATACCACGGTTGCTATAGCTAACCAAAAAATCGGCTTCTTCAATATACTTACTTGAGCTCCATATGAAAGTCTTTCTTTAACAGGTAAGGAGGGAACAAATATCAATGTAGCGATGAAGGCAATCGCATTTACGATGGCAAAGAAAACAAAAGTCATTTCCAGTGAACTGGAACTAGCAATATAGTTTGTAATTGGTACACCAAGTACCATCCCTGCAGTTACACCCAAAATCACTTTAGAAACGGCCTTTGGTACTTCTTCCTTACTAACGGACGTAGCAGCTACTGTCAGAGCCAGCGAACAGTAAACTGGATGAAAAAAGGCTGGGATTACACGAGCAAGTAACAATAGGGAAAAGTTATATACAAATATGGAGACAATGTTACCTACAATGAAAATACCCAGAACAAGAAGCATTACCTTCTTGCGGTTGATACCTGAAAACAATAACGGCATGATGGGGCCAGATATGGCTACAGCAAGTGCAAAGAGACTCACTAGCAGCCCTGCTGTAGATACTGTGATATCAAAATGCTCAGCAAGTAAAGGTAATATCCCTGCAACTCCCATTTCAGTCGTTAGGATACCGAAAACTCCTACGGTCAAAATTAGGATAAGTAGGCTATTTTGTTTAGTCATTCATTTAGTCTCCTTTGGTCTTTCAATTAAAAAACCGAATCCTATTGGAAATCGGTTTTTTATGATAAATCATATTAAATATCAAATTTTATCGTACCAAACCATTTGACTAAATCAGGATCACGGTGATTAACGATTAAATGTTCACCTGTATCTAACGTACTGATCTGATTCATGTCAGATTCATCAAGTTCAAAATCAAAAATGTTGATATTTTCAATAATTCTTTCCTTGTGGATTGATTTCGGAATTACTACGATATCTCTTTGAACAAGCCAACGCAAAATAATTTGTGCTACGCTTTTTCCATGTTTATTTGCCAACTGAAGTAATTTTTCATTTTCAAAAATGTTATTTTTCCCTTCAGCTAGAGGGGCCCATGACTGAATTTGTACGTTAAATTCTTTCATAATCTTTTGACTTTCAATTTGTTGCGTAAAGGGATGAGTCTCCACTTGATTAACAGCTGGAACAATCTCATTGTGTTGGATGAGGTCGATCAAACGGTCAGGATAAAAATTACTCACACCAATCGCTCGAATTTTCCCTTCTTTGTATAGTTCCTCTAACGCTCTCCATGAGCCATAGTAATCTCCTAATGGCTGGTGAACAAGATATAAGTCTAAATAATCTAATTGAAGTTTTTTCAAAGATTTATCAAATGCTTCTTTTGCTTCTTTATAGCCTTGTTCTTGAATGATAAGTTTAGTTGTAATAAATAGCTCTTCTCTTGGTACACCACTCCGTTTGATGGCTCTGCCGACTGCCTCTTCATTCAAATAAGCAGAAGCTGTATCAATTAAACGATATCCTGCATCCATTGCATCACAGACTGCTTGTTCGCAAATTTGTGGATCCTCCATCTGAAAAACTCCAAAGCCGATCTTAGGCATCTCAACACCATTGTTTAAAATAACCTTTTGCATACCAATTCCTCCACATTAATTAATTCTGTTTCTGTATTTCATTATAAGTATTAAATTTTTGACAATGAATAGTAGATAAGTTAATGTAGTTTAAACTACAGGTTTATACGGAGGCTTTGCATGTATAGTCGTCAAATTGAAATTTTTGTTGCAGTAGTAGAAAGCGGAAGTTTTAATAAAGCAGCAGATAAATTATTTCTTTCTACAACTGCTGTTATGAAGCAAATCAATTTGTTAGAAGATCAATTAGGAGTTTCTGTTGTAGAGCGATCCAATCAAGGTATTTCATTAACTCCCGCTGGACAATCTTATTATGAAGATGCCGAACGAATCATAAGTCTGTCTCGAAATGCTGTTCAAAAAGCCCGTCAAATAGCTGCTGATTCACCATATATCATACGAATTGGTAGTTCTTTTTTAAATCCAGTTAAATCATTTATTCCTATTTGGAATAAAGTCAGTGAACTTTTTCCGCAATTCAAATTACAAATCATTCCATTTGATGATAATAAAAATACAATTATGGATACGATAAAGTCTCTGGGAACACAGTTCGATTGTATTATTGGTGCTTTTGGTTCAAATCAGTGGTTAGAGCATTGTAATCTTTACCCATTAAGCGAATATAAGCTAAGTTGTGCTGTATCATCAGATCACCCACTTGCTACTAAGGAGATTATTAATTTAGAAGATTTACATGAGGAACATTTAATGATGGTTCGGGCGGGAGACAGCAATCCCAATGATGAATTTCGGGCATATATTGAAGAAAACCATCCAACTATTCAAATTATTGATACCGCATATTTTTATGATATAGAAGTTTTTAACCGCTGTGCACAAACAGGGAGTGTTCTTTTAACGTTAGATAGTTGGGCCAATATCCATCCTTCACTCATTACTATTCCTCTAAAATGGAATGGAACCAGCGTACCTTTTGGCTTACTATATTCCAAAGAAGCCAATGAATCAGTCAAAAAATTTGTCAATGCAATCGCTCAGGTTACGCAATAATCTAATCTTCAGAAAACAAAAGCATACGCATAGGGATCACATTTTTCTATAAAAAAAAAGGCCATCCAGTAAGTTCTGGATAACCTGATCATAAGGTACTACACATCAAGCTGACAAAACAAATATTATAAGTCTAACCTCATTAACTCCTTAATGGATGTGTCTTCTGTATCGTTGGTTCTGTTTTTTTGCAGTGCATTCTTTCGGTACATAAGAGCACCCACGAAGGAAAGGGAAAATCCAACCGATGCATAGATATATAGCATTTGAATTCCTACGGTATCCGCTAGCCAGCCGGATAATAATAAAGATACTCCATATAAAATTGAGGTAAGTGATGATTGGGCGGCAAATAACGGTGGCAGCTCTGAAGCTGGAACGCTTGTTTGGTAAGAAGTACGTTCCGCTAAATCTTTTATGGCTTGGGAAGCCCCAATTGCGAACATGATAAATAGTGTCGCCAGCGGGCTAGTAGAAAAACTGAAGCCGAGTGTTAGTGCAGCAACGCATCCGCTGCCTACAGCTAGCATGAGCCCAAGATTCCACATTCCGTTCGATAAGCGGCTCATAAGAATGCTAATAAGAACGAAACCACCTAAATTAGCGCCGTTCATCCAACCCCACCATACATAACCAACATGTAATCGTTCGCCTACGAACACGAGCAATAGTGCCCCAGCGAATACACCTCTAAATAAGCCTTCCCAAAAATCCATCCATAACAAGACACGTAACTTCGGTAACATAAAATAATTCCGCCATCCATCTTGAAGCGAGCGTCTCCAAGAACCGGCTGGAGTTTGGTGTGTGTTGTTTCTGACTTTACTTATCATGCAGGATGATAAGCAAGCACTACCCAATAGCACAGTTGAAAGGAGCAGCACTTGGCTTGCACCGAGCCAACTGACCGTCATTGATCCGAACGCCCATCCGGCCAGAGAACAAGATTGTACAATACCCGATAGAATGCTGTTCGCTTTGAGCAGCGAAGCTTCAGGTACGGTTAGAGCAACAAGAGACGATCTCACGGGAACCGCCACACCCTCCAGAATAGATATTCCGAAAACTATCCCGACCAATATTGAAATATTGAGATTATCTTCACCAACTAGTAGCATATATATGGTCAGCAAGCTCAAGCCAAGAGTTTGTCCCCCAAGACTAGTAGCAAGTAGACGGTTCAAGCGCAGCTTACGCATGATAACAGGAGCCGATATACTACCGACTGTCATACCAGCAGCTCTGAGGAGTGGGTACAAAGCGGTTATGGTGGCAGAACCAGATACATGGTATAGCGTAACGACAAGCGCTAAAATATACCATGTGTCACCTAAAATAGATAGAGCTTGACTAAGCCAGAGTCTATGAAATGATTTTGTTAGCATTAGACCCATCCTTCCCTATATTCAGTTAATTCAGGAAAAGGAATGAGATTTTACAACGGTCTGCCTCCGATCAAAATTAAAAAGATTTCATCATTGTAGCATTTTACTTTGCAAATATAAAATAAAATAATTTGAACGATTGACGTAATTCGTTTATCTACCTGGTGATACAGTATAGTTTGCGAATTATTAATCCTTTTTCGAGAGCACTATTAAGTGCTACGTGGGCCGATTATGCAAAAATTCTCCCGATTGAGCCGGCAGAATTTTTGTGGTTAAACTATTGTGCAGCTTTAATGTATTTTAAAGAACAATCCGCTGTCATAGGTAGAGAACTGAGTTAAGAGGAGACTATAGTCCAGGCAACACAACTGCAGCCGGCGTATTATGTTCGGCTACGATATATTAATCGTGGTTGATCAGAATTCTATAATAACGTCGATGAGTAGAGCTATACTGTAGGTTAGAAGTGGAACTTGTACATGCCCATAGTGAAACATCTATCGGCCGCATTACGTGGCTTGCTGGAGATGATGACAACCAGGAATAACGAAGGCTAAAAAATTCTATTTCATAAAACCCTATCAGAGTTGTATTGTTATTAACAGTAAGAGACGAACTCGAATTCGTTAGATCGAGGGCCTAATCAATAATATTTTACATCGTACAATGATGACAGGCTTTATCTCACCTATAAAAGGAGGATGTTTCATGGAATCAGCGGCATTAGAACCAATTCGGATTCTTTTGAATCAGGCATATCAGACCGAAATGGGGATGAGCTGTACGCGGGAATCGGAGCAGGCGATCGTTGATTTTGAGAAAAAGTACAACGTTATTCTTCCCGAGTCGTACCGAGACCTATTGCTGTACTACGGTGCCTGCAACTTCGGTGATCCTGCGCTCTATTCCGTACAGGAATTGGACTGGGCGTACCCTGCATTTGTGGAAGCATATCAAGAGTATAAGAGAGAATGCGACCTGCCTGAAGACCTGAATCCGTTCCCGATTGGCGGTTTTGGAGAAGGAAGTATTGCTGTTCTGGAACGGAATTCGGGTAAAGTTTTGATACTTATCCACGACTATGCAGGAGATTATCCATTTCAGGAGGTAGCGCCTCATTTTAACGGATTGATGGAGATGCTGGCCGGTTCTGCGATCTGGGTTCAGGAACAGATGAAATAGTCAGACTAGGTGACAGATTGCTCTTGAATGTATTTGCGTTATTGACAGGCGTAATCTCTTCAAATAATGGTCACATGATGTGAAGAGTCTGGTTTTGCAGACACTCAGAAGTGAGATATACAACGGTGGAGGATGTAACGAGGTAAGTGAAATCGACCTACAGGACATGCCGCTGCATCGGGGTCAAAAGAGGAATGAACGCTATGAAAAAACATGTTGCGATGGTTGATATTGCATAATTGCCATCAAGCCAACAAAAGCTTGGAAGAAACGAACACATGAGAAAGACGGCCACGAAGATCCTTGGCTGTCTTTCTCATGTGTTTTACCTCCGTTTTCTTTTCGGCATCGAGCCTTCAAGGAAAATCATTACCTTATAAAAAATAGTGGAATTAATTTACAGAATAAGTTGAGTGTGATAGCATTGGTTTAACTTAAAACGAAAAGGCTATGATGAGAAATAGTAGCTATTAGGGATCTCACAGAGAGAAGATGGTTGGTGCGAATCTTCATTGATCTAATAGTGAAGCAGTCTCGGAGCTGTGAACCGAACAGAGGAATCTTAGTAGGCTTCAACGGAGTTCCACCGTTATTCAGGAAACAATATCGGAGATATCCCGTATTGATAGAGTGCAGAGAAATCTGAAATTAGGTGGTAACACGGACATAATAGTTCGCCCTAAGTTGACAAGAAATATGTCGGCTTAGGGCTTTTTTGTTTTAATTCTTCTCGTTTAAATATTTGAAAAATATTTTTCTGAGAATAAATAATAATTGAAATGGAGGTGTTGAGGATGGTGAAAATGACACCAGATGAGTTAAGAAAATCATATATTGATTTTATGAAAGGAATAGGGGCTAGCCAAGTGCCCTCTTCTAGCTTGTTACCAGAGAATGATCCCTCAACGTTGTTTACAGGAAGTGGGATGCAACCTATGGTTCCCTATTTATTGGGGGAAAAGCATCCGATAGGTAATGAGATTGCTAATATCCAGAAGTGTTTAAGGACAGTGGATATTGATGAAGTAGGAGATACGTCGCATCTGACATTTTTTGAAATGATAGGTCGATGGGAGTTTAAAGCAAATGAAAATAACTATAAGAAAAAGCAAATCGATGCCATTTGGAATTGGCATATTATCGAATTAGGAATTGATCCTGGCAGGCTGTACATCAGTGCTTTTATAGGAAGTGATGATTTGAATATACAGAAAGATACGGAAGCCATTCAAATCTGGTCAGAAAAATATAAATCCGTTGGTATAGAACCTATCATTGAAGATGATCCCTATCAATATGGGGCATCTAGAGGCGGAAGAATATTCCTATACGATGAAAAAGAAAATTGGTGGAGTCGATCCGGAAGTCCATTGGATATGCCTGTTGGTGAACCGGGTGGGCCTGATAGTGAAATGTTCTATGATCTTGAACCAGGCGGTGATTCATTGGATCATCCTGCTTCTGTAAGCCAGAGGTTTTTAGAAATTGGGAACAACGTATTTATGTGTTACAAAAAAGAAGACACAGGATTTGTAAAAATGCAAAATCCCAATATTGATTATGGAGGCGGATTAGAAAGGGTTGCAACAGCCCTTAATGGTGACAAGGATTTTTATAATACGGCTTTCTTCCTTAATCCCAAGAAAAAATTAATGGAGTTAAGTGGTAAACAATATACTGACGATTTAAAGTCGTTTAGAATCATACTTGATCATGTGAGAGCGGCTACTTTTCTAATTAATGATGGTGCGGAGCCAGCTAATAGTGATGCAGGGTATATAACAAGAAGGTTATTAAGAAGGGCAATTCGTGCAGGTAAAAAAATAGGTATACAAGGAAGTTTTGTGGGCGAGTTGTCTGAAGTTTTCATAGATGAAGCAACAGCTTATGAAGATTTGATCGGTAATAAAAAGAAAGTTATCGAAATCGTAAATAAGGAAGAAAATCTTTTCTATAGAACTTTACAGCAAGGAGAATTTGAAATACAAAAACATCTTAAGAATAAGGGTAAAGTTACAGGTGCAGATGCCTTTTATTTTTACGAAACATATGGGTTTCCCTTGGAGTTGACGGAAGAGTTTCTAACTGAAGTTGGATATAGCATGGAGGACAAGACGTCTTATATAGAGGCTGCAAAGAAACATGCTGAAAAGAGCAGAACTGCTTCTGCGGGTAAATTTAAAGGTGGATTAGCTGAACATTCAACGGAAACAACAGCGCTGCACACGGTATCTCATTTATTACTTGCTGGTTTAAGGGAAGTTTTGGGTGATCATGTTCATCAACAAGGAAGTAATATTACTGCAGAACGATTACGGTTTGACTTCAGTCATGATGAAAAACTTACGTCAGAGCAAATATCTGCGGTGGAGAAGTATGTGAATGATGCGATTTCATCAAAAGCAGTTACCTATATTTCAGAGATGCCTAAAATTAAAGCGAAAGAAAGTAATGTTGAAAGGAATTTTTAGGATAAATATCCAGATATCGTTAAGGTGTATACAATCAAAGATAACGAAGGGAAAGTTTGGAGTCGAGAAGTATGTGGAGGACCTCATGTAGAAGATACAACAAACTTAGGAAAATTCAGTATTAAAAAAGAACAGTCTTCTGCTGCTGGAGTTAGAAGGATTAAAGGAGTAATTAATAAAAATGCGGAACAATAGCTGATGTTTTAGGATTGCCATTTGTAACAACGTTATGAGTTGCCGGGAATCCAGGATGAATGATAAAGCCGGCACTTGAAAAGGGTTTGACATCGCTTGGCCTTTCCGTTGGCGGTACCGGAGCACCAGTATTCAAAGAAAAAGCAAATCGGATTAAATCCGAATTGCTTTTTTACTGCAAAAGGAAGGGGAACTTATAAAAAAACAGAACGAAAAATCGAGCTATATGGTTTATGGTGTATTTGTATGACACTAAATGTCGGGTGACAAAAACATTGTAACCACAAATCAATCTTCAGTTTGCTATACTATCGTCTTTTGGGCATTATGGAAAAAATTGGAGAGAAACATTTATGAATAATTAACGTCACTATCATTAGACATCAGTAGAAGAGGGGAGATAGGAACGTAATGAATAAGGTTTTATCAGGCCTAGTATTAGTTCTGGTGATCTTGGTCAGCTTACCAGGAAGGGCATATATGGAGCAGGCTTCACTGGACATAAGTTTTCAGGACGAGCAATTGGAGCAAGCAATAAAGCAGATTTTAGAAAAAGACGAGACTGCCGCCGTTACGCAGAAAGATATGCAATCATTAACCTTACTTGATCTTTCAAGACGAGGAATTAAAAGCATTCAAGGCTTGCAATACGCTTCAAATTTGAGATATGTTGACTTGTCCAATAATGAAATTGACGATATCATGCCACTCAAGCCATTGACTAAGATTCGCGAACTTGATATTTCCGGCAATCAGATCGCTTCAATTCAGGATTTGTCCGTTATGACGGATATGGAAATGTTAATAGTAAACCGAAACCAAATTTCGTCGATTGATGTGATCAAGCAGCTTGGGCGTCTGCATACATTCGAAGCGGACGATAATCAAATCTCGAACATTACGGCTTTATCATCGGCCACAGAATTAACATGGTTAAAATTGAACGGGAACCAGATATCGAAAATCCAGCCCTTGAGCAAACTAACCAAGCTAAAAAATTTAGAACTAGCGAGAAATCGGATCTCGGACCTGAGTCCACTTAAGCCGCTATCCAAAAGTTTAATGAGCCTTAACATCGGAAGCAATGGAATCTCGGATCTCCGTGCGCTTGAAGGGATGACACAAATGGGGGCTCTTTCCGCGGAAAACAATCAGATCAAGAATCTAGATTCACTGAAAAAAATGGCTAACCTGTCTTCCTTGAATCTAAACTCTAATTTGGTTTACAATCTTGAGCCATTGAAATCCCTCAGCAAACTTCATTATTTATATCTAGCAGATAACCGTGTATGGAATTTGGATCCCATTCGAAATCATACGTTCGGTTCTCCTCATTATGATACGGGAGCAATAAGATACGCGTTGGATTTAAGCGGTAACTATTTGGATCTAAGAAGTACGACCAAAACGTATCAACTTCTCAACAAGCTCGGTGGAGATGGATCCTCCCAACTGAAAGCCCAGCGATTAGTGATCGGGAGTAGAACTGCTTATGTAGGGGAGAGATCCTTTGTGCTAAGCGAAGCCCCGTTTATAGCATCGAGCAGAACGTATGTCCCGATTCGATTTGTCTCAGAGCGATTGGGTTCGAAGGTAGGGTGGAACCAAAGCAAAAAAGAGGTAACGATCAGCAAAGACAACACGACGATCCGCTGGATAGTGAATGATAAGAAAGCAAGCGTAAATGGAGAAACCGTTTTATTTGATGCTACATTACTGTTGAAGAAGAATAGTTCGTTTATACCCGTACGCTTAGTGTCTGAGTTGTTAGGATCCCCCGTAGAATACATGGCAAATCCCAAAACGGTTATCATATTTGAACAAAAATAACTTAGTCAATTTCTGCTTGATCCCTTCGGCATAAATGCTAGAGGGATAGTTGTAGACTTTATTTTGGTTAAAGTATGAAGGGATTTGATTATCGCTAGGATTAATTAATTCATATAGGATATTTGATAGTTTCAAATGATCTAAGGATTTTAATGGAATAACGGGAGGAAGCATCTTTGAAAAAAACAATAATCACACTAACTCTATCTTTAGTGTGCACTTTAATAATCGGTAGTCCAGCGATAAGCTTCGCCAATTCTTTTACGAATATGGTTGACAACGGAAAAATTGAAAATGGAAGAATGCTAATTCCATTACGTTCAGTTTCAGAGAGATTCGATTTAGAAGTGGTCTGGAACCAGGAAAAGAAAAGCATTACGATTACTCGTGGAAAACGAGAGCTATTGTTGCATATTAATTCTCGCGATGCTTTATTAAATAACGCTGCTTTCAGTCTTGATGTGCCAGCAAAAATTTATAGTGGAACAACTTATATACCAGCACGTGCCTTTGCTGAAGCGTTTGGCGGAACAGCGCTGTGGTCTCAACAAGAACGAAAAGCAACCATTACGATCGGTCAAGAGCAGGTTTATATTTATACAGAGCCGCTCAAGTCTTGGAGAATGAGTCAGGAAAGAATAAATGTACTTAATGAAAAAATAAATGAGGCCACCGATCTCTCAAGCTATTCCCAAATCCGAACACATTTCAGACCTTATTTTACGGACTCATTTATAAACAAGATTATTCACAGTAATGGCATTAAAAATAACGCTATACTAACAAAAATGGCGGATATTACTTACAGCAGTACTACATTAGCGAGAATGCACCAATCTGCTTACTTTGAAAGCGGTCCTAAATGCTTTCGATCATCAATACTATATTCGGTACAGAGCACGTTTCGGTGAATACCCAGATTACATCGGAAGCTTCTGGTTGCGTTGGTGGTACATGAGAAACTTAATTATTTATTCCAACATTGCTAGATTGGCTACAGAAGATGATCGGATTCTTGTCATTTATGGAAGCAGTCATAATTATTTACTTAAGCAATTCATCCGTGAGAGTGGATTATTTGAATTGGAACACATTGATAGGTATCTGAACTAAGATAAATTCGACCTTACAACAATCGGAATCTATGTTTATTCAGCTAAAGGGCTATTTGATTGATGAAGTAAACTAAAAGGCTGAGATGAGACATCAGTCAGCGTAACCCAACAAAGGTAGTTAAAAAAGAACCTATAATCAACAAGACAATGTTGTAGTCAAAATATAGGGGAGAAATTTAGTATGGAATACAAGAAACTAAATCTATTTTATTTATTTTACGAAGGCGAGGAGAAGACTTGTAACTTTTTTTGCTTCAGGGGGATTAAGACATATGTACAAAATACGGGTTTTGTGAAAATGTATAAGAAAAAACGCTTATGGATCAAGATTATTCATTGATTATTTTGTTCTTCTTATATCAAGCTTATTGTTGGTCTTTGCTTCTTTTTGTTCATTTGCAGCTTTTTTTGTTTACTTTCCATTAGTTTTTCTTTAATTCTAAACAATCAATCACAACTCTCAACAATCAAAACTATTCTTATTAATTAATTTTCCATAATGTTCTTATCCTAATTAAACCAGCTACTTTACTCTAATCTATTAAATTAGATCCCACTATATATTTTCTGATCTGCTCACCTCATTAATTATTTTGCCATTATTTTCAAATTAATATTCACTGCATCTTCTGCATCTTCTGCATCTTCTTTTATGACCTATCACAATCCACTCCTCAAAAATCAAAAAAACTGCAACATGATCCCACCAATTCTCACTTCAATCACTTGGATTATTAACTTCATGTTAAAAAACATCATCATCACATCCTATTTGACAAAACAAAGGATATCTCCGCAAATTTTATCATTAGTTTGACATCACCTTTATAAATCACGAACAAAGAGATTATACAATGAGTTTGTCTTTCAATAGCGAGCGTCTTCCGTCCGCCTTTGAAAATTACAAATATAATCGGGGGTAATGAATTGAAAAAAAGAATCATGCTTTTCACGTTATTCACTTTAGTCATGGCGCTGATCGCAGGTTGTGGAACCAGTAGCAGCAGTAGTTCGCCGCAAAACACATCTTCCCCGGACTCTTCATCTTCAGGTGCTGATAACAACGAAACATCGGGTGATACAGGTACTGAATCAAAGGATATTGAGAAGCTGAGAATCAGTTTTGTTCCATCCAAAGATCCAGAGGATATTATTACAGCAACGGATCCACTAAAAGAATTACTAAAAAAGCAATTGGCAACAGAAGGTTTCAATGTTGGAGAAATCAGCATTGATGTAGGCACTACATATGAAGCTGTAGGTGAAGCTTTGACTGCAGGCACGACAGATATCGGATTTGTACCGGGTGGAACTTATGCTCTATACGATGATGGAGCTGACGTTATTTTAACGGCAACACGAGCAGGATTGTCTAATGACTCTGAATTAGCTAAAGACTGGAACGATAACAAGCCAACCGAACCGACAACTGACCAGGCAACGTATTATCGCTCCCTATTCATCGCAGGCCCTTCGGCTAAAGGACAGGCATTAGCTGAAAAAGTCAACAATGGCGGAAATCTGACATGGGAAGATGTAAACGATGCGAATTGGGCGGTGATGTCTACCTCCTCCTCTGCTGGATATATCTACCCTACCCTATGGCTTCAAGAAAACTTTAATAAAAGCATTACTGATCTAGCACACGTGGTTACATCTGACTCATACGGCAGCTCCTTTGCCCGTCTAGCAGCTAAACAAGTCGATGTTATTGTAGCCTTCGCAGATGCAAGACGTGACTACAGCGAACAATGGACGAATGAATTTAGTCGCCCTGGCTCCATTTGGGATGAAACCAATGTAATCGCCGTAACGGATGGAATTTACAATGATACGATCAGCGTTAGTAAAAACAGTCCGATTATAACGGATGATCTTAAAAAAGCCCTTCAACAGGCGTTTATCTCCATCGCACAAACGGAAGATGGCAAAAAAGTAATTGCAGTCTATAGCCATGAAGGTTATCAAGCAGCACAATCTTCAGACTATGATGCTGAAAGAAAAGCTCAAGATATTATTAGAGAAATGAAAAACTAATAGAGCATAAATCAGGTAAGCATCAGCTAAAAAAGCGAGAGCATCGTGATTTTTAAGATGTTCTCCTTTTCTGCTTGGCAGATGAAGACTATAAGATTGGAGTTTTTCCATGATCGAATTTATGAATGTACAAAAGACGTACCCGAACGGTACAACCGCTCTGAGCAACATAAATCTAAAGATTGAACAAGGTGAGTTTGTAGCCGTCATTGGTTTATCCGGCGCTGGCAAGTCGACACTCATCAGATGTATTAATCGGATGCACGACATTACAGATGGACAGTTATTAGTAGACCATGTGGATGTATCGAAGTTACGCGGCAAACAAATTCGCCGTTTCCGAAGAAGAATTGGGATGATTTTTCAATCTTTCAATCTCGTCAATCGAATAAGTGTAATAAAAAACGTGCTCGTTTCTTTCGTACCGGATCTATCCATATGGCGTAAGCTGACCGGCATTTTTACGAAAGAACAAAAACTCTTAGCATTAGAGGCTTTAGATAAAGTAGGAATTTTGGATAAAGCGTATATCCGTGTAGATCAGCTATCTGGCGGACAACAACAGCGGGTTGCGCTTGCCCGTACACTCGCCCAAAATCCAGACATCATCCTTGCGGACGAACCAATCGCCTCCCTTGATCCGGTAACTTCTAAAATTGTGATGGAAGATTTCAAGAGAATCAATCAAACCATGAATATCTCCGTGATCATGAACATCCATCATGTAGAGATCGCTCTGGAGTATGCAAACCGCATTATCGGGGTTCGTGAAGGAGGAATTGTATTTGATGGTGCGCCCTCTGAGGTAACAAAGCGAGTTTTGAACACCATTTATGGAAATGTCTCTGATGCTGATGAGAAGAACGAAGAAGTTGCATCTACGTTAGAGGTGGTTTCAGGACATGTATGATAAACTCTTCCCTCCAAAAAAGCTGGTTCTGTCAAACGGAAAAGTCATCATGGAGAAAAGATCACGGCTCCCCTTCATACTCCTGATTCTTGCCGCCTTAACAGCGACATCCACCCAACTGACTGATTTCGATATTCAAATGCTCTTCAACCGGATCAATCAGTTTTTTATTATTATAGGCGAGATGATTCCTCCAAAATGGAGTTACTTTCCTCACCTGTGGGATGCAATGATTTCAACCTTGCAAATGTCTTTCTTAGGATCTATTATTGGCGCTGCTCTGGCTCTTCCGTTCGCCATGATGGCTTCTTCTAACGTCATTCGTAATAAATCCGTCGTAGCTGTATTTAAAATCATGCTCAGCCTGCTTAGAACGCTGCCTACGCTAGTAACGGCACTGATCGCTACCTATGTGTTCGGTTTAGGCCCGATGGCAGGACTGGTGGCCATTATGCTCTTTACCCTCTCCTATGTCGGTAAATTAGTATATGAACAGATCGAAAACGTCGATATGGGATCTTTTGAAGCGATGGAATCGATTGGGATGAACCGTGTGGAGGCCTTTCGATATTCGATATATCCGCAGGTGCTCTCTCGTTATCTATCTACTTCCTTATTTTGTTTTGAAGGAAACGTGCGATACGCAGCTATTCTCGGATACGTAGGTGCTGGAGGAATTGGCCTGCTGATCCATGAGAACATCGGCTGGCGAGATTATTCCAGAGTGGGAATGATTATTTTGTCGCTGATCGTCACCGTATTTGTAATTGAAACGATCAGCGAGCATTTCAGAAAAAAGTTAACTTGAGGAGGCTAATTTGATGACAACAATAGAAAGGCAAATGCTGGCTTCCCCTCGAAATCACAGGTATGTGCTAACCGTTACGGCTATTGTGCTTATTCTGTTCATCTGGTCTTTAAACACAGTAAGCTTTAAAGACATGAATCAGAATGGATTCGTGATCGCGCTGAACATCCTAAAAGGATTGGGCAGTCCGGATCTAGAGCTGCTGTTCAACTTATCTAAACAAGGTGTCATCTATTTACTTATTCAAACGACAGCCATCGCTTTTTTGGGTACCCTTGTAGGTGCAGTGCTTTCTGTTCCGTTCGCTTTTCTAGCGGCCTCCAATATTGTTCCGAAACCGATTGCTTGGATTACAAGACTACTCCTTATTATGATTCGAACCATTCCAGCGCTGGTCTACGGTTTAATGTTCATCCGCGTGTCCGGACCTGGACCATTCACAGGTGTGCTTACCATAGGACTCACTTCGATCGGAATGTTATCGAAACTCTATGTCGACACCATTGAAGAGCTGGATAAGAAAGTACTAGAGTCGATGACCTCCCTAGGCTGTACGACCTTTGAAAAAATCCGCTTCGGCATTTTACCGCAGCTGTTCTCATTATTCCTATCGGTTACGATCTATCGGTTTGACATGAATATGCGTGAAGCATCTATCCTCGGATTGGTTGGAGCTGGTGGAATTGGAGCACCACTGATCTTTGCCATGAACAGCTATCGTTGGAATCAAGTCGGCTCGATCTTAATCGGTTTAGTGGTTCTAATTCTCCTTATCGAATGGGTATCAAACCGCCTTCGTTCCAAACTCATCCATGGATAAGTATTGTTCAGCAGTAGTTATCTTCATCAAAATAAGACAGCAAAAACCTCCGAATCCATTGGATCCATGGTATTGGAGGTTTTTTTGTATATACCAATAATAGATAATGGTCTTTTTCAGAAGACGACCTTCCAGTTGTGATCACATGATGCATAGATAACCTTTCGCTTCCTGATATAATCAGCCAAAATCTCGGTCATGTCAGTAGGTATTTCTCGGATCACAGGTTTATCCATCAGCATTCCGAAGTTGCCTCCTCCACCCGCTCGGTAGCTGTTCATTACTACTTCAAAGGAAGCGTCCAGGTTCATAGGAGCACCGTTAAACAATAGCTTACTAACACGGCTCCCTTCGGGTCTTGAGATATCCAGTTCGTATTCGATGCCTTCCCACATGTCATAATTAAAGTGCTGCGGTTTAGGTTGCAGATACCCCTCGGATACTTGTAATCTCCCGATATTCTCCTCGAGCGTAAAGTAAAGGGCGTTCTGCTCCAGGGCATCCCGAATATCACGGCCTGTCAGTAGAAGTACCTTTAGGGTATTTGGATAGATATAGTTAGATACGACGTCACGCATGGTGATGTGTTCTGAGAACCCTTTTGCCTTATTGGTAAAAATAGAGGCGCAGGAGATAGCTGCACCCGTGACCTCCATCTGCACCCGATTAATAAATTCTGTGAAGGCATGATCCTTTTGTCTAGCTGTAAATGGATCGGGTATCGATAAATCGCCTTCTGCTTTGCCAATGGGCTGATCCAGCCATGCCTGGGTATTTCGTTCCGCCTCTGCAAAAAGCGCAAGCACTTCCTGATCTGCTTCTGCCTCGCTTGCATGTATCAGTTGTGCCTTCTTATCGCATATTCCCCATCTGCCTTGCACATCCTGCTCAAATTGAAGTTCCACTTTAGCAATCGCTTGTCCAGCTGAACCAGGCTGCGCATACAACACTCCATTTAATTCTCCGGTAAGTAGCCGATGCTGATGTCCCGTGAGCAAAACATCCACCCCTTCGAGGTGCATACACATCTCATAGCCCTGATTTTCCCCTGTAAGAGGCTCTGTAGCCTTTCCGGTGACTGGATCACATTCAAATCCTCCATGGTAGCAGACGACGACAGCATCCGGCTGATCGGTTTTGCGAATATGAGTAATCCACTCTTGTGCAGACGATAACGCATCTTTGAATTCAAGTCCACGGATGTTCGCCGAATCTTCCCAGTTAGGAACATAATGCGTTATTATACCGAGCACGGCAACACGGATACCTTCCTGCATCGTAAATATTCGGTAAGGCGGGCCGAATGCCGGATCACCATTGGACTCCGTTACGATATTGGCAGATAAATAAGGACACCTAGCGTCTTTCATATGGCTATTCAGCAGCTCTAAACCGTAATTGAATTCATGATTACCAAGTACAGCTGCATCGTATGTAAGGTGATTTAACAGTTTCGTTGCCGGATGCAGCCCTGTTCTATCGTATTTAGCATAGTAATACATGAAGGGAGTTCCCTGCAAAAGGTCACCGTTATCGATAAGTAAGAGATGCGGATCTATTTCCCGTTCCTTACGAATGATTGTAGACAGTTTCGCAAAACCAAGCGGCTTATCACCTGCCCCCCGATAATCTGTTGGGTAAATGTGACCATGCACATCACTTGTTTCCAGCAGTGTAATGACCACTGTATTCTTTGTCTTCGAATTCACTTTTTGAAGTTCCCCCCTATGAAATGAAGCGATCTATTCTCGTTAGATTGAGATCAAGGTCATCTTTTCCTATATTTCCACTCTTATTATATTTGTAATACAACAACTGACTTTAAACCGTTTGTTATCTACAAGTTAAAAATAAATTATTCAACCGTATGTATAAAGATAATCTATGTAGGAATCCAATCAATGGTTAACATAATATATATTAAGTTCACTTATTAATAATAGCGATTCCTATTTATCACTCTACAAAATAAAAAGTGCCCAAAAGTCATATAGACTCTCTTGGCACTTTTTTTTAGATCCCCCTTTTCAGACATATGATGGGGTTAAAGGGATACCCTCTCCCTTAGAATGACGATATAATTCCTCATAAAAACCTTCTATCTCTAAAAGCTCTTTATGTGTTCCTGTCTCCACAATCTCTCCTTGACGCAAGACCACAATACGGTCCGCATGCATGATCGTTGATAAACGGTGCGCAATAACAAGGGTTGTTCGACCTTTGGATACGACATTCAGTGCTTGCTGAATCGACTGCTCTGTCTGCGAATCGAGATTAGCGGTAGCTTCATCGAGAATAAGAATTTTCGGACGATAGACGATAATTCGTGCAAAGGACAAAAGCTGACGCTCTCCAGCAGATAACCCGCTCCCACGCTCAGACAATCTCGTATCGTATCCATCAGGCAGACGACCTATCATTGGATCTGCTCCTACGAACTCACAAGCACGAATGACCTCTTCACGGCTGATCGTGTCGTCGAACATTCGGACGTTATCAATAACACTGCCTGCATACAGATAAGGTTCTTGCTGAACAAGACCGACGACCCGCTGCAATTGTTCCTGCTTCATGTCACGAATATCATGACCATCTATTTGGATACTTCCCTCCTGCACATCATAAAACCGGCATAACAGACTCATGAGCGAACTTTTCCCTGCCCCCGTTGTACCAACGACACCGATCATCTCTCCTGGGCGGATATGAAGATCTAACCCGCGAAATACCGGTTGTCCGCTTTTATATCCGAAGGTGATTTCATTAAAATCAACACGTCCTTGTATGGATTCTAGATCTACATGGCGTGTATTCGGCTGGTCCAAGATCTCCGTTTTCGTATCAAACACGCTCCAGATCCGATTAACCGCAACCGTAGCAGATTGTAGTGTGTTCCACTGCTGAGTAATCGCATTGATCGGCTGAAAGAACTGACGAATATACGTAATAAATGCATATAGTACACCAAATTCTAGTGTATGACCGAGTACGGCTAAACCGCCAATCCAAGTCACAAAAGCGATGGTTAGATTACTAAGTAAATCAAAGGAACGATTAAATAGAACCATCGTACGAATCTCGCGCAGATTTGCTTTAAAATAGGCTTCATTCTTTTCATTAAACTGATCTGCTTGTGCTTTCTGTTGCTGAAAGACCTGAATCAGATTCATACCAGATAGATTCTCTGATACGAACGCTATAAGCCGGGATAGCCGGGTACGAGCCATCTGGAACGTATTTCGCATATAGGTACGGAATGAGATTGATATCAGTGCAATGATCGGAAGTAGAACGAGACAATATGCGCCAAGCGTAGGATCAAGCTGGAACATCATGACCATGATAAAAATTAACGAAAGACCATCTCGTAAAAGGGTGAGCAGTACTTGATTAAAGAATTGGTTAACGGCTTCTGTATCGCTGGAAACATGAGTAATCAGACTGCCGTTCGGTGTTTTATCGAAATAAGACATAGAGAACTTTGTAATATGTTCAAATAACTCTTTTCTTATTTTGGCTACGATATTTTGACCTGCGTATTGCAGTAAATTGTTCTGCAAATAAGTAAACACAAATCCTGAAACTGATAAACCAAAATAAATCATACAGATGATAAGGATCCGATTAAAATTGTTCTCCCCCGTCATCAGGTTGTCGTCAATAACGACTTTGACTAAATAAGGTTGAAACAGTTCGGATGCAATGGCAATGATCGTACAGATGACAACCAAAATAAACGTAAATCGATGCGGAATCATATAGGAACCGAGGATTCGAAAGGCTGACTTATACTTTGGTTTCGGCTTGCCTTCCGACTTATGTTCTATATTCCCGGTAACATGAATAGGACACGGCATGCTTACTTCCCTCCTCTTGAATCGCATGAAGCACAGCATATGGCCCAATTTCAGCTAATAACTCTTCATGCGTTCCTCGCTGCACGATTCTTCCTTCATCCATAACGATGATTAGATCTGCGTGCCTCAGAGCACTAATTCGATTCGCAATAATAATCGTGGTCTTTCCTTGGCGTTCTTCTTGAATCGTCTGTAGAATTTCAGTCTCCGTTACCGCATCGACTGCACTTACGCTGTCATCTAGAATCATGAAGGGAGCTTGTTTGATAAGACCTCGTGCAAGACTTGTTCGCTGTCTTTGTCCTCCAGATAGAGTAATGCCGCGTTCTCCAAGTTTCGTTTCAAATCGATCAGGAAAATCCATAATATTATCATAGATTCGTGCTTTTTTCGCCGCGATCTCGATTTCTTTTTGTCCTGCGTTCCTTTTAGCAAAAGCAATGTTCTCTCGTATACTTGTACTAAAGAGGAAGCCGTCTTGTGGTACATAAGCAATCTGGCTGCGCAAACTTTCAAGTTCTATGCGCTGGATATCCATTCCGCCGATCGAGATCGTTTGTTTTGGAGACTCATAGATTCGAAGTAGCAGCTTCACAAGGGTCGTCTTACCGCTTCCTGTACGTCCAACAATACCGACCGTCATACCGGGTTCAATGTACAGATCAATATCGTGCAGTGCTGGCTGAGACGTTTCTGGATAGGTAAAACTTAACCCTTCGATATGTATTGCTGCTTGATTCATCTCGAGTGGAACAGCGTCTTCTGCTTCTTTAATATCCGGCTCCACAGTTACGAGATCATTCAGTCGCTGTAAGGAGGCGCTTGACCTCTGCACGGTATTAATTACGTTCCCGATCTGCTGAAGGGGGCCTATAAGCATTCGAACATATAATGTCAGTGCAACGAAATTCCCAAGCGTGATCCTTCCATTAATGGTGAGATAACCGCCAAGGGCGATCGCTAGAATCAAAGACATAGACCCAAGAAACGGAATAAGTGCTTGAAATAACGATGAGATGCGAATAAGGGAAAGCTGATTATCACGTATTTGATCAACATAAGAACCAAACCGTTTAATCATGACCTGTTCTACTGCGAATTTTTTCGTAACACGTATACCGCCAAACTGCTCTTCCGCAGACTCCGTCATGGCAGCAAGTGACTCCTGTACTTTTAAAGACCGTTTACGAATAGAGGGTCCAAACCTTGTCACAATCCACGGAATCAAGAATAAGGGTCCAACAGCTACAGCAATAAGATAGAGCGGGATATCACTAAGAACCATAGCTCCGATACAAGATATTAATAACATCGATCCCATAGCCATCTGATTGATCCCCATCGAGATCGATTCCCTTACACCCGTAACGTCATTCATAAAATAGCTTAAAAGCTTTCCTGTACCATTTTTTGAATAATAGTCTTCACTAAGTCCAGATAAGTGCGTGAATAACCTCCGGCGAGTGATGAGTTCAAATAAACGTCCGACATACATGATGAGATACTGGCCATATCCGCCAATCAGTGCATAACCTGCTCCGATAAATAGCAGTAATAGACTATAACGAACTACATCGTCCCTGATTAAATCCCCCGTTTGCAGACGATCTGTAAAGTAACCGAGAACTTTAGGGAAGCAAGCAAAGATTATACTTGCTGCCGCATGAAGCGTGATCGAGGAGACATAGATTTTCCATGTTTCTTTAAAATAGGGCTTTAATATACCGTTTGGCATCAAATTTGATTTTTTCCTCCTTCATTAGCATCTTCTACTGATTGAGTAACTTCTTCTGATGCATCAACTACACTGCCTTCCGTCACATCAAGCTGAAACATATGGATAAAATCATCCATCACCATTTCGATTGCCTTCAGTTCACCGCAGATTACTTGTTTAATTGATTCAAATTGCGGATCTTCTAACTGACGCTGTAAAGTCGAACGATTTACTTGGAGTTTCTCTAAAAAAGCAATCGCTCTTCCGCGCCGAAACGTTTGGACCTTTTTATGATGAGACCCGTTAAAATCTCTTTTTCCCTCCTTATCAGATGACCTCGGGCCTCGCTGACCTCGATGTTCATGATCTCTACGTCCCTGTCTACCTTCATGTCCTTGTCTTTCACGCATGAGCAGTTTCCTCCCTTTTCTTATCGTATACAAATGTATACGTTGTGTTGTTTGTATACAAATGTATACGATGCGTTCTGTACATGTCAAGGTAAACTTCATTTTTAACTTGGATAGAGATTTTTCGTATCGATCTGCACTTCCATGAAATTACACATGGTTCTATGTTTAGTCCTTATGTATATATAAGCTGATATCATCTAATTAAGAACGTACGTTCCCTCTCATAAAAAACCGCACTTTTTCTTCTTTTGTTGTCTACTTTTTTATTCTTGTACACTCATTTTTAGATATAAAAAGAAGAAATCTTCTGATTTTAAGCTCTTTCATCTATAGTTTTTGATACTATTCTCATTTCAGAACATATGTTCGGTACTCGTAAAAACAGCATTTTTTGATCATTTTTAGCT
Organism: Paenibacillus sp. GYB006; assembly: GCF_036577645.1. Taxonomy (NCBI): domain Bacteria; kingdom Bacillati; phylum Bacillota; class Bacilli; order Caryophanales; family Paenibacillaceae; genus Paenibacillus; species Paenibacillus sp. GYB006. The sequence continues at coordinate 300,918 of NZ_JARBDA010000004.1, read as the reverse complement.
ATATTTCCGTATATATTTCACATTAATTCCCTTTTTAAGTAGTTGTAAGGTAAATAAAGAATCCTTTTTCCCATGAATACAGCGTTATGGATACGAAGAGCTCCCCATGCAGCTTTCGTTAGCAGCATTTCTATATTTCCACGCTATAAAACAACCACTGATTACGTCTATTTAGTGTTCAAAATGTTTGATTTTGACGGACGCAAGAACGTACGTTCCTATACAGTATCCCGTTCATTCATCATTCTTCAACAGATCACCGTAATGCGTGGACTCATGCACATCACAAAAAAGCAAAGCCACCTGCGAATTAGGCAGAGCAGCTTTGCTATGTTTATTTTATAACTTTAACCTTATATCCTAAACTATCCTTTCACAGCCCCAAGCGCTACGCTGCCTATAATTTGCTTTGAGAAGATGGAGAATACAATGATAATAGGTACGATCGAGATGGCCACACCTAAATATAGTAATCCATAGTCCATTCCATAATATCCTTGCACCAATGCGACGAGCACAGGGAGCGGATATTTATCTAATGAGAAAAGAAGGACAAGCGGTGTGAGAAAGTTATTCCATGATCCAATGAACGTAAAGATCCCGAGTGCCGCAATAGCAGGTCCAAGAATCGGTAACACAATCTGATTAAATGTTCGAAACTCTCCTGCACTATCTACACGAGCAGATTCAATAATTTCATCGGGAATACTGCCTTCAATAAACTGTTTGATAAAAAACACATTAAACGCATTAGCTGCTGCGGGTAAGATAATGGCCGCATAACTGTCTAGCAGCCCAAGTGTACTAAACAAGCGATACATTCCGATTAGAGCAAGCTGGCCTGGAACCATCATCGTAGCGAGCAGAAACAAGAACAGCCCGGTACGTCCTTTAAACTTATACTTTGCAAAACCATATGCGGTAAGCGCCCCTATATATAAAGAAAGTACGGTAGAAGATCCCGCAATAAAAAAGCTGTTGGCGAAACCTCTCCAAATATTTATTTTGGAAGCCATGTTGAGATAATTATCGATAAGAAACTGTCCAGGAAGGAAAGTAAATGTTGATGCAATCGTTGCATTGTTATGTGTGGAATAGATAAGCATTAAATAAAAAGGGATGATACAGAGGATCGCGAGGCTCACTAGTATGAAATACACTAGTATTTTCCCTATGGTCATACTCTTCATATTTGTTTGTTTCTGTACAGCGATAGGCTGATCTGCCATTTTTGCCGGTTGCATATGATTTCCCTCCTCCCTATGAACTGCTCTTCCGCTTGGTCATCATAAAGGATATGGCTGAGAACAGAATGATGATTACGAATAAACAAAAGGCAATGGCAGCTCCGTAACCAAAACGAGTACTCTGGAATGCGACATTATATAGATACATGATACTTGTCATCGCTGCACGATCCGGGCCGCCTGAGCCATTCGTCAGTGTAAACGGCTGATCAAAAATTTGGATACCTCCAATGATTGACGTAATAATCTGAAAGAGAATGATCGGACGAAGCATCGGCACAATGATATGAAAGAAAATATGTTTTTTCTCAGCACCATCAATTTGCGCAGCTTCTTGCAGCGAAGGATCTATTCCTTGCAGTCCCGCAAGATAGATCACCATGGAGTATCCAAAATATTGAAAGAATAGAATAGAAGAAACAATAAGGCGCATAAACCAAGGATCATTCTTCCAATTGATTGGATCATCGATGATTCCGACTTGAACCAGAAAGTGATTCAGCCCCCCAGACTGCCAATCAAAGATTAGACTTACAAGCAGACCCAGCGAAGCAGCAGTAACGATATTCGGGAAGAAATAGACGGCTCGAAAGATGTCTCGCCCCTTCAGTAGTTTGTCGTTGAGAATAAAGGCGAGCACAAGAGAAACAGTAAGCTGCGGAACAACAGAGACTCCCCAAATAAAAAGCGTGTTAAAGAGTGTTTTATAAAAAAGCGGATCTTGTAGAACAGCAATATAATTGCCCAGTCCGACAAACTCGGGGGAAGTGATTCCGTCCCAATTCGTAAAACTAAGATATAGAGAGTAGAGAATAGGATAGAGTCCAAATATGAGGAAAATGAGAAAGAATGGCGCAATGAAGTAGTAACCGTAGTGGTCTTTGCGGATCGACTTAGCAAACATGAATGGTACCCCCCGTCATCGGAAATGTATAGCCCTTTACTTCAAAGCTAATCGACTTCTAGTTCCGGAAACCTTAATTTCACATCCCTTTTTATTCTCTTCACTGCTTCTTCTTTGGTCTGAATGTCGTTATTAAGATATAACTGAAGTACAATTTTAAAAATATCCGCATTAATGGTCGTATCGTATTTGGTTCGCTCATACACAGGTACCTGCTTTGCTGCCTCTGAGAAGAACTCAAAATGTTTCTGTCCTCCTAAATAATCAGAATTAACGGTTTTGGCAAGCTCATCATTCACAACCATATTGCTAGTAAAATAATCCTGTTCTTTTGCAAGTTCGGATAAGAAATCATGATCAAAGTTATAAAACTCAATAAACTTCCAGGCAAGATCCTTTTTATCACTTTTGCTATACATCGCAATATACGTGCCGCCTGAACTAAAAGCAGATGGTCCCTGAGCGAGACCCCATAGTCCCTTTGTATCCGGTGCATTCGCCTTAAACGTATACTGCAGTGCCCAAGTTGCTCCTGGATAGAACATAACCTGACCTTTTTGCATCGATGCAGCATAGCCGGCACTTCCATCGTCATACTCCCCAAGCACACGCCGCTGACGAGCTTCACGCACAAGATCCAGAACCTTCATATAGGTATCATCAATGACGAGTTTCCCATCCTTCACCCAAGGAATACCGTCATATGAATTCGATATCGCATTCCAGTTCGCCAGCGCATGAACTTTATTGCCGCTTTCCTGTTGTACCCGCTCTCCAATCTTAAAAATGTCCTCCCAAGTGCTAATCATCTGGCTAACTTTCTTCGGGTCATCCGTCCCCAAATATTGTTTTGCCAAATCTCTGCGGTAATAGATCCCCCCTGGTGTGCCTTGATAGCCAATCGCTCTGACGTTTCCTTCGCTATCCTTTTCATTAGACTGAACAAAAGGGTATTGCTCCTTAATAAGCTCATTCGCATCATATGGCGCTGCTGACAAATTCTCTAAATAAGGAACATCAATGAGCTCTCTTATATTGGCGTTCTCAATCATAAAGACATCGGGTGCTTTGGATGCGGTCTGTAGTGCTGATTTCAATTTCGTAATATAGAAACTCCCAGGGATATTGACGAAGTTTACTTTAATGTCTGGATATTTTTCTTCAAATTTCTCAATCGCATAACCCGCTTCATCCGTAAAACTCCAAATTGTAATCTCCTCTTGTTTTGAATGAGTCGTTCCTGTAGCGTTGCATCCAGATAACATCATTGCCGCAGTGAGAATAGCAATGACCGAGATATATTTTCGATTGAACTTCTTCTTCATTTGCCCCCTCCTCCATTAAAGTAAACGCTTACATTTATTAGAGTATAGTGATTTTGCAGAGGGCTTTCTCTTCAGATATTGCGAATTATCCTTCATATGTTGTGATCTTTGTGCGATGCTTCTTTCGAAATTCGGTGGGAGTGCAGTTATTGTATTTTTTAAATAGCCGATTGTAGGAGTTGATATTGTTAAATCCGTGCCTTATGGAGATATCTAGAATAGAGTCTTTACTGAATAGTAATGCCCATTCCGATTTGATAATGCGAAAATGATTTAAATACTCCATTAGGGTGACTCCCTTAAGCTCTTTAAACAGTGTACATACATAAAACTTACTGAATTTAATATGCTCCGCCACCTGATCGAGCTTAATATTTTCCGCATAGTGCTCTTCTAGGTACTCACAGATCGATTCGATGAATTCAAACTTCTTAGATGGTGAACATACTCGCCCTGACTTCGAAGTTTGGGGTGTCGGTGTTTTTATACGCAATAAATGAACAATGAGATCATAAAACCTGGCAATCATGGACCAGCGGTATCCCGCCTGCTGTTTGATGCTTTCATCGGATAAAATATCTAAATAGGCGCTTAGATTATTTTCACAACAGATGGTTGAAGGGATTAAAGTAGTCTCATGAAAAAGTTCTACCATTTCCTTTGCATCTTCTGTGACTACGAAACTCCCCGTGATCAGTTCTAGACGAAATAAAAGAATGGTAAGCTGATCCGTACCCGGCAAGAAACAGTGAACATCCCCCGGTTTAATAATCAGTATATCTCCCTGCTCAAGTTCATAAAGACGGTTATATACTCTAATCTTCGCATTCTTCCCCCTCACAACGACCATTTCGACTTCTTCATGCCAGTGAGAGGCATAATTGAATTGTCTACTCGTATGAATCACGCGTATAGGAAATCCTTCCGTCATATGACCTGTCTCAAGAAAAGTAGGTTCTCCCATCTGATCCACCCTCTCCTGTTTTCGCTTGCTATGAAAGTCATAACATCATTATATTATGCACGTGTCATCCTTCTCCCTCTAACAACAGATATAAAAAGATAAACGATTCATTAGATAGATTCTTTGAATTGGACATCTTATAAAGGATCACACATCCGTATATGCATTTTTACATTTGTTTATGGATTACATAATACTTTACATAATACGCTATGATTCAAACCTTAGAATTAACAAACGGTTGTTATGCTTGTCATGTCGGATTTGACATATACATCATACAGAGGAGTGTACTTAATGTTTAACATGTTTAAAAAGGGAACGGCATTTATGTTATCGTTTATTTTGGTGCTTAGCTTGGTCACTATTCCTTCCGCCTTGCCGGCTAGCGCAGAATCAGCAGAACGATCAGGTTCACTACAGAATCAGGAGATCAGCAAAGTAACAACCACCTTTTATGGAGATACAACAAGTTCGAAGGGGTTTACATGGTATACTTCGAAACAACTTACGGACAGTACCGTTCAAGTAATCAAGAAAACGGGGGCAGAGCCTGATTTTAACAAAGCCCTCACTTTTACAGGCACCTCTTCGATATCCACCAATTCACAAGAAGAGCTTGTACATAAAGCAGAAGCTTCGGGTCTTGAAGCAAATACGGTTTATTACTATCGTGTAGGTGACAAGGTACGAGGAATATGGAGCAAGGTGGGTACTTTCCAAACCTCTCCTCACAGCGGTGCATTTACTTTTATTGATATCGCGGATACGCAAGCAAAAACGGAAGAAGAAGCGATCCTCTCTTCCGAAACGCTTGAAAAAGCACTTCAAACCGTTACTAACGCTCAGTTTGTCGTTCACAACGGCGATATCGTAGATACAGGAACAAAAGAAGATCAGTGGAACTGGCTCTTAGGCCATTCTCAAGATAGCCTGCTGCAGACGACGATTGTTCCTTCTGCAGGTAATCATGAAGATGAGAACTTTGCTTTCTATGAACACTTCCATATCAACGAACCTGACGGCTCTGCTACAGAAACAGGAGCATATTACTCTTTTGATTACAGCAATGCGCATTTTATCGTACTGAACTCAAATGAAAATTCGGCCGAATATGCTAATTTTTCTGAAGAACAAGTGGAATGGTTAAAGAAGGACGCAACTGCTGCGAAAAAAGCGGGAGCAAAGTGGATTATTGTAAACATTCATAAAGGTCCTTATACGACTTCTCACCACGCAACAGATGAAGATATTATGGGTGAGAATGGCGTACGTAACCAAATCGCACCGCTCATGGCACAGCTTGATATTGATTTTGTTATGCAGGGGCACGATCATATCTACGCACGTACAAAACCGATCACTTCTGAAGGAAAAGCAACCTCACCAGAGAAAATAACGGAAACCTTAAATGGAGAAACAATTGAATACAGTGTGAATCCAGATGGAAGTATCTACGTTATTCCAGCGACAGCGGGGCCCAAGGTATATTACAAAAATAAAAGCGAAGAACTCGGAGACAGCTACTATCGTCTTTTCGAAAAGGCTGAAGAGCATCATGCTGCCATATATGGACCCGATCCAGATAAAAACGACAGACCAAAACGAAGCCAAGTACAGAATTTTGTCGGCATCACAATCGATGGAGACAAGTTCACTGCGGTGACATATGAAATCGATCAAAATAAAAATGAAGCTAAGCCTTTCATTGTAGATCAATTCGGGATCATCAAGAAAGACACGGCCGCAAGCACGGATCCAGTGGTATCTTTAAAAGACATTTCTGGTCACTGGGCAGAGAGCGCCATTCAGTCTGGGATCAACGCAGGATATATAAAAGGCTATCAAGATGAGACGTTTAAACCAAATGCGCATATCAATCGTGCTGAATTTATTACAATGCTAGGCCGTGCTTTACAAATGAAGGAAACAACAAGTTCACTTTCCTTTACGGATGCAAAGCAAATACCATCTTGGGCATCCTCCTATATCGCTCAAGCTGTAGAAGCAGGGATTGTAAGCGGGTATACAGACGGTACATTTAGAGCAGGTAAACAACTGAATCGTTCAGAAATAACGACCTGGATGGTTCGTGCAGCAGGACTTACGGTAAATAACAACGCCTCCCTCTCCTTTACGGATAAAGATTCTGTTCCCGCATGGGCAGTTCCATATGTTGCAGCAGGCGTTAAATCAGGTCTTGTAAGCGGTGTGGGACAAAATCGGTTTGCTCCCAAGCAATTAACCACCCGCGCGGAAGCAGCCGTCTTTATTGCAAAGCTGTTAAAGGTAAAGAATTAACGTTGTTTTGTCATTGTTTTAACATAGGTAAGATTTTAATTTTAGAGTTTACCGCAATAGTAAAAACCTCTTTCTCAATTTGATTAGAGAAAGAGGCAGACTGTAGACAAACTAGCTTAAACTAGTTTACCTACAGTCTTTTTTATTTTGTTTTACAGATTTTCTACTCGTTAACCACTCGATCGAATACTCTCTACCCAAAAGGATATAATACTCTTCAAAGTCAGTATAAGGAGGAAGCCAAGTGACAAAGAGGTCTGCCAATCAGCATAAAAAACAAGAAGCTTTGGAAGATCCTTCTGTCTCTTCTTCTAATGTACTGAGTTATGATCTTCATGACAATCTTACTCGCTTGCTTCAAAAACTAGGGAAAAGTTCAGATATCATGGTACGTCATTTTTCTAATTCCAGTCTATCGTGCGGCCCTCTTGCCCTCATCTATATAGATGGAATTGTTAATATAGACACGGTTAATCAAATGATCTTAGAACCTTTACTTCATGAATCTTCTGCCGTACATACTACCCCAACTCCAGGGCAAGCAGTTCTGAATATACAAAAACATCTACTTCCGATCGGTAGCCTGTCATCCGTTACTACGATTCATGACTCGATTCGGTCCATTCTTGAAGGAAATGTAATATTGCTGCTGGATGATGTGAACATAGCGCTTGCCGCAAATGTAACTGGATATGATAAACGAAGTATAGCCGAACCTACCACCCAAACTGTTATTCGGGGACCGAAAGAAGCTTTTACAGAGAGCCTGAGAACAGGTACCTCTTTAATTCGGCGCAAGATTAAGAATGAACAGTTGCGAATTGAAGAATTCAAAATCGGCAAACAAACACAAACTGGAGTGGTTCTCATATATCTTGAGGGCACAGCAGATGAGAGTGTAGTAAAAGAGATCCGCTCTCGTTTGAATTCGATAGATACAGATAGCATATTGGAGAGTAATTACATCGAAGAATGCATACAGGACGCACCTAACAGTCCTTTTCCAACGATCCAAAATACAGAACGGCCCGACTCTCTTGCTGCGGGTATTCTTGAAGGTCAGGTTGGGATCATTGTGGAAGGCACTCCTTTTGCACTGCTTGCACCCTTCACCTTTTTTAGTTTTTTTCAAACAAGTGAAGATTATTATCAGCGGATTGATATTGCTTCCTTTCTTCGAATCATCCGTTATTTTTGTTATTGTGTATCTCTTCTATTGCCTGCCTTATTCATTGCAATCACTACGTACCATCAAGATATGCTGCCTACCCCTTTGATTATTAGTTTGGCGTCTCAAAGGGAAGGCGTGCCTTTTCCTGCTTTATTTGAAGGTATCCTGATGGAGCTTGCGTTTGATATTCTTCGAGAAGCCGGAGTCCGGATGCCGCGCGCAATATCCTCAGCGATTTCTATCGTAGGGGCGCTTGTTCTCGGCCAGGCTGCTGTAGAAGCTGGATTTATCTCGGCAGCGATGGTCATTATTGTTTCAATTTCAGCCATCTCTAACTTAGTGCTTCCTTCTCAGTCTATATCTAATTCCATACGTCTGCTTCGCTATGTCATGATGCTGGCTGCCGGTGTATTAGGTTTATATGGAATTTTGACTCTTGTTGCGACTATCCTTGTACATTTACTTGGACTTCGCTCATTCGGCGTGCCTTATTTGTCACCTATTGCACCTCTAAAACCTTCGGAACTAAAAGATGTGTTAATCCGCAAACCAATACGGAGCATGGGGGATAGACCTGATTTCTTACGAAAAAAGAACAAAAAAAGACAAGGAAAGAAAAACCATGAGTAAATTTCTGCAGTATGTATTACGAAGATTAGTTCTGATCCTCAGTCTTTTGTTGATGACCTTACTTAGTGCTTGTTGGGATCGAAATGAACTCAATGAAATCGGAATTGTTTCTGGCTCTGCATACGACAGAGCGGGTGAATCATGGAAAGCTACCTTTCAGATCGTAAACCCAGCTCCTGGACAAGGTGGAACAACCGGAGGTAATGCTCCTATTCCCCCATTTTACACGTTTTCTTATCTAGGAAAGACGATTATGGAGACCATTAGCCGTGCCGATTTGTCCAGTACAAGACAGCTTTATTTTCCAAACTCACGAATTATGTTCTTAAGTGACGATACTGCTACCCATGGAATTTCAGAGCTTGTTGATGTTTTTTTAAGAAGGGAAAATTGTCGTGAGACGCTATATGTATTTATAACGAAGGGCAACGCCGGAGAATTACTCAGTCAAATTGTTCAGCTTTCAGAGAATCAAGGATCAGGAATTGAGACTTTGATTGAGCAGGAATCAACGGATGAATCTTTGTTTCCCGCAGTTCGATTATATGAACTCGCTAAAGATATCAGTTCTGTATCAAACAGCGCAGTAGTCCCTGAGATCGAACTTGTTGGAAAAGAAATTATAGATAAAGAAGATGAAAAAGGAACGACCGACTCCCCCTCTCGGCTTGAACTAACTCGTCTAGCTGTGTTTAAAAATGACAAAAGAGTGGGATGGCTCAATAAGAATGAATCTTTAGGATGGGGGTTACTAGCTAATCGAATCAATAGCACTTCTTTATCCTTCTCACCCAATCCCGATCGAACAGATAAAGAAGATGCCTCTTTTCAGCTACGAGCTGCTTCTTCTAAAGTTAAAGTTGCCTGGAATGGAGAAAATTACGTCATCGATATCCATGTAAAAGGTGAAGGAGATATTAATGAAATTGGTAGTGATATCGAAGTTAACAGAGAATCCATAAACAAAATGCAAGCTTCTATTGAAGATAAACTGACAGAGGCAATAGAGAATGCTTGGCGTAAAATACGCGAGATGGACGCGGATCCTGCACAATTTTCTGTCCGGATTCACCGGCAAGATCCTGCTCGTTGGAACGAAATTCAACAAAAGGAATTATGGGATCAAACCTATAGAAATATTGAAGTCCGACCACACGTACAGATCCAAATCAAAAATACAGGGATGCAGGGACGATCATTTAAAGCCTTGCTGCAGGAAAATAGATAAAAAAGGAGCGGAATCAGGATGAGCAGCCGTAAAGAACAAATATCCACGACACAGATCATTTATATGATCATCATGTTTGAAATCGGCAGCTCAATGATCGTGAGTCCTGGCAAAGATGCAGGGCGTGATTCCTGGATTGCTGTAGGTATGGGAGCGATTCTCGGTTTGATAGGTGTACTACTGTTTCTTGGGATTCAAAAAAAGGCTCCAAAACTTGATCTAATTGAGATACTACAGCATGCTTTTGGCAAAATTGCCGGGTATGCTCTCGGTGTATTATATTTCTTGTACTTCAGCTATGAAGCCATGCGGAATGTTCGTGATTTGGGAGAATTAACATCATTGTCTATTCTCCCGCTCACACCCATGTACATAACTATGCTTATTTTCGTACTAACTGCTTCTTATTTTCTCTGGCAAGGATTTGAGGTGATTTCTAGATTTCCCGAGATTCTGCTTCCCATTATCGCCCTTCTATTTGGAACCATTATTTGTTTAATGATTGTACTCGGATCAGTTAACTTCCGTGAGTTAACCCCGATATTGGAACATGGCTTCATTCCTGTACTGAGTACTTCGATACCGGGAACCCTAACGCTTCCCTTTGGACAAATGATCGTATTCTTAATGATATGGCACAAATGGAACAAACCAGGGGTCCCGATGAAAGGAATTCTTTTTGCATACTTAGGTGTCAGTCTCTTTCTTGTATTTCTTACCGCAATATTGATCGCCATACTTGGTCCGGAGCTGAACTCTATTATTTATTTACCCTTCGTTAAGTCAGCTCGTACTTTATCTAATCTGAAGTTTATCGAAAGGATTGATATTCTCGTCGTCTTGCTCCTTTACTTTAGTCTGTTATTCAAAATGGTAATTTTTTATTATTGTGCAGTACAGAGTCTTGTTCGCTTAACTACAGTTCAAATTAAAAAATGGATTTTGCCGGTGGGCGGTATCATCTATGGAGCTTCTTTTATAGAAAAAGACTTCCACCAGCATTTGGGATGGATGAAGACAAGCGCTTACGTGTTTACCTTGTTACAATTTGGGTTTCCACTAATCCTTTTTATCTTACTGATCATAAAGCATCGCTCTAGTTCAAAACGTGCCGCATAATCCATTCACTCCGCTACATCTGCATCTTTGAGCAGTGATTCATCTGTGGTAGCTACACAAAAGGCTCCATCATCATAGGAGACGGCTCCTTCAATGACTACGGTAACGGCAGCCCCTCTTGGCGCAGCACCAGGCAAACGGAAATCGGCAACGCTGATCGGGGCAATCTCCGTCTGAACCGGAAGTTTAAGCTGTGGTACCCATTCGTAAGGGACTCGGTAAGCACGGTATACCATGTTCGCATTTCGTTTATTTTTATAGGGGGAAATATACTCCCATACCAGTTCATGATCTCTTGTTACCTCAAATATTCGTCCATCTGCTCCCTCTGTAATTAGCGTATTTCCATTTGGCAAACGCTGCGCAGAGCTGATATACGGACTATAGAATCGGTATGAATCCAGCGGAGCAACAAATCCTGCTTCTGTAGGCGTGTATTGCCATTCAATCTCAAGAGTAACGGGATTAATCTCAAGCACGCGTGAGTAGTCACGACGAGCCACTTTTAGCCCATCAGAGGATACCGGACCAGGCCGGCCATAACCACCCCAACCACCATTATCAAAAATAAGGATGTTTCCTTCTCCAGGAAGACCTTTGGGTACAAGATGAGCATGATGTTGACCGATAATCCAGCCAATGTGCTTCGTTTCTTCCGTATCATAGTTTGGCCCAAGCTGCCAGACAATGTTTCCGGATGTTTTATCAATAATAGCGATAATATTCGATTCTCTTGCATCCCATATGATGTTATCTGGATGAAAACGTTGGTCACCCGCATCATAATGTTTATTGGGTCCAAGAACCGAAACGGAATTAATATGCATCCAGTCCCCTGCATGTTCACCAAATCCCCGAGTATTGGGATCTTTATAAATCGCTTGTTTTGCTTCCTCATCAAATCCAAGTTCATCAAAATGGTCACTGACGGCCCATTCCCACACGATATTGCCTTCATAATCAACTTCAATAATCGTATCATCAAGCAGTTCGATATCAGATATTTCAGGACGGTTTACATTTTTATGAGCCAAAATAAGAGTGTTACCCGAGTCAATCTTCGGCTCTTGATTAGGAGCATAGTACCCCACAGAGCTTCCTTCACGCTGATAATCATGATGCTGACGAGCCATCCATTCTCCGCTGTGTCCAGGATCTTCAATCCACTCGTAATGGTCGAATTTCCATACCACATTACCGTCCCAATCAACTTGAACCAAATTGGCTTCATCCTGAAATCCATACTTCGGATCTCGCTCTGCGGTGCTTCCAAGAACGTAACCGCCCGGGAACAGTTTATTCGGGAAACCTCTAAGCCCTTTCCATAAGCGCACTTCTCTCCCATTCATATCAATGAGCAGAGCGCCCGTATCTGCGGCTTGAAAGATGGTGTAACCACTCCATGCTTTGTTAGGTAAATAAACGGTGGTTCCTGTCGGATAAATTGTAGGGTGTCCCATGTATCTATCTCCTCTCGTTCCTATGTAACAGCGTTTTTAAGCTTTGCAGATATACAAAAAGGCTCTAGGCCTCTCTAATCATAAGAAAAGAGAGACTTAGAGCCTTTGGCTGTCCAATCGGCTTAGCTATGGAGAATAGATTAAACCAATTATTCCCAGTAGTCAAGTCTGTATTATGAAATTGACCATCCATGGTATCTTACCAATTATCTTAATAGGTTACTTTTCGCGAGATCAATGATTTTATTACCTTCTCCATTCAGCAATGCTTTTGCAGCCCATATCGTGAAACCTTGCGCTTGCTCTAGACTAATTTTCGGCGGCATAGACAGTTCTTGGCGATTCACTGCCACATCTACAATAACAGGACCATCAATCATGAAAGCTCGTTCTAAGGCCGCTGGAAGATCTTCTGGCTTATCGACTCTGATTCCTTCAATCCCAAGACCACTTGCTACAGCTGCAAAGTTTGGATTTGCAAGGTCTGTCCCTGTCTCTAAATATCCTGCTGCTTTCATCTCGAGTTCCACAAAACCAAGTGCATCATTGTTATACACAATTACTTTGATGGGGAGCTGATGCTGTTTAAGCGTTAGTAGATCTCCAAGCAGCATCGAAAGTCCGCCATCCCCGGAGAGTGAAATCACTTGGCGATCCGGAGTAGCTACCTGAGCACCGATGGCTTGTGGCAAAGCATTTGCCATGGTTCCATGAATAAACGAACCTAACAGACGGCGCTCGCCGTGTAGCTCTAAATAACGAGCAGCCCAAACGGTAGGTGTTCCGACGTCACAAGTGAAGATTGCATCATCGGATGCCATTTCATTGATTAGACGAGTTACATACTGAGGATGGATCGGCGTATGCCCCGGTTTAAATTCAGCATATCCATCAAGTTCTTTCCGATCTTTTACATAACGTTCCACAGACTTCTCCAGATGTTTTGTATCTTCTTTTATCGTTAGATAAGGCTGTAGTTTCTGCAGCGTATCCTTTACCGTTCCGCATAATCCATACGTAAGAGGAGCCCGTCTACCCAAATGGGATGCATCGATATCCACTTGGAGTATGGTTGCATTCTCCGGATAAAACTGCCGATAAGGGAAGTCAGTACCGAGCATGAACAGGACATCACAGTCCATAACTGCTTTGTATCCAGAAGAGTATCCAAGAAGACCCGTCAGACCGACGAAATACGGATTATTGTCTTCTAAATACTCCTTACCGCGCAGAGCCGTTACCATAGGGGATTTCAAAATACTACAGAGCTCCATGAGCTCTTTGCGAGCATCTTTTGCCCCTGCCCCGCAGAGCAAAGTTACATTTTTACCTGCATTCAAATACCCAGCAAGGATTGCTAATTCCTCTTCAGAAGGATGAATCACCGGTTTCGTAATATACGAAGTTTGCTCGGGCACTTCATCTTCTCCTGCTTCTAATGCCGCGATATCCCCGGGCAGAATAACAACAGATACCGTGGAGTTAGCAACAGCTGTCTGAATCGCCATCGAAATCGTTCGAGGCATTTGTTTTTTTGTCATAATCACTTCACAGAAAGCACTGCATTCCTGGAAGATTTGCTCCGGATGTGTCTCCTGAAAATAACCGCTGCCGGTTTCGTCACTTGGAATTTGCGCAGCCAAGGCCAGCACGGGTACACGATTTCGGTAACAATCATAGAGTCCATTAATTAGATGGAGATTCCCAGGTCCGCTGCTCCCTGCACATACAGCAATACTTCCTTCTAATTCCGCATCCGCGCCTGCTGCAAATGCAGCCACTTCTTCATGCCGTACATGAATCCATTCGATTTTTCCTGATCTTCGAACGGAGTCGAGTACCGCATTCAAAGAATCGCCAACGATTCCATAAATCCGTTTCACTCCTGCGTTAATAAGAGAATCTACTACCGCATCTGCAATTGTCTTTTTCATGTATCCTCATCCTTTTCTAGTATAATCTTGAGGCAAATAGGAATCTGAACCCGATCTTGCATCTGATTATCTATACCCGAATAGGCAAGAACAGTAACGCTATTTCATAAAAGCTCCTTAATTTATATATGTAAATTCATTCATAACGATAGATCAAAGCTGGATGAAGCGATTGGTGGACATCTATCCGACTCAAACGTGCTTTGCACTGATTCATGGAGAGCATTCAGCTTTTATGCGAATTCAAAAGGATTGGCTCATTACCGATTCAAATCCATTGGAAAACAGCGCGTTAAGGACGTTTACCATATCCAAAACGTAAACAGTTACTACAGCCGCTTGAAGAAATGGATGGAGCGTTTCAATGGTGTTGCAACCAAACATTATTTGGCTTGGTTTCGTTACTTAGACAGCAAGGAATATGAGAATACCACATCGAATAAGAAAGATATGTTGGTCAAAATGTTTAGGGAGAAGATATGCATGATATTTAAGAGAAATGTTGCTTTGCTAATTATTATCTTGACAATGAGTATTCTTTCAACTGCTTGCAATATATTTTCAGGACCACCAGAATCTGAAGAATCGGTTAAACAGAAAGTGGTCGCTCATCTTGTTTCAAAAGGCTACAAAGAAAATGAGTTTAATATCGAAGTTAAATATAATAAATCAGGAGAAGGTAAGTTCGGAGGTCCTTATGCCATTAATGTAGTTTTTAACGATGAGCCGAACGTAATTTATGTTTATAAATATAACTATAAATCAGAAAACAAAGATATAACTCAAAATGGCGTTGCTCCTATGGAAGGTAAGGATGATAAGAATTTTAAACATGCTGAGTAATTCCTTATTACCTCATCGACCTAACGAAGCACGATAACTTATTAAACCGCCCTTTATAGGGCGTTTATTTTTTGACTAATCATCAACATTGAGATTTAACATAGCCAAAATAAAAGAAGAATGCCTTTTGGCATCCTTCAAACTTTCACAACAATTTTATGCTAACTATTTGTTTTACTCTGCTTTTCAAGGCGGGGCCAAAGCGTGTAGCTTGCACTGATCAATAGATCAAAAACAAGGATAATAGACCAGACCTTTATCGTTTCTCGGAAAGGTTCCGAATTCAACTCGTTATTTATCCAAATTATCATACCGTATAGCAGCGAGCAGCCAATCAGCCAAGACACCAAGTGGGCGGCAAAGCCTCGCATTTCTTCTCTAGCATGTTCTTTTCCATACTTCTTCTGCGGTTTTGGCCCTTTGGCAAACCAATAAGCAAACCTCTGATCCATCCAACTAATCATTCGATGTCCTAGCCCGATCGACACACCAATATATACAGCAGCTAGTGCGTGAGCAAACGTCGCTGGGGCACCATTTTGAAGACTAATTACAGTAGCAACAAGCAGAGCAAGATCAATGACCGGAGTACAGAAGAGAAGTATATTTCCGAGTCTTTTCTTATGTAATACATACCTGCAGTAGAGACCGCCCAATACGAATATCCAAAATCCAATTTCACAAGCAATGATAAAAGTTATGATCATCTATTCGTTCCTTTCATGCTAAAACTAAATAGATAGGACAAACACACATAACGACCTCCATTAATACGTTAGCAACAAAGGAGGAAGTCATACATGCTCTTGTTTGAGAAAGAAAAACTAAGCACTTTGTCACTAGGGGGATGGCAGCAAGATGCCTTTCAACTTTTTGAATTGAAAATGACAGATAAAACACATAAGTTTCCTTGTATACCTGCTACAATTGGATTTAAATTAAATCACTTTAGATATGGTTTTCTTAGTGATCCGAGGTCCGATCAGGCAGCTGATGAACTTGCTGAACTGCTGAGTATGTATGGAGAGCAGTCTCAAGCATTTGGTAAATACACTTCATTAATTGCTTTCTTCGATACTCCGCCAGATATACAAAAGAACTACCAGGTCTCTGATTATCGTCAATTGTTCTGGGACCTCCTAAGTAAAGTTAGCAGCAGGGATCAAGAAGAATGGCCCTCTCATATCCCAACCGATCCGCACCATCATGCATGGGAATATTGTTATGCGGGCGAACAGTATTTTATGTACTGCGCAACCCCCGCACACGATTGCAGACAAAGCCGCTATTTCCCGTATTTTATATATGCGATAACGCCGCGCTGGGTACTTACCGAGTTTAATTCCAATGCTCAAGCATCTGCACAGCTCAAAACAAAAATAAGAGAACGAATTGAAGCTTATGACGAGGTGGGTATTCATCCCGATCTCCAAACATACGGAAGTCAGGACAATTATGAATGGAAGCAGTATTTCCTAAATGATGATAATACTTCGACGGCAGAGTCCAAGTGTCCTTTTGCTCATCTTCATCTTAAGAAACAAAGCTAGATTATCAACAGGAACCTACCCCGAGTTGACGTAAAAAAGACTGCTCAATGAAGTTGAGCAGTCTCGGTCGTAGGTATATAAATTCAAAGGGATTAATCAGAGAAGTTAGCAGGCTTCAAATCAATCTCCGTAAATGCTGATTCCTGCCCATTAATGAGGAGTGCGATTTGGTGAACCCCTACATAATGCTTGCGGGTCGTTAAATCAGCCCAGCGGTGTTTTCTAGATCCACTGAGACGTGTTCCTCCCGCTACCGTTTTATCAGACAATAGAAACTTCTTACGTGAAACTTGTCCGCTCGACTTCACAAAATCTATTCCATACTCGATACGCAGCCGCGCAGGATCGCCTTCCCTTACAATTAGGTTATAACTAAGATCACAGCTTTCTCCGATGTGCAAGGCGGCTGGACTCGCCGTAATCGCTGCCTCAGTTACTAATGCTGCCCCTTCCGCTGATTCAGCATATCCGAAGAGAGCCATCACCTCTGGTTCTGCTTTACGTATCAGTGTTCTGCAGCCGTGTCTTACAATCCAGTCCGTATGGGGGTCTTGCCCAATCCATCTACGCGCCGTTTCTATTACGATATTCGGATGATCCTTGGCTATGTCATTTAAGTTATTGGCAACACTCTTGCGTACATATAGAGAAGGATCTGCCTTTAATTGTTCCAGAATCGGAAGAATCGGAGCTGGATCTTGTTTAAATAGGGTGAGCGCCTGTCCCCAAGGCAGTCTAGGTCTGCACCCTTCACTAGCTAAGCGTCTTACATGGTCAACAGGATGTAGAGACCATTTTATCATTTGTTCCATCATTCTTTCCGGATGGCGGATAATGAATGGCCTTACTGCAAACTCCGCAGAGGAGTGCTGTGTGAATTTTTCTAATGCCTGCATGGATAGGTCCCAATGCTGTTCCTCTTGACCAAAGACCTCCACAAAGTCTGGCATGATCAGATATGGAAAACCGGAACAAAATTCGTTCACGGTAAATAAGATCTGGATGGAATCTTCGTAATTCTCAGGTAAAAAAGATCCCATCGCTAACGTGATCGTACGCATTCGTTCTTTTAAAGCTTTCTCTTCCCAGTTCTTATCCATGACTTGCTGAATGAAGGATTCTACTGAAAAAGGAGAATAAACAGCTGATATTTTTTGACTTAACTGAAGCAAAAAAGCTTCATTATATACATTTTTAAGCGGCTCTGCCACGGTAACACGTCCTTATAGATTACTGATGCTGAATCATACGGTTGACCTTTTCTGATCCCATAAACATGGCAACGATGAAAAGGAAGACCACAACGGGAAATAAAGCAACGGTCCATTGCGATGCAAGTACGCCGAACAATGGTGGAAGAAATGTCGTTCCTGTATAAGCAACGGCCATCTGATATCCCATTATACGTGAAGAGTGCTCCTTGCCAAAACGGACGGGTGTTTCATGCAGTAAGCATGGAAAAATCGGGGCAAGTCCTAATCCGATGAGAACAAGACCAAAGAGAGCAAATATGCTATGTAAAGGCAGCAGCAGGAGTACTACACCACAAAGCGCGGTTATTTGTCCCATACGAATTAAGGTTTGATTACTCACTTTTAACGTAATAAATCCCGTAATCAATCTGCCTACGGTAATTCCTCCATAATACATGGATACCCACGTTGCCGCCGTCTCGGCAGATAACTCTTTTATTCCCACCAGAAAGCTCGCTCCCCATAACCCTACAGTCATTTCAACTCCACAATAGAATAAGAATGCAATGAGCGTAACCTTCACGCCTCTAATTTTTAGTGGTTTTATTCCAGTTTGGTCAGAATCTGCGCTCTGCTCTTCTTCTGCACCTGTAGAAGCACCCTTCGCTTCTGGACCAGAAGACTGATGCAGTGCAGCGACCTTTTTCCACAGCGGTAGTGTCACAAAAAGCAGTATAACGAGTCCGAACTGGACAAATGCAACAGCAGTATACCCATTTCTCCACCCATTACTTGCAATATAAAAGGACATAATAATAGGACCTGCGGTCGCACCTACTCCCCAAAAACAATGAAGCCAGCTCATATGATGTGCTTTGTAATGAGTTGCAACATAATGATTAAGCCCTGAATCAACCGCCCCTGCGCCGAGTCCAAGTGGAATCGCTAACAATATAAGCCATGCTAGAGAGGGAGCAAAAGAAAAGCCAAACAATGCGCCTGCTGTCATTACACAGCTGATCAGCGTGACTAACCCCGTCCCTAACTTTTCAATAATTTTCCCGCTCGCAAGGCTGGATACGATCGTTCCCCCTGCCACTACCATAGATAAAAGACCTGCTGATTCAAAAGATGCGCCGATATCTGGCTGCATAACCGGCCAAGCTACACCAATCAATGAATCTGGTAATCCTAAGCTAATAAAAGAAAGATAAATAATAACCAGAAATAATGTTGCCATGTTGAAGTACCACCCCATCGTATGTAATTACATGTTATGTAGACTCTGCTATAGATGGCCGCTCAGCATCTTCGCATACGTTATCATTAACCTTATGTATTTTCAACGATTTCTTTGTATGTCAAATGATATAAAAACAAATAGAAGAGGCGCCTGTACTAGGCACCTCTGTATACTATCGATTACGCATGAAATTGCTGACCGTCATAAACTGCTGCTACGTACTCCGCACGGATCACGAAATCACCGAAGTGTTCACCATCGTAACGTTCTACAGCATATCTTGAAATGATCGGCTCAAGAGATTCCAAAATCTCGGTTTCCCCGATGTTTTCCTTATAAAGTTTATTAAGACGAGATCCATTATGAGCTCCGCCTAAGTACATATTGTACTTACCAGGACCTTTTCCAATAAACGAAAGTTCTGCGAGCATCGGACGAGCACATCCATTAGGACAACCGGTCATCCGAATCACAATCTCTTTATCACGAAGGCCATTACGTTCGAGCATAGGCTCGATTTTGTCCATTAAGGAAGGTAAATAACGTTCAGATTCAGCCATAGCCAGTCCGCAGGTAGGAAGCGCAACACAAGCCATCGAGCTTCTGCGAAGAGCAGAATAATGAAGTCCATCTGTGAGTCTGTATTCCTGAATCAATTTTTCAATCTTCTTCTTGCTTTTGTTCCCTACATTACCAATGATCAGGTTCTGATTCGCTGTTAAGCGGAAATCCCCTTTGTGAATCTTGGCAATTTCGCGAAGTCCTGTCATGAGCGGGTAATCCTCAAGATCTACGATACGGCCATTCTGGATAAACAGCGTGAAATGCCACTTCCCATTGCTTCCTTGAATCCAGCCGTAACGATCTCCGTTATGATCAAATTCATAAGGTCTTGCTTCTTCCAGGGAATAACCCAGTCTTGCGGTTAATTCATTCTTTAGCCAGCCTATACCGCGGTCATCAATCGTATATTTAAAACGAGCATGCTTCCGAACCGCACGATCTCCGTAGTCCCGCTGAATGGTTACAATTTTCTCAGCAATATCAACCATTTGCTCAGGCGTGCAGAAACCAATGACCTTACCAACTTGCGGATACGTCTTGGTATCTCCGTGAGACATTCCCATCCCGCCGCCGACAGAGACATTAAATCCCTTCAGTTTCCCATCTTCTACGATGGCGATAAGACCTAAATCCTGTGAAAATACATCGACATCATTCATTGGAGGTACTGCAATCCCGATCTTAAACTTACGCGGTAAGTATACAGCTCCATAGATCGGTTCTTGTTCCCATTCGTTGTCACGGCTATCGATAATCTTCTCTTCATCCAGCCAGATCTCGTGGTAAGCACGCGTTCTCGGATCGAGATGCTCACTTACTTTGCGAGCCCACTCGTATACTTCTTCGTGTACTTCAGACTGGTAAGGGTTCGGATTACACATTACGTTCCGGTTTACATCCCCGCACGCTGCCAAGGTGCTGAGCAGCGCATCGTTTACTTCACGAATGGTATTCTTTAGATTCCACTTCAGTACTCCATGCAGCTGAAAAGACTGACGAGTGGTTAAACGGATGGTGTCATTACCATACTTATGTGAGATACGGTCCATCATAAGCCATTGTTCTGGCGTGACCACTCCACCTGAGGCGCGAACACGAAGCATGAACTGATATGCCGGCTCAAGCTTTTGTTTGGCACGCTCATTACGCAAGTCACGATCATCCTGCATGTAACTTCCGTGGTGTTTCATTAACCGGTTATCATCTTCCGGAATGGATCCTGTGATTGGATCTTTTAAAGTTTGGACAAGACTTCCTCTTAAGAAATCACTGCGGCGTTTAATCTCCTCGACATCACTGTGAGGCGCATTCTGAGGTGGATAAAGTTCATTTATAGCCATGCTGGAATCTCCTCTCGTATCTATTAAAGCCGTAGGCTTAATAGACATCACGCTGGTATCGTTTTTGCTGTTGAAGCTCTATCAGATAATCGGTTGCTTGTTCCATCGTCATGCCGCCTTCTTGTACAAGGATGGCAGCAAGCGTGGAATGAACGTCGTGTGCCATCTTTTTCTCATCCCCACATACATAGATGTATGCACCTTCTTGCAGCCACTCATAAATCTCTCGGCTTCTTTCCTGCATCCGGTGTTGAACGTATACTTTCTGATCCGTGTCACGGGAGAAGGCAACATCCATATTGGTAAGAATTCCGTCTGCAAGCCAGCGCTGCCATTCCACTTGATAGAGAAAGTCGGTTGCAAAATGCTGATCTCCATAAAAGAGCCAGTTCTTGCCCTCGCTGCCGCTTTCTTCTCTTTCACCAAGAAATGCTCTAAACGGCGCAACACCCGTACCTGGTCCAATCATGATGATCGGCGCGTCAGGGCTATCAGGAAGCTTAAACCCATCATTATGCTGGATAAAAACAGGTAATGTCTCCCCTGGCTGAATGCGTTCTGCCAGTTGTGTAGAGCATACTCCGTACCGATTACGTCCTTTGTGTTCGTAGCGAACTGTACGCACCGTCAAATGCACTTCATCTGGATAAGCACTTGGACTGCTTGCTATCGAATATAGTCTAGCTGGAACTTTACGAAGCACAGATACCAAGTCTTTAGCAGATACACCTTCGAGCTTGTAATCCTGTATAAGATCAAGTAAATCATGTTCCGAAATATAACTGCGGAGCTGTTGTTCATTGCCTGGTTCAAGCAGTTTTCTCAGTTCAGCATTTGCTGTAATCTTCACAATCTGCTCAAGCAGCGGTTTGGTAAGAACGGTAATTTCATAATGGGATCGAAGAGCTTCTCTTAATGAAACTTCGCCTTTATTTTTGGATAAGGACACGAGTTCTTCTGCATTCCACCCCGAAGCTGAGATGATATCTTCAACAAGTTCCGGGTGATTCTGCGGATAAATTCCGAGACTGTCGCCTGCCTGATAAGTGAGCCCCGAACCTTCCAGTGATAATTCCAAATGCCTTGTTTCCCGGTCCGATCCTCGTCCGTTCAGATTCAGATTCTCAAGCACTTCAGCCTGGAATGGATTGGAGCGGCTATATACTGACTCTGTGGCAACAGATGCTGCTGCACCTACACTGCTTACACTTACTAGATTTGCGGCCGACTTCTCACCCAGGGATTCTAATACCTGACTCATCCATTCCGCAGCAGATTCATCAAAATCAACATCACAATCGATACGCGGTGTCAGACGACTTGCCCCAAGTTCTTCAAGGCGTGTATCAAAATCTTTACCTGTTTGGCAGAAGAACTCATAAGAGGTATCCCCAAGCGCAAGAACGGAATATTTCAGCTGTTCAAGCTTCGGTGCACGTTTACTATTCAAAAACTCATGGAATGCAATCGCACTATCCGGCGGTTCCCCTTCTCCATGAGTACTGACTACAATGAGGAGGTTTTGAAGCTTTTTAAGTTGGTTTGTCTTAAAATCACTCATCGAGCTCAGATTCACTTGGAATCCTTGCTCCTCCAGTTTTTTCGTCATTTTTTTAGCTAGGCTGCTACTATTACCAGTTTGAGAACCGAATAGCACTGTAATGTCTTTACTAACTACAGCTGCAGGAGCTGAAGTCTCATTGATCGTAGAAACTGGACTGCTTGGTCCATCACTAGAAACAACTTGAGTTCCAGCAGCTTGTTTGGCGGTAAAATATCCACTTAACCAAATGAGCTGTGTTTGTGATAGAGTAGGTAATAAACGATTAAGTAGTTCCGTCTGTTCCTGAGTAAATGGGCTGTTATTCGCCTGAAGTTCCAATAAGATCCACCTCGGATGATTGAATTTAATTCTCAGTAAGTTCATCAGAATTATTTATCTATACTGAAACTACCACAGCTGTTAATACCTGGTCAATTAGAATCATCTTATAGCACTTATTAGTTAAGCTGATAAACCTTATTAGGAACCCCTATTCGTATCCAAAATAAAAAAAACTCCCACAAGATCAGGTCCATGACCCAAGTGGAAGTTCTCCTTATTTCTTATAGATAAAACGTTAGTTTTCTTTATTTCCATACATTAGTTCCGTACTTTTGTTATATAATTCAAGAATATTTCCGAACGGATCTTCGCAATACTGCAGGTAATAAGGTTTATCAGTCCTCGTATTCCACATTTCACTTGTCTTTTTACCGCCTGCAGCCTCAATCCGGTTAGCCACCGCTTCAATATCGTCTACCAGCAAACAAAGATGAAAGAATCCATCATATTCTCCCTTTGGCACCTGTTGTCTTCTCGGCTCCTCGAATTCAAATAATTCAAGTCCCACCTGATTCCCACAAGTTAAATGAGCATTTCGCATTTTCCGTACTTCCTGTCCTTGCAGGTCGTTTGTCATATTATGTTCATTCTCGCTTTTTTGATCGAAAGAGTATGGACCTGCTATTTTTTCAAAACCGAGCACTTCTTCATACCAACGTATCGCTTGATCTAAATCTGGAACGGATAATCCGATATGTGTTATTACGATCATCTGTACATCCCTCCTCCCTCTTCTTACCCTTTTTATAAGAATCATCAATCATAAACATACATTCTCCATAGATTCCTCCGTGAATATCATCACTGCATAGCTCCGCAAAAACATGGTTAGTAATATAGGGAGTGTATGATGAGAGAATGAAGAACATATGTAAAAAGGAGAGGATTCATCATGTCAGATAAGCTAATGAAAGCGGTGGGGTTATATAGATACTTACCTATTGAAGATCCAGAGAGTCTCATGGACTTAACCATAGAAAAACCAACTCCGTCCGGTCGAGATTTGCTAGTAAAAGTAAAGGCGATCTCTGTAAATCCCGTAGATACAAAGGTCCGAGCACCTAAGGATAAAAAAGAAGAACAGCCCAAAATACTTGGTTATGATGTGGCGGGTATTGTGGAAGAAACGGGTGAATCCTGCACGTTATTTAAACCAGGAGATGAAGTATTCTACGCGGGAACAATCACTCGCCAGGGGGGAAATAGTGAATTTCATCTTGTTGATGAGCGGATCGTAGGAGGTAAGCCTGCTTCATTATCTTTTGCAGAAGCTGCAGCTCTGCCTTTAACAGGCCTAACTGCTTGGGAAGGGATGTTTGATAGAATCGGCATCTCTGAAAATGCGAATGATAATCAGAATAAAACACTCCTTATTATTAGCGGAGCAGGTGGAGTGGGTTCGATCGCAACGCAGCTAGGTAAGTATGCTGGTCTAACAGTCATTGCTACGGCCTCTCGCCCGGAATCTATCAACTGGGTTAAGAAACAAGGCGCAGATCATGTGGTAAATCATAGAGAAGATCTGGTCTTTCAAGTTAGAGAACTAGGTTACACCTATATTGACTACATCTTCTGTCTAAATAGTACGGGAGAGCATTATGAAGCGATGTGTGAACTGATTGCACCCCAAGGGACAATAGGAACTATCGTTGAATCGGATCATCCCCTCGACCTCTCTCCGCTGAAAAGCAAAAGTGCAGGATTGGTCTGGGAGTATATGTTTACTCGGGCCATGTATGAGACTGAAGATATGATCAGACAGCACGACATCCTTAATAAACTAAGTACTCTTGCGGATCAGAAGAAGATCCAAACGACACTTACGAAGAGACTTGAACCAATCCATGCAGCTAATCTCAGAAAAGCTCATTCCATCGTCGAACAAGGGAATATGATTGGAAAATTGGTACTCGAACATTTCTAACAAAATAGAAAAAAGGGACAGCATGCTCGCTGTCCCTTTTTTCATTCAAATATAAGAAGAAAATTTGCAAGAATCATTCCTTGTTATCCTTCTGCTTATTCTTCAGTTACTGCATCCGTAGATTTCAGGAACTGTACTGCCATTTTCGCGAGTTGCTCCCTAGTGGCTATTTCTTTTGGCTGAAATTGTCCCCCATTCCCTTCTATGATTCCAAGCGCTTTAGCCGCTTTCACAGCAGATTTCGCATAAGCACTTACCTCAGAAATATCACGGAATTCAGCTTCTTCATACCCTGGAATATCGGATAATTTCTGACCTGTTTTGTATTCATACGCATTCATCAGGGCAGTTATCGTTTCTTCTCGGGTGATGTTTTGTTCTGGGCGGAACGTATGATTAGGATCTCCTTCTACAATTCCAGCTGAAGACAGAGCATTTATATAACCGCTGTAAAACTTCTGAGGTTCAACATCTGTGAATTTATGTTTTGCAGCTGTCTCCTCAGATAGACCTAACATCCGGCCAAGAATAACCGCAACCTGTCCCCTCGTCACCTTCATCTGAGAAGCAAATGTACTGTTTGTTATTCCATTTACGATCTGTCTTGCACTAAGATACTCAATATCATTTTTAGCATAGCTATGATGGATATCACTGAACGTAAGTGTTGATTCAAGCAAGAAGTAGGTTCCCGTTTGTTTTGTTTCTAATAAGTTGACCTGTGTCTCATTTACATCACTTACGTACTTACGCTTTTGATCATCACTAGATTTCATATACCATCCTGTCTTATTCAAGTTTGACACTTGTTCTGACAGGTTCAATCCTTCTAGCAACACAGGTTTTACGAAATGATGAATTTCACTCGTGGCGCCGCCATTTCCATTTTGAATGACCTTCATTGAGAAAGTCAGTCCATCTCCCACTGCTTTCATAGAAGCATCATGCGCAGTTGAGGAATCAGAAGCTTTGGATAATGTTATTACAAAAGAGCCATTAGGAATAAAATGGTTCGCCTCGATCGCCCCTGCTGGGATCGTCACACTTCCTGAATTTGATATAAACTGAACGCCTGATGATAATTGATGGACTTGTTCTACAAAAGAAGTCTGAAGATCGACGGCTATCTTTTCCCCTTGAACTGATTTTGTATCGAGTACCACCTGAAGCTCTTGCTGTAATATAAGCAACAGATCTTTATGCTGTGTTTTATTTAGTTTTGAAATCTGATCCCGTGCGCTATGAAGACGTTTATAGGCTTGATTCAATGCGGAGGAGTCAGGTGTAACGATTGTAGTTCCCGTCTGGTCTATGGTGGTACTGAATTTATTCACGGTGAGTAGTGGTTTAACTATACCTACAATTTCTTTTGCAGCTGTCTTCGGATCTGCAGGAATGTTAGTAAGCAAAGCAGTTAACTCTTGCTCCCACTTCTCTTCTTGACCTGATCCGGAAGACGCTGTAGGAGTTGTATGGGTTGGTTTTGACGGTACAGAAGGTTCTGATGGCTCTGAAGGTTCTGGTACCGCAGGGTTTTCAGCAGATGAATTCATTTTGATAACGACAGCGGTAAGCGGCTCCAAAGTGATGGAATCTTTCTTCAAAACATAACCTGAAGGGTTCTCTACCTGTGATATCCCTGCTTCATCTTGATCCACGATCACTGTTCCTTTTGTTAAATCAACAGGAAGCGTTAATGTTCTTTCAGAACGGTCTGCATTTAAGAAGACATAGTAATCACCTGTTTGGTCTGTTGATTGGTTTTTGTAGGCAATGATCAAATCGTTCTCTTTTATCTCTGGGGCAGCGATTAAACTGATATTACGGTCAACCAGTTCTTTATCTCCCAAACGAAATGCATTGGTTGATTTACGGAGTTGAATAAGTCCTTCTGTATACTTTCGTGTTACATTATTTACCGGGTATTTATTTAAATCCATCGCCTTGGACCAATCAAATTTATTTATCGCATCTGAAGAATCATAGGAATCATGAATGAAATAACCAAAGACGTTACCTTCCTCGTCTTCAAAGGCAGTATACTTTTGCTCCGGAACTCCCTCTCCAAGCCACTGTTTTGTTCGTCCATATTCTTGACCAGCATGAAGGAACGCCGTTCCTTGTGATGTAAGAATCATGAGATTCCCCAGCCGAATACGCTGATGAATTTCCACATCATTTTCCGGAATGGCAGGGTTCTTCTTAATCGACTGCGCAATAACGTCATATAAAGGCAGATTGTCGTGGGCTTCGATGTACTGAACCATATCGCCTGGAGCATCTGCTGGTGTATTGCTTGGCTGTCCTTTAATATTGTTCAGAATGAGATCTATATCACGAGCCCCACCTGTAAGAAACCGCGGTTCTCCTTCCGATCCAAATCCGGATTTGAGTTCATTTCGGATCTCATCAGAGAAGACACCCACATCATCCGTCTGATCCATCCAGTCTTGATCCGCACCCTGTCCGGCAAGCGAAGGTTCTGCTAAGGCACCGC
Source organism: Paenibacillus sp. GYB006 (assembly GCF_036577645.1). Classification (NCBI taxonomy): domain Bacteria; kingdom Bacillati; phylum Bacillota; class Bacilli; order Caryophanales; family Paenibacillaceae; genus Paenibacillus; species Paenibacillus sp. GYB006. The sequence continues at coordinate 273,596 of NZ_JARBDA010000004.1, read as the reverse complement.
TAAAGGTTCTCCAGCCTTCTCCGATGAATAAAGCCTTTGGATTAAGCGATGCAGCTGCATCGTACGCTTTTTGAATGGAGCTGTATGTGGCATCGCCCATCATATCAAAGCGCATACCATCAATTTTGTATTCATCAAACCAGTATTTTACAGAATCAATCATTAATTTCTCAGCCATTGCATGATTCGTAGCGAGGTTGTTTCCGAATCCCCCAACAAAACTTCCTGTTTCGTCCTGCCATGCGTAATAATTAGGTACAATATCATTCAACAGTTCTGCTTTTGCCATATGGGTATACACAACATCGAGAACAACCCCCATACCGGCATCATGGATTGCATCGATCATTTCTTTCGTTTCACGAATCCTAAGCTCGGGATCAGCTGGATCTTCGGAATATGCACCATCGGGAGAAAAGTAATGATGCGGATCATAACCCCAGTTGTACTCATTGTTTTTAGCAGAATAAGTTAGTTCCCGTTCGCCCATCTTCGTCTCATCACCATAATACCAAGCCATAATAGGAAGAAGCTGTACGTGAGTTACTCCTAACGATTTAATATAGCTGAGTTTTTGTTTAACTGCTGCGTATGATCCCCACCTTGCTTCACCTAACTCACCTTCAATAGAAGGGTCTGATGTAAAATCTCTCACATGCAGTTCGTAGATGATTGCATCTTCCCTCTTCTTATATCCATCAATCGTTGCATAATCGTATCCCTGCGGGTCTGTACCCTCAAGATTCACTATGGCTGCTTTCCCAACGGTATCTTCATCAGGTCCTGCATTCCCGTTCGTATCGACTTGAAACACAGCCATTGATTTCGCGTAAGGGTCTAATACTTTTCGGCTTACTCCGTTATTCACTACATCATACTGATAAAAGTAACCTTTCAAATCCGCTAAATTCATCTCGTACGGCTGAACTTCTGCTTCCCATACGCCTTTCTCACCCAACGTAAGCGGCTTGCTTCCAATCTGAATCGTTGAATCATCCTTGTCATAGACGTTCAAGGTTACGCTTGAAGCGGTAGGAGACCAGATTTTAAATGTCACTTTTTCTGGAGTATAGCTAGCTCCAAGGTCGTTACCATCATACGAATACCCAGCATCAATCATTTTATAGTCGGTTATAGCTGTGACTGTGATCCCTGCATAAGTGATGGTTACGGGCAATTTGTCCATTGTCACTTCTGCTGTGAGATTGACAATTCTGTCACTCACGATCTCTGCCTTATTCACTTGAACCACTTCACCATTACGATCTTTTGCGATGATTTCGCTTAAGATTTGTTCATCTGACAGTCCTTTTGTATCTGAAAAGCGGAGCTGAATCTCATTTTCAGAAGTTACTTTTGCCGATAACAATTCCGTAGTAATCTCCGGTTCAATAAGATATACTTTGTCAGATCCTTTCTTCACCCATACTTCATTCACAGTCAAGTTCTCTAAGTTGACCATTTTGTCTCCCCCATCTTTTTGTCCCGTCTCCCGGTTTACGATTAAGAATCCTACTTTTTGAGCATCTTCTTTTAGCTGTACATCAACGTAGGCTCCATATGTATCCTGCTGTTCTGCGGAAAAGGGGATTGCATCTGTAGCCCATGTTTGAGACGGAGAAGCCACATCCTCCCATGTCCATACGCCTAATCCTTCACCGTCTCCTTCGTAATGGATGCGTAGATGCTGCTTAGGAACCTCATTGTCCGAGGCAAAAGCAGTGAGTGCAGGCCAGCCTGATCCTGTAATCATGAGCATACAAACTAACAACAAAATGGCCATTCGCCTGACAGAATACATCATAAAAATTCCTCCTTCGTTTGATTTATTCAGTTATTAAAAAGTACATTTCTTTTGTGGAAACGTTTGCACAAAACGACAACCATTGCCCTTATGTGTCGAGTTTCAGAATGATCTGACGTCTCTGAAAGAAGGCTATCACCTCATCTCCTCTACTTTTTATTAAGAACAGTATAGGGTTTTCACTTCTATATCTATGTTTCTGTTCCACTCCATAATGAAACCGTTTGCACCAATATATTACCGTTTGTTTTCACATCCAGTCAACCCATAATTTTGTAATTTTACCTTCTTATCAAAAAAACTCCCTGCTTCAACGGAGCAGAGAGTTTTGTCTTTATTCATTTAACGGTTTGCCATTCTCATCATAATATCTATACTTGAACTGAAACTCATTAGACTCCGGAAGTTCAATCCATTCCACAGCTTTCTGATTCACCTCGAACTCCCGCTCGAATACTTGCTCTTCATTTACGGTAAGTTCAAGCTTCGAGATCGTGTTATCTTGATTCGCAATATACAACATGGATGCGGCATGAACTTCGTCTTGATCTTCAAATTCTTGAATAAGAAAAGAAGACAAAGCTTCCCCATTTCGATCTTGAAACTTAGAAAGAAGATAATTCCCCTTCTCATCTTTTCTGAATTCAGCATAAGCAGGATCTTGATCGCTTAGAAAAGCAACCTCCCTTCTATTATAGATATCTTTGATTTCTAAAATTTCTATTTCTGTATTTTGAAACACTTGCTCAGATTGAAGAATCTTCTCAATAGACTCTTGATCGTTCCCATACAACCCTGCAGGCCTACTTATAAAATAAACAAGAATGATCATAAGAATGATAACTGCAACTGCTAAATAAATCCCGTTTTTCTTTTTCAAAATCATGGGTAGTTCCCTCCCTTGTACATCAACCATCCTATTAAGGCTATAAACCTTATTATTCAATTTACTATATATTGAACCAGGATTTTGAAATTAACGAAGGGGGAACTCGTACTTTATTCAACTTCTATATCTTCTGCTATACTAAAATACATGAGACTAAGAGAAGGAGAGTTTATAGTATGCAGCCTTTTACAGCAAGAGTAATCGATATCATACAATCGATTCCTGAGGGAAAAGTGATGACCTATGGACAAGTAGCCGCTTTGGCAGGCAGTCCCCGGGGAGCAAGACAAGTCGTACGAATCCTGCATTCCATGAGTGAAAAATATAGTCTTCCATGGCATCGGGTAGTGAATAAGCAAGGGGAAATTTCGATGAGTGATGAAGGACACCGTTTGCTACAGCAAAGTTTACTTGAGAGCGAAGGTGTTGAGCTCCATCTTTCGAAGCGAATTGACCTTACGAGGTATCAAGCCTAAATCATTCTAAAGTGAATAAAATAAGGACAGATTAGGCATCTTGAAGACAAGTAAATGATAAAGGAAGTCTAATATGTACAGTAAACGAAAAACACTGAAATTAACTCCAGAATCGGTTTATATCGGTGCTTTATTATCACTCGTCGCAGGTTATCTTGATGCTTATACATACATTGGCAGGGATGGGGTATTCTCTACCGCCCAGACAGGGAATATGGTTCTTCTCGGTATCGAGGCTGCCAAGGGGAACGTGCATGAAGCTCTTGTACGCATTCCACCTATTGCAGCCTTTATAACCGGAGTATTCGTCGCGCAAATGCTCAATCATCCCTGGATCATACGGAAATTATTAGATCCTTCGAGAGCTGTACTTTTGCTAGAGATTCTCGTTCTTTTCGGCGTCGGGTTTCTTCCTGCGTCCGTTCCTAACATGATTGTAACGATCCTAATTGTATTTGTCGGCTCTCTACAAATCTCGACCTTTCGTTCTCTAGAGGGGTGGACTTATAATACGACGGTAACAACAGGGAATTTATATACAGCATCTAGAGCCCTCTATATTTCTTTGTTTCGTAAAGATCAATCTGCAACCGTTCAATTTAAAAAGTTTGCCACAATCATCAGTTCATTTTTAGGCGGGGCTTTTATCGGAACATTTGCTACGTATCATCTAGAAGATCAAGCTGTATGGGTTGCTAGCGGTCTTCTTCTTATTGTCTTTATTATGATGTGTGTATCTCCTGCTCAGCGTGCTTCACAAGAAAAAATATGAATCAGGAAAACGTTCCTATTTCATTTTGTTTTTACGTCCTATATACAGTAAGTGGGAAGATAAGCCAAGGATCGAAGGGTCAGCTGCCGTTTGAATCATAATGGATATAAACTTCTGATAAGCTTCTTCCCCTTGCTCTTTCCAGTATTCTTGTGCCTTTGCGTCCAGCATTCCCCCGATACTGGTTGAACCAATCAGTTCAATTGTACTGAATCCGTTACTTTCCATAAAAGGTTGAATTTCTTCCACACCATAGTAGTAAGCACCCGTAAATCTGCCTGGTTCATCATGTGTAAAGCTGCTGCTGGTTAAAAACGCTTCGATCCCTTCCATCGTATGATTCGGCTTCCAATGCACGGGATTCTGGAGTGAATTGAACAGCATCCTCGTACGGGATTGGAAAGCGACAAATACGATCCCTTCCTCTTTGGTCACTCTATATAGCTCCTGGACTGCTGCCAACCTTTCTTCTTCGCTTTGAAGATGGTACATAGGCCCAAGCATCAGACTTGCATCAAATGAGTTATCTGTTAGCTCATGTAAATCTGTCGCATTCTGAACGTGAAAACCAGTAAAGGAAGACTCCAAGTGCAGCTTCTTTGCTTGCTCTCGCGCGATTTCTACAAGAGCAGGCGTCAAATCAGATAAACTAATCCGGTATCCTTCCTGTGCGAGCTTCATTGCATATTTTCCTGGTCCTGCTCCGTTATCCAGCAGATGTCCCTGCTGCGGTAAATACTTATTTATAAAATGCATGTTCACGATAAACTCGAGTGGTTCGCGGTCAAGCCTTCCCCATTCATCAAAGCGGGAATAGTAATCAATAATATGACTCATAGCAACTGCCTCCCTTATCGAAAATAAAAAGCCCGCCGCCTCAAAAGAGGCGACAGGCAAACGTCTGACGCGGTACCACTCTTCTTCGTGATGAGATATAGACAATCCTACATCTTATATTTCACCACATCTTAAAGACCTGTTAACGCTGGTTAGACGGAGTATCAATCATTATGACATTATGATCCACTCTTGCTCCGGGGTGAGCAGTTCTTCGGCCTTCATCCTGCCTCTCAGCGTACCAGCAGTTCTCTGTAGATTCTCTTCCGAATAACGAGACCCATCATCACAAACATATGTATTTTTTTTACAGTATAATATCAAATGACGATAAATGCTATAGACAATATCCATTTAGAAAAGGGCATACCAATCTCTAAACAAAAAGGCAACCGCGATGAGTATCCCAGGTTCTATATATCCACGCGACTTACGCGCCCGTGCATGTTGTTCCCATCTGCTTGAAGCGATGTCCCTTTCACTCCTACCTTGACGCTTTTTCGTTCTGCGTTTGCAGTACCGTTTGATATCTACATATAGAGAAGAAATAAGCCAGATCGCGCCTACTATGTATAAACTAAGAGCTATATAATCATTCCACATGATTTCGCTCAGATCTCCGCTTATGATATGTTGCAATGTTACTGTAAACCCAGTCCTTGCGTCATTATCCAAAATCCATTTTCCCTTCTGACTGTACTAAGAGGCATCTTACTTTTATCTATTCATACCAGTAAAGAAATAGTTGGCTTGTATAACGAAAAATCCCGGATAAAAAAACGAATATACTTACAAATTTCGTACTTATCCTGCTTTCTTCTTTACCTAACAATCTCATTCCTTTTCCACTACGAAAGGATCGCTCTTTTCTCAATTTATCAGATATAGCTAACGCCAATTTAAGAATCAAGATAATGAGTAAGATAACGAAAAAGAAAGCACCTAAAGAATTTAAACTAATCGCAATATAATGATTCCACCCAAGTTCATTTCTGTGTCCATTGAAGAAGTACAATACAATATCTCTATATGTTAGACCTTCAGATTCAGGTAGATCCATCGCATCTTCAGGTGCTAGAAAAACGATAACAATTCGAATGATACAAAAAAATAAAAGAGTTAATATAGCTGTCCCATATAAAAACAGTTCAGCCCACTCTCCTAGCCTCAAACGTTCCTGTGGTTCTAAATACACTTGGTTGATTCTTACTCTTCTAACCATTCTATAGAGCTTTAACATACCTCTACTTAGCCAAATACAAAATATACTAACGATGCAGCAAACGAAGACCACGCTTGCTGCAAAGAGTATATGATTTAACACTTCAATCGATATAATCTTCTCGCTCCTGACTGTCCATGATGACTGATATCTGCTTGTTTCATTTAATTCAAAATATAATAGGACAACACACTTTGTACTTCATAAATATTTGTACTTTTATTAAAGTTTTTCTGAATCGGTACTGTACTGCTGGAGATATAGATTTTCAGCTCAGCTTCCATATCGAAATGTCCTGCCGTCTCAATGGAGTAATGCGAGATACTTTTATATGGAACCGAATGATACTCCACTTTTCTCCCTGTTAGCCCTTGTTTATCGACAATAATCAGACGCTTATTCGTAAAAATAAACATATCCCTTATTAATTTGTACGCACGCTCTATTTGTTCATTTGGAGCAAGCAAAGGAGCGAACTCCTTCTGTATTTCATTTAAATTGACTTGAGAAGCATTACCTAGCAATCCATCAAAAAAACCCATGTCTCATCCCTCTTTCTAAAATCGTTTGTTTTCATATTATATAGGATGTTTATAGAAATGATCAGTTAAATTCAGGAAAAACAAGTTCCAAATATTTACGATTAAAGAAATTTCAATTTCTTCACTTATTAAAAGGTATAATGAAATCGATTCACTTCATAACAATAAAAAGAACACAACCTCACAAATGAGGGGCTGTGTTCTTTAGCTTACTTATATGAAGAATGAGTTTAATTAGTCAAGTACAATAGACTTATTCATCTCAGTCCAAGCCGCAGGACCAATAATGCCTAGTCTCCACAGTGCTATTCCTTTTAGATCGTACCGTTTGGCAAGACCAATCTTACTGTTAATGCTTGCTGCATCTTCACTACCTCTGGAAATACCAAGGAGCAGTTTATCTTTACTTGTCTCTTTCAGTGCAAGGCGAATCGCTTCGTCTACCTTGGCAAGAGGTTCGGGTCCTTTTTCATTTTCGAAAGCATATGCCATGATAATAAGTTCATCAGCAAGATTTCCTAGCGTTTTGTAGTCGTAGCCTTTGTAGGAACTGTTAATCGGATGGAGAGCAAGAGTTAAGGTAAGTCCTTCCGAGTGAGCCCGTGTAGCAATCGCTTTGACAAAAGCATTGTAATCACTTTTCACCTTGGCAGAATCACCAGTGAGTCCAAGCCCTTCGAAATCAAGTGTAATTCCTTTAAACCCTTTTTCTACCGCTGTAGTCACGATACCCTCAATGGTCCTATCTTGAAGCTGCTTGTCTTCTAAATTCTTCGTAAGCTCAAGCTGCCCATCTAAGGCATATACCATGAAAGAAGAAGCTGTCCCCACGCTCTGTGCTTCTTGTACAATACTCTCTCCTGTGATTTCTCCTAATGAAGAAGGCCATTTATATTCGTCACCTGTGGTTGTGAAGTTTCCTTCCCGGTCAATTCGACCCCAACCGAAAGCGGCAGCATCCAGGCTTGGCAGATACTTGATTTCATCATAAGAACGAAGAGCATAGAATCCCAGTGTATACATTTCTTCTCTTGGAGAAGTGATGGACACGGTCTTTGCGGCTTGATTCCAGCCGACGGCTGCTCCAAACTGCTGACTGAAAAAGCTAAGCGGGATCATGGTTGTATTACTGATGGTCCTTGGTGCGAGAGTAAGGGGTACATTTTGTCCATTTACTTTAGCTGTCTTACTTCCCATTGTGAGTTCTACGACTTTACTTCCTTCATCAGTCTGTTTCGTTGCTGTAATTTTTTTCAGTTTCTGATTCCACTGTACATTAATACCGAGGGCTTCAGAAATAGCTCTGAAAGGAACCATTGTTGTTCCGCTAATAACGACAGGTGCTACTGGGAACGGAAGTGAGTAACCGTCCAGCACTATTTTTACTTGATTCGTTGCTGCATAAGTGGAAGGAATACCGGTACTTCCTATAGTACCTCCTAGTAGTATGGCACAGCTTAAAATTAATTTTCCCCATGGTCTCATATGTTTTCCCCATTCTTCTGTAGTGGTGGTAATTAACTATAAATCTAGTAACTACCACTACTATTCTACTATAAATCTACATTAAAATGGGTTATTTTGCTTATCTTGGTTTATAAAAAACAAAAAAACCGTACATGACGGTTTTTTGAGTAACAGCTATGTGACACATCAAAATTATAGATACAAAGAATCTACATACTGCTTGTCTGCATTTTCAAGAGGTGTATATCCTTCTTTGATCACCGTTCTGACCGTAGTTTCTTTTAGCACCCAGATTAAATATTTGTTCAGGAGCGCCCATACCGCAAAACCTACCAGAAAGGCGGGAAAAAATGACGTGGACACCAGGATGGAGAAGAACATAATGATAATCTGAGCCAAAATAAAGTACAATATAATGAGCGCAGGCAGAATCATACGCGTAGGTTTTACTTTTCGATATGCATTAAATAGGCGAAAAGAGCCAACCCAGTTCAAAGAACCTGTTGCTTTGATCGGTACTTCAAGTTCCTTATTTTCTTTTACAAAAGTGAGTATATTTTTTTTGTTTTTCTCTCGTTTCAAAGACAAATCCACCTTTAGTTACTTAGTAATCAAATGCTACCTTAAAGAGTAACATATTTAGCTATGATTATCGAATCCCCTTCTTAAAAAGAAGCAAGTTTTATTTCCCTTCATTATATAGACTGATTATGTACTACAAGATCAAAAAGAAAACCGCCTCCTAAGAGACGGCTTCTTCCCTCCGTATTATTTATCAAGATGATAAGTCACTGTAGAAATGACGACGTCCTTATGCCGGAAAAGATAAGCTCGAAGCAGCAGGCTGGTTTGATTATGAAGAACGTACTGCCACCAATGTTTTGTAATAAACTGAGGAATCAAAATGGTGATATGATCCGTCTCATTTTTCTTCCATTCCACCGTATCTATAAATTTAATGAGCGGCTTTACAATACTTCGGTAACTCGATTTCAGGGTGATGAGTCTAACGCCCGGATTCCATCCCTCCCACTTCTCTTCCATCTTATGAATGCTGTCATCGTCAAAGCCTACATATACGGCAACCACATTATCGGTTAATGACTTGGCATAACTGAGTGAATTGCGCACAACACTTGTGATCCCCCCAATTGGAACGACGACCGTACTTCCTTTAATCTGTAGTTTATCATCCTGGATATTAATCCGAAGCTGATCTGCTACATGAATATAGTGACGGTGAATCCGCATAAAGATCCAAATGACCAGCGGTAAGAAAATAAAGACGGCCCATACTTGACTGAATTTAGTGAAAATAAAGATCAGTGTAATACTTAGCGTAGTCAGCATACCAACCGTATTAATAAGAAGCTTAATGTGCCAACCAGATGGTTTCAGCTTAATCCAGCGGATCATCATACCGAGTTGGGACAAGGTAAAGGGGATAAATACCCCAACTGCATACAGTGGAATTAATCCTTCTGTATTCCCGTGGAAAGCAATCACAAGTACAGCTGATAGAACCCCAAGGAAAATAATACCGTTGGAATAACCAAGCCGATCCCCGCGGACGAGAAACATATGCGGCATAAATTTATCTTTTGCTAACATAAAGGCAAGTAATGGAAAAGCAGAATAAGCCGTATTTGCTGCTAAAAATAGAATGAGTGCTGTAATCCCTTGGATGATGTAATAAATCGTCCCCCTGCCAAAAACGGAATTCGCAATTTGCGATACGACCGTTTCTTTTTCGCTTGGTATAATCCCATACCAGTAGGCAAGTAAGCTGATACCTATAAACATAAAGCCAAGTATAGACCCCATCATGACTAACGTTTTTGCAGCGTTCTTCTCTGCTGGGGCCCGGAAGTTAGGAATGGCATTGGATACCGCTTCTACACCCGTCAGCGCAGAACACCCGGAACTGAAAGCTTTTAACAAGAGAAAGAGACTTACATTGTTTGCGGCGCTCCCCCATTCCACTGGAACGGCTGGTTCTGCTCCACCCATCGCGTATTTAATAAATCCAGTAATAATCAGCACAACAATGGCAAAGACAAATAAGTAAACCGGTAATGCAAGTACGGAAGCAGACTCCGTAATCCCCCTTAGATTTAGGATCGTGAGCAGTAGAATCATGGTGAGTGCAATAAGCACCCGGTAATCATGCAGCACGGGAAAAGCCGACGTAATGGCATCCGTTCCTGCGGAAGAACTTACGGCAACGGTCAAGATGTAATCGACAAGCAGAGATCCTCCTGCGAGCAGACCGCTTGATAACCCGATGTTATCTTTTGCTACGATATAGGCGCCCCCGCCTGAGGGGTATGAATAAATCGTTTGTCTATATGAGAATATTAGAATGACGAGTAGTCCGAGTACTGCAAGTGAAATAGGTATGGAATACCAGGCAGCTGCAGCACCCACTGCCATCAAAACAATGAGAATTTGTTCTGTACCATAAGCTACGGACGATAATGCATCTGAAGAAAGTACGGCGAGTGCCTTTAATTTACTTAGTTTCTCTCCTTCTAATTCGCTGTTTTTCATAGGGCGTCCAATCAATAATCGCTTCATTTTTCTAACCATAAAGATCTCCCTCTTTACCCCGTATCTAGTGCTGAGTTTACTTTTCTATGTATATATCTTCTCAGCAGATGAATCATACTCCCATTGCCTTTAGATGGTAAAGGAGCACGAAGGTCTAAAGAAATCAAACGAAGCCGAATACATACAGGAATTATGTACCGCAGATTAAAAATCTCTTCGTAGCTTTCTTTATCTCGTTCGATTGTGTTTTTTAGAGAAAAAAAGTTTTTTTGAAAAGGGAACCTTCTAAATGATTAATTTGTCTAACTCTAAGGAAAGAATATTTCACATCATGAGAATTAGAAGGAGTTGCTAAGAAATGAAGAAAATGATTTTGATGTTAATGACGTTTACGATGGTGATCGCTGGATGTGGGACACAAAAAGCGGAGGAAGTTAATGAAGTTAACGTACCGGTAAGTCAATTAATGGAAGTTATTATGCAGAAAACGGAGATGAATAAAGACCAGTTCTTCGACATAAATCTCAAAGAAGATACAGAGACGGCAAAAAACTTAGGTATTGATCCGACAATTATTGAAGAAGGACAGTACATGAAAGCGATGATGAATGTACATGCCGATGAATTTATTATTTTAAAAGCATCTGATGCTTCGAATGTAGAAGAACTAAAAGCTGCACTGGAGAAAGAAGTTGCTAATCAAGAACGAAACTGGAGTACTTATTTACCGGAACAATACGAAAAAGTGAAGAACCACATTATTAAGCAACAAGGCAACTATTTGGCACTCCTTATTTCAGACGACGCTGAAAAAATGGAACAAGCCTTTACTAATGCTTTGACTTCTGAGAGCAAATAACTCACGAGCCCTTTGAAGGAAGACTGGAGGGAATATCCTTGGTTTTTAGCTCTGTAGCCTTTTTGTTTTACTTTTTACCCATAGCTTTATTAGTATATTTTGTAGCGCCGCAGCGATGGAAGAATGCGGCGCTTCTTCTTATTAGTTTGCTCTTTTACGCTTGGGGAGAACCGGTATATATTCTTCTGCTGCTGTTTTCTTCAGTGATAGATTACATGAATGGTCTTCTAATGGATCGATATGATGAGCGCGAGAAAATACGCCGATTCATCCTTGTATTCTCCCTGATCGTAAATATTGGCGTACTCAGTTTTTTCAAATATGCTGATTTTCTTATTCATTCTGCGAACGATCTGCTGGGTACTAACTTTGCGGCTCTCGATCTGCCGCTTCCGATTGGAATTTCTTTTTATACGTTCCAAACGATGTCCTATATGATTGATGTTTACCGCCGAAATGTTCGTGCGCAGCGGAGTTTTATTAACTTTGCAGCATTTGTATCCATGTTTCCGCAGTTAGTAGCAGGACCTATTGTCAGGTATGAAGATATTGATAAACAGCTCGCTCGCCGCCACGTATCCATGGAGCTTTTTGCAAGTGGTGTGCGCCGCTTTATCATCGGTCTAGCCAAAAAAGTACTGCTTGCCAATAACATTGGTATGCTGTGGGACACTACGCTATCTGGAAGCAGTGAACTAACCATCATGGGTGCGTGGATTGGGATTCTTGCGTTTGCTTTTCAGATTTATTTTGACTTCAGCGGTTATTCAGATATGGCCATTGGACTTGGTAGAATGCTCGGCTTTGAATTTCCTGAGAACTTTCGTTATCCCTACATATCTGAAAATGCTTCGGAGTTCTGGCGAAGATGGCATATTACGCTCGGCTCGTGGTTTCGAGATTATGTATATTTCCCACTCGGGGGAAGCAGGGTTCGTAAGTGGAGGCTTCTCGTAAATCTATTTATTGTATGGTTTTTGACTGGATTATGGCATGGAGCGAGCTGGAACTTTGTACTGTGGGGTCTGTATTTTGGCTTCCTCATTGCGATCGAGAAGTTATGGCTTGGAAAATGGCTTGAAAGGATCTGGCGTCCTTTCCGGCATCTGTATTTTATAGCTGTCATCCTGATTGGCTGGACTTTATTCGCTATTGAGGATCTTACTCAACTTCCTCACTATCTTCATGTGATGCTTGGATTTAGCCAAGCGGAATGGATAAGTAGAACGAATCTTTACTATCTACAATCGTATGGAGCACTGCTCGTGGTATTAACGTTCGCCTCGACACCCATTGCGGCACGTTTGGCATCAAAATTAAATAACAGAATGAATCGTACAGTCATGGCGATCCTCGAAGCGATTGTCTTAACCATCCTTCTGCTCGCTTCCACAGCGTACATTATTGATGACTCGTATAATCCATTTCTGTATTTCCGTTTTTAGGAGGTGATGATCATTGGATCGTAAAAGAGCAGTTATCGTAACCAGCGGCTTTCTTCTTTTTATCAGCTGTTTTGGTATGTGGAGCTTATGGGAACCGGACCGGACCTTATCCGAATTTGAAAATCGCGTCTTAGCTAAGTTCCCCTCCTTCTCCTGGGATAAACTCTGGAGTGGACGATATACAGATCAATTGGACGATTATCTAGTGGATCAGTTTGTAGGTCGTGACAACTGGGTCGGACTTAAATCAGATATGGAGCGAATGTCAGGTAAGACGGAGAATAATCAAGTATTCTTCGGTAGTTCAGGATATCTGTTTGAACGGTTTATTTACGAAGAGGAACAGTTGGACCAGAATATAAAACAGATTGCTCGTTTTGCTGAGCGTCATCAGAAGGATGTAGATTCGTTATCCCTTCTGCTTGTTCCCAACTCCCAAACGCTGAATGGCGAGTATTTACCCAAATATGCGGAAGCAACGGACGCTCCCCAGTCACCACTGATGGATCAAATCTTTAGCGAACTGAGTGGACGGGTTGCACCCGTTGATATCAGAGAAGTACTACAGCAGAAGAAAAGTACCACACAAATCTATTATCGTACCGATCATCACTGGACGACACGCGGCGCGTACTATGGATATCAAGCCTTTGCGGATACGATTGGCCTCTCTCCTACTCCTGAAGCAGCACTTGAGGCAAAGCAGTTCAGCGATTCGTTCTACGGTACGTTTTATACAAAAGCAAACCAGCGTGATATTACTCCTGATCGTCTGGAATTGCTGGAGTCTTCTCTTCCGGAATACGAAGTCTGTATCGAGGGACAGAACAGATGTGAGAATTCTTTTTACGATATGGATGCACAGAATGAGCGGGATAAATACAAGGTGTTTTTTGGCGGGAACTTCCCGCTTGTCACGATCAACGTTGCTCATGAGGAAGTTAATAAAGATCGCAGTATTATCGTGTTTAAAGACTCCTACGCTAATGCAATGGTGCCGTTTCTAGCCCAGCATTACTCCACCATTCATATGATTGACATGCGTTACTTCCAGATGGATGTAGACGAGTATCTGGAGGAACATCATTTTGATGATATGCTTCTGTTATATAGCGTAGCGACCATATCCCAAGAAGATATTTTCAAATGGCTGAATTAGCAGTTATAAGCTCCGTAGGACTAAAATCGGTATGAGACGATTTGTTCCCACGGAGTTTTTTAGTGCAATTGAGGGGTTCCTCCGAAAGAGAGTATCGTTGAATTGAGTATTAAAAACGGGGATTATTATATGAGGCACGTTTCAGCGATAGTAAATTTTTAAAAAGGTGAAAATCGATAGTTAATCATTCTGTTAGCGAACATAATAATTATTATGTAAACCTATTATCTCATATAACTTATATGTTGATAATACAAAACCGCCAAACGATTAGAATAATCATTTTTGGTTATGCAGATGATACCCTATTCGAAGAAAAAGGACACTCTAACCGAGTAGAAAACATGGTGAACATGGCAGCCATGAGTGGAGAACCGATGAAAGCTTGTTTTACGTATCATGAAATAGAGATTACCTATGTGCTTTTGAGACGATACATTTTATTCATGCTATAAAGAAATAAACATATATACAAAATGAACCAGGCAGCTTCATTACTACGGTTGCCTGGTTTTATGTTAACCCCCTTATGTTCCTTTGGTTAATCTCAAGTAGATGTAAATATAGATAATTCCTAACTAGTTTTCATAATAAATATTATGTAAACCAAATTGTAATATATCGATCATTGAATGAGTAAATGATAAACACTATAGTAACTATAGAGTCGTTGCTATACCTATATTTTGGTTGTGGCAAATGTTTAAGACAATTTAGAGGAGAATGCGATATGAATAAGCAGATGTATTCTATAGGAGAGGTTGCAGAATTAAATAACATTTCCATTCAAACATTAAGATATTATGACAAAATCGGATTGTTTGCCCCCGCTTTTATAGATCCTGTAAGCAACTACAGGTACTATCATGAGAAACAGTTCTTTTATCTAGATATTATAAAGTATCTAAAATACATCGATACACCACTGTCCCAAATTAAAGAATTAATAACACAAGATGCAGTTCAAATGTTACCTTTTTTAGAAGAACAAGCACATATAATGGACAAGAAAATAAGCCAGCTCCAAGAAGCAAAGAAAATGATTCATCATCGTTATCTGCAAATTAAAGAACAAAACAGCTTAGCAAATCGGCCTCAAGGGCAAGTTTATACTCGATTTGTAGAAGAGCAGAATCAACTGCACCTCTCAACTACAGACCTCACACCTCGTGGAAAT
This sequence comes from Paenibacillus sp. GYB006, assembly GCF_036577645.1. Lineage (NCBI taxonomy): Bacteria > Bacillati > Bacillota > Bacilli > Caryophanales > Paenibacillaceae > Paenibacillus > Paenibacillus sp. GYB006. The sequence goes on along the minus strand of NZ_JARBDA010000004.1, from coordinate 258,397 downwards.
CCGGATGTATATATGCGTGACTTAGCTAACCTCCTAGAAACTAAGGAAGATCGTGTGGTTGGTAATTTTTACGGGTGCGTATATGAATTGAAAGATTATCAAGATACGGACCAAATCGTCTACTCGAGTATTTATACATCCTTAATTGGAGACGAGCAATTGTCCGATAAACCAACACCTGAAATCACAAAAAAACATATTCCAAAAGGAATATATGTCTGTATTTGTTTCAAATGGTCTGTGTCTCAATATTTACAGTATTACAAAACGTTCTATGAGTACATTATTAACAATAACATGCTCACAGAAGGCCCTGTCTACGAGGTTTCTTTACCTAACAGATACTCTTCTTATGAAGAAGATGACTTTATAACAGAACTTAGAATAAAGGTGAAAGAAAATGATTGACCCTCTAGTTACTATAGAGTTTATCATTTAACCACGAAAGGTGGAGATAATGATATGACTAAAACAATTCGATTAATAGCTCCTGATTGGCAAGGAGGAAATAAGCAGGCATATTATTTTGGTGCAGAACTACTTTCATGGTTAGCTCCAAATCATAATAGCCAAAAAGAGATTACGCTAGATATTGAGAAACCGAAAAATGAAGTATTAGAAAAAGAAAATGGTGTAGTTGCTCAATCGATTGTTAAACAAAATGTGAGTATGGCAGCAGAAGTATTGAAAAGTGAATTACCAGATAAGATTATCACGTTTGGCGGAAACTGTTTAGTCTCTCAAGCACCGTTTGATTACCTTCATGGTAAATATGGAAAAGATCTCGGGGTCATTTGGATCGATTCTCATCCTGATGTTTCAACTCCGAAGGAACATCATCACGAACATGCTATGGTTTTAGGAAATTTATTAGGTGCGGGAGATCCAGAGTTATCTAAAATTGTGGAATTCCCTTTTGATTCAGATCAATTTTTGTATGTTGGCTTACAAAAACCACTTGATGTTGAAGTTGAATTATTAGAGGGTTTACATCTAAATTATATTGTTCAAGACAAAGAAAATTTAAAAATGGGAGAAATACAAAAGTGGATTAAAGAGAATGGTTTTACTAAAATCGCCATTCATCTTGATTTAGATGTATTAGACCCTACATTCTTTAGATCTTTATACTTCTCCGAGCCAGGAGTTGATGAATTTCCTTCCGCTTCAGGTAAAATGACTCCTAAAGAATTGTTAGAAATTCTAACCGGGATTTTTAAAGGAAATGATGTCGTTGGACTAACAATAGCAGAGTTTTTACCTTGGGATTATATCAATTTAAAAACGATGTTATCCGATTTAAATATTTTTAAATAGTCGTAAAAAAGGTCTGATTAAATTCAGACCTTTTTTATACCTTCAATAGGACTCTATTATGGAATATCAATCTCAAGCATGGCCATGGCTTGTTCCTTCTCCCGATTGGTTACGTGAGTGTACACGGTAGTCGTTTCAATCGATGAGTGACCAAGTAACTCTTGTACTGTACGAAGGTCGGCACCTTTACGAAGCATCATCGTCGCAAAAGAATGCCGCAGTTTATGACTGGAATATGCCTTTTTACGGGATACCCCTTCCCTCTCTTGAAAACGATCAAACGTTTCGGCTGCAATCAGCTGAATTGTCCGAATGGACAGCCTTCTCCCTTGCTGAGAAATGAAGAATGCTTCTTCCTTCGATTTACGAGGTTCAATCCTCTCGGCTAGCACTTCATCAAGCACATCTCTTACCGCTGCAGGAACGGGTAACGTACGCCACTTTCTCCCCTTACCAAATACATCAATCGTACTACGCTGCGAATTATAATCTCCAACATTCAAAGAATGAACTTCGCCTACCCGCAGACCCATATATGCCATGAGCAGAAAAATCGCTAGATTACGATTCCGATATTTCCCCTCCACCGATTTCATGAATTTCGGCAGATCTACTTCATCTAAAAATACGGGTGCTTTATTTTTCTCTGTTCTCGATTTCTTAATTCCTGTTGCCGGATTCACTTCGAGAAGTTCGAGTTCAATCAGCGCTTTGAAGAAACAATGCACCGAAGCGTGTTTACGATTCCGAGTTGAATCACTGATCCCCCGATCACGAGCCTTCGACAGAAAAGAGAGAATATGTAGCTTCTTCACTTTATCTAGTGACTTCCCATTTAGAGAAGATAAAAACTCAAACACATCACTTTTATAAGATTTAATGGTGTGGCTAGTATACCCCGCATCTTTCAGCCAGATATCAAATGCTTCGAGTTCTTCAGCATAGGTTTCTAAAATGGTTTCTAAAATTTCTGCATTCAACATCATCACCTACCATTCTTCAAAAATAGAGTTTTTAAGCAAAATACGTGTCGATCTACGTCTTCGAACTTAGGTAAGTGGTCGACTCTCTTAAATAAATCGAATATAAACAGAAACTGCGTATAATTTATATTATACGCAGTTTTTTAATGTAATGAAAGCTGAATTTTTCTATGAACTATGGTTGTTATATGAAGTTTCGAAATAATCCTTATTTGCTAGTAAAATAACGACGTTTTATGTAATACTATGCCTTAAAACAGCCGAAAAACCTCCTAAACCCGCTACATAATTAGACATAACAAAATAAATGCCGAAATACGCTAGAAGTCATCGCTCTCTCTTATTACCTCTATAAGCATAAAAAAGGCGCCTGATTCGTAGGAATCAAGACACCTTTTTTGGCGTTTCAATTTTTGATAATAATCATGTAATTCGACATCTTATGATTAGCCGTATGTGATCGAGCTTTACATAAATAACTGATTTATTTCAGCACAGCTTCTAATGTATCTTCTATTGTGGGATAACGAAATTCAAAACCTTCCGCTAGTAACCTTTCGGGTACTACCCATCTGCTTTTTAAAATCAGCTCCGTTTCCGTCCGAATGAATACAGCTCCCATCTCTAACATCCACCCGGGAGTAGGAATTCCTATTGGGACGTTCATCTTCTTACGCATTTCAGCCATTAACTTTTCATTAGACACAGGATAAGGAGTCGCCGCATTAAACACACCGCGGAGATCCTCTCGCTGCTGAATAAACTGTACAATCCGGTATAGATCCTCCACATGTATAAAACTGAATTTCTGTGTTCCAGGTCCTTGCTTACCCCCGAGGCCAAATCGAGTTAAGTAGAGATAAGGAGTCATCACTCCCCCATCTTTACCCAGCACAATGGAAATCCGGAGGGCAACTTGGCGAGTCTGATCTAATGAGAAGGAGAAAAACGCCTCTTCCCACGCTTTTGCAACATCTACTGAGAAGCCTGTGCCGATCTCTCCCTGCTCCTCTGTCATGGGACGATCTTCTGCATGTCTGTAGATCGTAGCTGTACTTGAGTTGATCCAGAGCTTGGGCGGCTCTATACAAGCTTCTATCGCTTCTCCTAAGATCCTAGTAGTCCGTTTCCTAGATTCCAGGATTTCACGCTTGTTGCGCTCATTATAGCGGCAATTGACTGATTTTCCTGCTAGGTTAACGAGCAGTTCTGCTCCTTCCAGTGCTTCTATGATGGACTGTTTATCATCCCAAGAGATATGACCCTCTTGCCTTGATATAATGTATACGGTGTCGCCTTTTTCCTTACATTTCTTCTCGAAAAATTGGCCGATAAACCCTGTTCCGCCGGCTAGCACAACCTTCCCCATATATCTCACCTCATTCGTTAAGATTTTATACGAACCGAATAATATCTCATCGCACTGGGTACTCCTCGAATCTCAAGTTTGCCCTCATAGATTAAACTCCGTAATCGATACTCAAAAAACACATCACCGATATGCTGATCCAAATACCCCATTGCTTCCCCTACGACCCGCGCTGCTTTCATAAAACCATCTGAATTAGAGCGACTCTGTAACTTATAGACAGTATGAAGCAAGTATTCATCTAAATCATTTTCTTCTACCGTATTTACTTCCCCATTATTCCATAGCCTAAGCACCTGCTTCGTCTCAGCATATCCCAACCATTCTTGTTCGTACTTACTTCTTTGTTCTGCAGTTAAAGGACCGATTCGTTTCATTTCATGAAATACTTCAATAAGTTTCTCTGGCACGATTTCTCCCGTATGACGATAATATTGCTGATGCTTGGGTGTATTGTGCTTTCTTTCACATATCTTAACAGCATTGATTTCAATTACTTCATTCTTATACTCTTTTAATAAATATTGAACGTACCTTGATCCTATTTTTTCATGAGCTGAATCTCCACCCCAAATTACAATTCGAGCTTGTTCTGGTATCTGCTGAACCATTTGGATAGGATTCAATTCACCATGATGAGCGAAATGATGATCTGTATATTCTGGATCGAGGTGAGTTCTCATCCATTCTTCACGATATCGTCTTCCTTCTGGTTCATGAAGTTTCCATATGGGTCCCACTGAAAACAGATCTGGAAAACATATCATCCCATCAGACTCCTGTAAACTCAGCTGTTTGATGGTCTCTCTTACACTTCCTACCGTAGAATAACCAAACACGATATGGACTGTTTTCGTTTTGCTATCCGGAACTAGCCTTTGTTTTGCTGCTTCTTCCGGGGTAACGACTAGTTCATTATATATATGGACAATGTCTGAAATGAAAATATCCTTTTGGTCAGGTTCTTCCTTATACTGCTTGACTGTATATAGATATGCGAGAAGAGCCTGCCTGACATCTTGGTCTTCCATCTCATGAATGATATCTTTCAGCTGCCTCAGCCCTACTCCCCCTTTTATTGAACAACAAATTCCCAAACGAAACAATTACTAGAAAATTATAGGTATTTGTTCATTATAATGAATTTAACTACGTCATTCAATTAATGATACAAAAAAACTCCTACCGAATGGTAGGAGCCCGACTGTAGACAAACTAACTTAAACTAGTCTGTCTACAATCTTTGATAATTCTCAAATTAAGATTTCACTTCAGGTGATTCTTCCCAGCCTGTTACATTCTCGATTCCAGGAATGGAATCTTTGTAGAATACAGGATCTTTGCCTTCTAATCTTTGTTTTGAATAGTCCTTCAACGCAGCGAATGCGACCTTTGATAAGAGCGCAATGGCTATTAAGTTAACAATAACCATGAAGCCCATAAACAGGTCGGCCATATCCCAGACGAGCTTTACGCTAGCGATCGAACCAAACATGATCATAGCAAGAACAGCAATTCGGTAAACCACAAGCGTTGTTTTGCTTGATTTAATGAATTCGATATTTGTTTCACCATAATAGTAGTTACCAATCAGCGTACTAAATGCAAATAGGAAAATCATTAATGCAAGCATACCTGATGCCCAATCACCAAAATGGATGCTCAGTGCAGTTTGTGTAAGTACAATCCCTTCTGTATTAACAGATGGATCTGTGTAAGCACCTGAGAGCAGTACCAAGAAAGCAGTACTTGTACAAATAATCAGCGTATCAATCAAAACAGCTAAAGCTTGAATTAGACCTTGTTTAGCTGGGTGACTTGTTGTTGCTGTAGCAGCCGCATTTGGCGCACTACCCATACCTGCTTCATTGGAGAAGAGTCCTCTTTTAACCCCTTGCATGAGCGCTGCACCAAGTGTACCACCCGCAAACTGTTCAAAACCAAATGCATGTTTAACAATGGTAGCAATCATCGCAGGAACTTCCGTAATATTGATTAGTACCGCAATGAAAGCAATACCGATATAAATAACGGCCATGACAACGACAATGTACTCGGAGATTTTCGCGATTCGTTTAATACCGCCAAAAATAATAATTCCGAAAGCTACAACCATCGCAATTCCGAGCCATAACGGTTCAACTCCAAATGAATTTTGGAAAGCTGTTGCTACTGTATTGGCTTGAACTGCATTAAATACGAGTCCAAAGGATACGGTAATCAGGATAGCAAACAGGATTCCCATCCAGCGCTTGTTAAGCCCTTGTTCCATATAATAGGCAGGTCCACCGCGGAACCCTTGTTTGTCTTTGATTTTATAAACCTGAGCAAGTGTACTTTCTACAAAACTAGATGCAGATCCGATGATTGCAATAATCCACATCCAGAATACAGCACCGGGACCCCCAATACCGATTGCGAGAGCGATACCCGTGATGTTACCTGTTCCGACACGAGCAGCCATACTGATGCAAAATGCTTGGAAAGCAGTAATTTCACCTTTTTGTTTCTTGTTCGATCCTTTGAGTTCACGGAACATGTCTTTTATGTAAGTGAACTGCATAAAACCTGATTTCCATGTGAAGTAAATCCCGATCGCAACCAATAAGACGATTAGAACGTAAGACCAAAGCACATCGTTAATCAAACTAATTCCTTTTTGTAAAATGTCTTGCATCTCAAACCTCCATCATGTTGTATATTCGTTTAAGGGAACGATGTCCTTAACGATCTCTTGTTAGTATTATTAACATAAAAATTTAATAACGCATTTTTGTATTATACTTATTTTTATTAATTTACGCTATATTAATTTTATAGTATAAAAATCATTTTTTCATGTCAAGATATATTACAAAGAGGACATCTTGCAATTATATACAGATTTCTGTTTTTTTATGCCTAGATATATTTGTATATCTGAAACTCACTGTCTTTTTACCCGAAATAAAAGAAATAACCTATTCTTATGAATAGGTTATTTGCCATTTCTTTGTATAGTATTTGCATAAGTGAAAATAGTATTACTAACGAGTTAACGAAAGACCAATTTCAGATAAGATGGCACTGCCAAGGTATGTGCCGGTAAATACGAATAACGCAACAATAGCAACACGCCAAGATGTTTTACGAAGATCTGACAGACGATCTACGACGGAGATCCCAGCGAAAGCCAAAATAGGTGTAGTAATCGATAAGAAGTTAACCGCTTGAATAGCTTCTACAAACACATCAGAACTAAGGCAGAATATGAGTGATGTAATCGATACCCAGCCAAGTACAGGAAACTCTTGCAGTACTTTAACAGGCACTTTCTTCATTAATGAAGAAATCAAAATACCAATCATAGAGAACAACCATAATACAGCCAGTCCGCCAATCGTATGCCATGAGACGGTAACGCCCTCACCGATCCGAAGTTGTTTCATAATATCCGTAAATAGGATAAGCGAGACACTTAGCAAAAGTACAAGTCCTGCTTTCATCCAATGTTTTTTATCCAGTACCATTACCTTTTACCTCCAGTAAACAGATTATACATAAAACGTTGCAGCGGAACAGCCAAAAATACCATGGTGTACGTTCCAAGGAAGCTTGTCAGTAATTGACTCGCTGCAGCATAACTGTTGATGACTTCAGCTTGATCTGGAGCTAAGGCGATCAGGGAAGAAGAAGCTCCAACCATCATACTAGATGAACCCACTCCGGAAGACATAGCCAGTGCTTCAATAGAGAAACCTAAAGCGTGAAGAATAGGTGCAATAATACTAAAGAACAAGGTTCCAAAAAGTGTACCTATAATATACAGTGATAATACCCCGCGTCCTTCGCTGGAATCGAGTGTATATTTCTCAGAGATATAAGCAAGTTCACCTTCACGTCCAAGCCCTAGTGTAGCTCCAATCGCTTCCCTGCGAAGACCCAGTAGAATCGCCACAGGAAGACCAAGCAGTACAGTTCCGAGGTTACCGATCTCTTGCAGCAAGAAGACCCAGCCAACATCAAGAATTTCTCTCAATTTAGGAGCAACATCCGCTCCGTAACGTGCCATAAGAGGTAACATGATGTAAATCAGATATTTACTTGCGAAGTTCACGTTTTCTTTACTGTACACCTTTTTCATAATACCGCGTCTAAAAATAGCAGTTCCTAGAATCATAGCAATTAGAATAGCAAACACTAGTGGAAGCAAGTTAATAGTAATGCTGCCGATCGGTATGGACTGAGTTCCAATCCATTCTGCCGCTGTAATGAGAAATAAAGCAAATAAGATAAGATAAACAAGATGTCCTTTTGATTTCATGAACCAAAATCCTCATTTCTGTATATTCTTTGTTGTCTCATTGATCTATTTAGTGAATAAAGATTACTCCGTAATAGAAGTTAGAAGAGCTTCATACTCAGCGAACGTACGGCGATAGATTCTAGATTTGTCGAGTTGGCCGTTCATTTTGTTAAAAACTTCTGTCAAATATCTAGGGAAAATTTCATAAATGAATTCCGGATCAATATCTTTGAAATCATCACCATGAATCGTACCTGTAAAACCACTGTAGCCAATTTGAATGCAAGGCATCATGAACGATAAATCTCCAATATCCCCTGCCGCACTAATTGCGTTACCTTCAAGTATTTCTTCAATCGCTTCATTCTCTTTGTATGCAGCCAGCGCAAATTCAGAAAGATAACGATCTTGTACAAATGGTAAATAACCCATCTGTGTAGAAGCTTCAACCTCTCCGCCCATGGCAATGGCACTTCCTTTTGCAGCCTGATCCATCTGCTTAGCAACTTCCTTCATATATTCGACAGACTGTGTACGAAGGTCCGTTCCGACTGTGATTTGGTTAGGGATTACATTCGTAGACATATCCGACTGCATCACAATGGGGTTCATTCTCACTTTTTCTGCATCTTTAAAATGCTGTCTTTGCATACCAAGCGCTACATTAAATAAAGTGGACATGCTATACGCATTTGTACCTGAAGATGGATCAAATCCGGCATGAGATGCACGACCTTTAAATGTATACTTCTTATACAGAAAACCTGCTAGATCACAATTGATTTCAATGGTACGTTTCGGATATTCTCCGCCCATGGAATGAACACATACTCCCAGGTCAATATCGTCAAAAATGCCACGTTTCATCGCTTCAGGTTTACCGCCGTAGTAGGTTATTTTCCCTTTCGCTTTCAGTCCAGCACGATAAGGTAAATCAAGATACTCTTCCGCAGGAACAAAAATAAAGGTAAGTGCAAAATCTAAGGATTCATATGCTTTCGTCGTAAAATAGTGCTTATACAGTGCGAGGGCTATTGCTACTTGCGTGTAATGTCCGCAGTTATGTGCTGCACCGGTTTCCTGATCTGCGTGAAAATGAGACGGTGCATAAACCGCATCGAGTTCAGCTATAAATCCAAGGTTCAGCGATTTACCTGTTCCGAGTGTCGTTTTAATTCCTGTGCCACAGAACACCTCATATGTAAGCTCAGGATTAACTTCAAGTAAAAATTCTAGAACCGTTTGGTGTGTTTTGTGTTCCTTGTAACCTAATTCAGGATTGTCAAAAATACGGTTAGCAATTTGTTTAATTTCTTCATACTGTTTTGTGAAAGTACTCATGCTGTGTCCCCCAGTTAGGTCGTTTTATATTCAATTTAATATTTATACATGTCAAAAGAACATCCCCATCATAAGTAAAAAGTAGAAAATTGTCAATGATTTTAGGATTTTCATGTCGAATTTTGTTTTATTTACGAACATTAAGGTGATAAAAACTAATAATAGTGAGGATTTATAAGATTATTAGTTTTGTATTCCTAATTCTAAATGTGGAGTCAAACTTCATAAAACAAGTAGAAACCGCATCGTATGTATACAATGCGGTTTCTGATTTAGATGGTAATTTTTCTATAATATGGTGTGTAACTGTTGTAAATTTGAAATTTCATACGTAGGGATGATATCTGTAGAATTAACTAGCCTTTTTGGATTAAACCAACAGGTATCAAGACCGGCAAGGTGGCCGCCTTTAATATCTGCACTCAGCGAATCGCCAATGATTAGTCCAGACGAAGGATCAAAATCCGGAATCCGGTCAAATACATAATCAAAGAACTCTTTCATCGGTTTCTGATAACCGGTATCTTCGGAGACAAAAATTTGCTTCATATGCGGGTGAAGCCCTGAATTACGCAATCGAATATCTTGTGTCCTTGAAACTCCATTCGTTACGATATAAATATCATAATGGTTCTGCAGCTCCGTTATTAATTCCATGGCCCCATCCATGAGCATATGTCCTTGTTCAAGATAACTTCGGTACGTTTGCTCCAATTGAATGCCATCCGCTTCGAATCCCCATTCCTTAAAGAAAAGGGAAAATCGAGTATGTAACACTTCATCTCTACTAATCGTCCCTTCTTCAAAAGCTCTCCATAACTGCTTGTTAATCGTTCTGTAACTGGCTTCTATTTCAGGTGTGAAAGGAAGCTTCATATCTTTACATAACAGCTGAAGGGCATTATTTTCTGCCGCACCAAAATCAAGCAGCGTGTCATCTACATCAAAAAACAACGTCTTATATGTACTCATCTTGTGTCATCTCTTTCTTTTATACTTTTACAGCAACCATTTGGTTTCTATTAAATAATACCTTGAAAAGAAGGGAAAGGACATATGCCTTTAATTAAAACTAGGGATTCTATGAAAATCAGTTTCTATCAGGATATGGTGAGCTTTAATTTTGTACTTAAAATGATCTTATTTAAGTAATCATTTTATTTGGTTTACATAATAATTGTTATGTAAACCAAATATCTTTTTCTTCAAATCATCTTCCTTATACGGACTCTATGGAGAGAATAGAACAAAAAAATCAGGACTTTGAGAAAATCCCAATCGTCCTGATTTCGTAGTCATTACTTAAATTGAACTACTTCTGTCCCCGCAATAAAATCGTGAATCGAACGTTTATCTTCTCTGAATACGACCATAAACAAGCTGATAATCCAGCCTATCCCGAGCGTAATTCCATATACGAAGCCCGCTACCAGATTGCGCAGCAGCATCGTTCCGATTCCTGGGGGTCCCTCGTCTGATACCGTTTGTATTTTGATACCACATAGTCGTTTTCCGATAGTACATCCTCCCCAAAAGACAGGGAGAAGCAGCGAATAAAGGAAAAGAAGCAGTTGCGTCACCCAATTGTCGTCCGTAGATCCGGTCAGGAGATTAGACAAAATGTACAACGGGAGACCTACGATGATTCCATCAAGCAGCCCTGCTAAAAAACGCGACCAAAAACCAGCTGGTTCACTTACCATACCGTCACCACCTATTCGTATTCAGTTACCTGTATTCTTATGTAGGTAATAACGACATGTAATATGAATCAGTTACGAAAATGGATAGAAAAACATTTCTCACTTTAGTGAAGTGAGATGATTTCTATACCTATTAGAATGAAAACACTAGTCATTACTCATGACATGCAGATAAAAGTTCAAGTCATTTTCTAAGTGTTTTTTCATCAATTCTTCCGCTTTATCTCCATCTCTGATCTTGATTGCCTCATATATTTCTTCATGTTCATCAATGAGATGAGGCCGATTATAGATAACAACGGTTTTTCGGAGTAAGTAAATGATAGCTTGCATCCGGTCAATGATATCAATCATCAACGGATTATTGCTTGCTCTCACAATATCATTATGAAAATCTTCATTGGCAGACATAATCTCTTCTTTCGTTCCCTTTCTGCCAACCTCTACATATTGGTACAGTTTTTCAATTTCATTATCTTTTAAGAAAATTGCCGCACACCGAGCTGAGTACCCTTCCAGCAAGATTCTCACACTAAATATATTTCGCAAGTCCTTCTCCGTTGGCTTTACTACTTTCTTTTTAACAATAAGACCTTCATTTTCTAATTTGCGTATAGAGTCTCTTATGGGTGTTCTGCTGACGCCAAGTTCTGCAGCGAGTTTTTCTTCGACGATCTTCGTACCGCTAGAAAGCTCACCGGTTAATATTTTATCACGGAGAATTTCGTAACATTGATGATACGCCGGTCGTGAGTTGTTACCTTCAAGCACTAACTTCACCTCCGTTTTCATTACAAGTTATTACTCATATTACCAAATTACCACAGAAAAATCTTATATATATAATTGGCAAGAGAGATATAGCATACGATAAATTCATAGTTGTCTACAACCAACACACTTTTTGTATACAATTTTAAGTCTAATTGTATACAAAATCATTGTTATAGTATACAATAAGAACGAAAACACGATTGTAAGCGGTTGCCTTTTTACTTTCCACAGAATCACTGATCTGATAACGATAAGCGAATGACTGATTATAGTGAAGTACATGGGCAAGAACCAAATCAAGGTCACTTCAGACCTTACATAAAATTTTCTAATAGGAGGAAAAAATCATGGCAAAAAAAGTAGGATTTATCGGACTAGGTATTATGGGGAAACCAATGGCTTTAAACCTCAGAAAAGCCGGACACACACTAATCGTTAATGACCTGAATCAAGAAGCGGTTCAAACATTACTAAAAGCAGGTGCAACTGCTGCAAATACACCAAAAGAAGTTGCGGAAAACAGCGAAATCATCATCACCATGCTTCCTGCTTCTAAACATGTACAATCTGTTGTACTCGGTGAGAACGGAATTTTAGCTGGAGCTAAAGAAGGTTCCATTATTATTGATATGAGTTCCATTACCCCTGCCGTTACCAAAGCACTTGCTGAAGAAGCAGCCCAAAAAGGCGTCGGTTTCTTAGATGCACCAGTCAGCGGCGGTGAACCTAAAGCTATAGATGGTACATTAGCTATTATGGTCGGCGGTAAAGAAAGCGTATTCGAAGCAGCAAAATCAGTTCTATTTGATATGGGTAGTGCTGTTACTCTCGTCGGAGACAGCGGATGCGGTGTTACTGCGAAACTCGCAAACCAGATCATTGTAAACCTTAACATTGCTGCGATGTCAGAAGCTCTTGTCCTAGCTGCAAAAGCAGGTATCGATATTGAGAAGATGTATCAAGCCATCCGAGGCGGACTAGCAGGAAGTGCAGTACTCGATGCTAAAGTTCCTTTAATCTTGGACAGAAACTTTGCTCCAGGTGGAACAATTGCGATCAATATGAAGGATATTACGAATGTAATGGATACTGCGCATGAAATTGGTGTACCTCTCCCTCTATCTAGTCACCTCTTAGAAATCTTCCATGCCTTGAAAGTTGACGGCAAACTGATGGATGATCACGGCGGTATCGTACAGTATTACGAAAAACTAGCGAATGTCGAAGTTGGGGGTTCTAGCAATGAGCACAAATAAAAGATCTGTGGAGGAAGTCTTCAGCAAAATCCCTTCTTTTGATACAACGCATGTGAATGAAACGATTCAAAAAGAGTTATCAAATTTCAACAAAAAAATCATTGTTCTCGATGATGACCCAACAGGTGTTCAAACCGTTCACGGTATTTCCGTTTATACGGATTGGTCTTTGGACAGTATTGAAAAAGGTTTTCAAGAAGAGAACTCCATGTTCTTTATCTTAACGAATTCACGTGGATTTACGGCTGCTGAAACAACAAAGGCGCATCAAGAAATTGCTGCAAATATCGTGGAAGCTGCGAAGAGAAATGATCGCGAATTTACCATCATCAGCCGTGGTGATTCTACATTACGCGGACACTACCCACTGGAAACACAAGTGTTGAAAGAAACGGTGGAAGCGAATTCGGATATGAAATTTGATGGTGAGATCATTCTTCCTTTCTTTAAAGAAGGCGGCCGTTTCACCATTGATAATATTCACTATGTTCAAAACGATACGGAGCTCGTTCCTGCCGGCGAAACTGAATTTGCGAAAGATCGCACCTTTGGTTATACCAAATCACATTTAGGTGAATGGGCTGAAGAAAAATCGAACGGTGAATATAAAGCTGAGGATATGACTTATATTTCGCTGGACAGCCTGCGCGCAGTGGATATCGAAACGATTGAACAGCAGCTGCTGAAAGTGGAAGATTTTAATAAAGTAATTGTGAATGCGGTCGACTATTCTGATGTAAAAGTCTTTACCATTGCCCTTATTCGAGCAATGAATAAAGGAAAGAACTTCCTGTTCAGAAGTGCTGCAGCACTTACAAAAGTAATCGGCGGTGTGAGTGATAAAGCCCTGCTCTCTCGTGATGAGATTATGAGTGAATCTACTAACCACGGCGGACTCGTCATTATCGGATCCCATGTTAAGAAAACAACGGAACAATTCGAGGAACTAAGAAAATCAAATGACATCGAATTCATTGAGTTTGACGTTCATCTTGTGTTAGAACCTGAGAAATTCGAAAATGAATTGAATCGAGTCATTGAAGAAACCAATAAACTTATTTTAAATGGGACCAATGTTGCCGTATACACAAGAAGAGAACGTTTAGATCTTGGAGAAGGCAAACAAGAAGAAGAGTTGAAGCTTTCTGTAAAAATTTCAGATGCAGTTACAAGTATCGTGAAACGTTTAGAAGTTAGACCTTCCTACATTATTGCTAAAGGCGGCATTACCTCAAGTGACATTGGAACAAACGGTCTTGAAGTAAAAAGAGCGACGGTAGCAGGTCAAATTCGTCCAGGAATTCCGGTCTGGACTACAGATGATGAGAGCAAATTCCCTGGAATCTCCTATGTTATCTTCCCTGGAAACGTAGGAACGAAAACGGATTTAAGAGAAGTTGTTGAAATGTTAAGCAAAAAGTAATCTGTTTTATTTGTAACTGAGTCCTGAAGTAAGGGGTGTAACTTAGTAATTACTCTTTCGTGAAGAATGTTTATTCATCTAAAAAGTTAATATGTGAGTACACTCCTTATGGAAGTGGCCTTCTTTAATGAAGTGATAATGGAAAAGAGGAAAAATGAATGCCGATTATATCTGTTACTATTGGAGTTGTACTATTATTAGTATTAATGATGGTTTGTAAGTTAAACGCTTTCTTATCTTTGATTATTGTTTCTCTAGCGGTTGCTATGCTAGAAGGAATGACACCGACCGAGGCCATAGGATCTATTGAATCTGGGCTGGGAGGTACACTTGGGCATCTCACCATGATTATTATCTTTGGGGGGATTCTTGGGAAGCTAATGACGGACTCAGGCGGTGCGCAGCGTATTGCGACAACGATGATTAGTGCCTTCGGAGAAAAGAGAACACAGCTTGCGGCTGTCTTTACAGCTGCTATTGTTGGAATCGCTTTATTCTTTGAAACTGGTGTTGTTGTTTTGATTCCTTTAGTATTTACGATTGCTCTTGCAGCTAGAGTTCCGGTGCTTTATCTGGGTATGCCTGTAATCGCTGCCCTAATTACGATGCATGGTTTTGTGCCCCCGCACCCTGGCCCAACAGCCGTTGCCAATGTGTTTGAAGCTAATATCGGGCTCACTATGATCCTAGGAATCATCATTGCTATTCCTGCTTTTGTTCTTGCAGGCCCTGTGTATACTAAGTTATTCAAAAAAGAATTTCTAGAAATTGAAATTCCAAAAGGTCTATTTAATCCAAAAGAATTTAAAGAAGAAGAACTTCCTAAATTTGGAATCAGCCTTTTCACTGCTCTACTACCCGTGATTTTAATCGCACTGCAAACCGTGGTTGAACTTGTTGCACCCGATTCAGCGATTGCACCCATCACTAATTTTATCGGTAACGCGAATGTAGCTCTGTTAATCTCCGTTATTGTCGCGATCTTCACTTTCGGTTTAAATTTAGGTAAAAAAATGCCGGAAGTTATGCAATCTCTTAGTGAATCTGTAAGCGGTATCGGAATGATCCTCCTCATTATTGCAGGCGGCGGTGCGTTCAAACAGGTGCTGGTTGACAGCCATATTGATCAGTATATATCCGATCTTATGTCGGGTTCGAGCCTCTCTCCGCTACTTCTTACCTGGCTGATCGCAGCTATTCTAAGAATTGCGGTAGGTTCTGCTACGGTAGCAGGTATGACAGCCGCTGGTATTGCCGCACCTCTTGTTGCTGCAACTGGAGTAAGTCCAGAGCTTATGGTACTTGCTGCTGGCGCGGGAAGCGTTACCTTCTCACACGTGAATGATGCAGGTTTCTGGATTTACAAAGAGTACTTTAACCTTAGTATCGGTAAAACCATTAAAACTTGGTCTGTCATGGTAACCATTATTTCGTTGGTAGGACTTGCTGGTGTCCTCATTATGGATCTTTTTATGTAACTTTAAAAGGCGCTGTTCCTTCGGAGCAGTGCCTTTTTTTGTATGTATTTTATTGTGTTCTAAAATCGAATTTCTCATTAGGCACGTTTAGAGTATGCCCATTAATATGTACCGTGTCGCTGTCAATCCATTTCACAGCTGCGTTATCTTCGCGGTAATTCCAATAGATCGTTTTGGACTTGCCTTTCTGGTCGTTCATGACTAGCTCCCCTCGTATCGCAAAGGACGTGGTGGCTCCTCCATTTATACGGTAAGCTTTTACTGTATATGCTCCGTCTGGTGAGTCCACTTCTGTAAGATATTCTCCTCTTGGTAATCTATTCGTATCGAACAAGGCCCAATAGACGGCATAGCCTAAGATACTGATACAGGCTAAGCCAACAATTGTAATCAAGCGAAGCGTATTTTTTCTGATCTTCTTTATTTCAATCGATTCATTGTTCAACATTCTCCCTCTTTTCCCCTTAGATCTACGACATTTCTATCTTAATGATTATTACTGATAGACAATACATCCGCTGGATCATAATCACTTATGATTTTATATCCTTGAGAATAAGATTTGTGATTTTTGAGCTTACCACTAGTACGGATATATAGATAATTATCTGCTCCATAGACAATAGTAAATCTATAATCAGTTTTGTTCACTACAATCTCCATTTTGTAAATCATTGAATCGAAGGATGGGATATCCTTTGTTCTCATCAGTCGAATGTCAGCTAAATCGTCCACTATCTCATGAATTTGATTCTGATCGGTAACTTCAATCCACTCTTCATCCCGTGGTGTATAACTAATTCGGAGGGATGTCACTTCATCTGTATCGCTTATATGTTTCATGACGAGATATTGGAAAGAGGTAAAGGTACGAGCGTATTGCACCCCTATCGTCACTCCAACAAGGCTTACGATGATGAAGAGAAAAATCATAAAGAATGTCCTCTGTTTCAAACCATTCATCCTCTCGCAGGTAGTTTTCTTATAAAAAAGACCGAGAAATATCTCTTTCGAGAAGGTTCTCGGTCCGCTCCTTATTGGATACATTCTTTTTCTTTCTGACAGACATATATCAGTTCCGGTTTCGAATCCGCGGGAGGATTCTCTTCCCAGTCTCCATACAATTCAATAACCTTTAGACCATGTTTTGCGAGCGTTCTTTCCATCTCCATCGGATACGTATAGCGGAGTTTCAATCTGCTTTGATGAACAGACTGCACTGTTCCATCTTCTTGTTTTAATCTGCGAGATATTTCATACTCTTGCACTTGCGTCAGCGCATCGTAATCACTTTTTGTATACACATCTATTTCTTTACCTTGCTCGTCCTTATAAGTCTTCCAGTATTCCTCTTCTGCCGGTGCTAGCAACTCTTCTTTGTTAGGGAAACGCGTGTTAAATATAAATATACCGCTTTCTTTTAAGTGCTTACATACAGAATGAAGCAGTTTATCTTGTGCTTCGTTCGTTAGGAAATGCTGAAAACCATTACCTACCATAAATATAAGTGCACTCTTCACATCAAGGTTCAGTTCCTCACAATTCTGTAGTTCCCAACGAATATCCGAATGCTCTTGTGCAGACTTATGTCTAGCACGTTCAAGCATACCTTCATGAAAATCAATTCCAATCATAGGGTATCCCCGCTCTGCTAAAGGGATTGTTGTTCTTCCGGTCCCGCAAGCCAGGTCTATGACCGTGCCTCCCATGAGCGATGCCCATTTCTCAATAAAAGCAAAATCACTATCATATCCTTCATTCTCCACGTCGTATAGAGCAGGATGATCGTACTCTTCTAGGTTAGCCATCGTCATATGTTCCTTCGTTAAGATATCTACATTATTATTCATTTTATTTTCCTCTAATTTCCTTATTTTCAAGTATTCTTCTTTAATGTACATGAAAATTTCTGATTTGAAAAGCATATAGAGCTTATAAACCATTTCAAACCTTCTGAATCTCGGAATATATTAGATATCATTATAATAAAACCTGAGTCATCAAATGAATGGCGTGATCCATTTTAACATCTATCATGGTCTGTACCAGCTGATCCTTTAATAATACAGGGGTCTCACCAATTATCTTATGTCTCTCACCCGGTGTAATGAAGTAACGTGCCTCTGAATCTGTAATGAATCTTGCATGTTCACTATCTACGGTAAGAGCCGGTACTTGGTTGATCTCAACTTGGAAACCAGCATCTCGCAGTTCAGCAGCCATTAGTCTCGATGTAGACAAAAGCTCTACTCCAGATCGGATGAGTACATCGAACTTTCTCTTTATATGCAGACTCTTCTCTTGAATCGACATGTAGGCCCCAGCTATCAACCGAGTATCAAACTGCCAAGCAGCAGACCTCGTCTTACTCCAGCTTGTTCCAGTACCAAGTACCTGCCGGCTCTCCTGCTCTATAATTTCGTAGGTCACGATCCCTTCTTCTAATAAAAAAGAGTTTAGATCTTCATACTCAGATTGGCTCAGAATCCCTAACTTATCCATCATATCAATGAGTGAAGAGGAATCTGCATCTCTCCTTCCGTGCTTAGCACTCCACCGAATGATGATTGGGATCTCCAAATGTTCAAATATGTCTAACACCATGCACAACATTTGACCTTCTTGTTTTAAGCTGTCAATCTGAGGGGATTCGCTATTATGAATCCGAACCCATGCTGCTGACTCTTTTTCATTCGAACTTTTTTCACTAGCAATCATGAATTGATTGCCCTTAGAAAACAAAGCGATGACCTTTCTTGTGTAATTTTCGATTTGTTCCTTGTTCCGTAAGTTTTGATTAGCAATGATTTGTGTATTCATCATCGTAATTCTCTCCCTTCCATTGGCAAAAATAAAAAACGCGCCGGACCTTTTGGTCCTGCGCGTTTTTACTTGCCGCAGGAAGGCCAAACGCGAAATGCGTTAGCCTTCCTCCGATTTTATCGAAGGCGTGCTAACGCTGATTAAAATGATAATAAGATTGTAATAATGGGAAGCAGTTCATAAGGCAATCTCCTTTTTATGTAACAAAGAACTGAATTGTTCCCGATTATATCTGATATAGATCAAAACTTCAATATTTATTTACGAAATCAACACTTATCAGTCTAATATCGGGCGATTTCTATACTTTTTCTTGATTTCAAATTATAATAATCATACAAATATTGCCTCGTTTCAGAAAGGAGTTCGTATGCTCGCAGCCGAAAGACGCCAGATGATCATCGATATTGCCAACAAGGATAAACGAGTACTCGTATCCGAACTTAGCCAAAAATTTCAAGTCACCGAAGAGACCATACGGCGAGATTTAGAGAAACTGGAGAAGGAAGGGGTGCTCACCCGGACCTATGGCGGAGCTATTATGAACCGACATTCCAATGAAGATCTCCCCTTCTACACGCGTCATGCTACCAATTTGCACATTAAACAAGATATTGCACAGAAAGCGCTTTCGTATATTCATAATGGTGACACATTAATGATGGATCCAAGTACAAGTTCTATCGAATTACTGAAAATACTAAATATGCGCCAAGGTCTAACCGTAATTACAAGTTCAATTATACTCCAAGAATTTGCTGCTTCAGGTCACCAGATTATTTCTACGGGAGGTACGCTAAGAGCCCCTTCTATGTCGTTAGTGGGAACCGTGGCGCATGAGACAGCCCGCAAATATCATGTAGACAAGTTTATTATGAGCTGTAAAGCCTTATCTCTTGATCACGGTATTATGGATTCTAACGAAGCAGAATGTGAGCTTAAACGGAAAATGATTCAACAAGCTGAACAAGTTATTCTTTTGGCTGATCATACTAAGTTTGATCGAACCGCTTTTGTTCATTTGTCTCATTTTGAAAACATTGATGTTGTCATTACGGACCAAGAGCCTTCGGATACATGGAAACAACTGTTTCAAGAACATGAGATTGAACTCATCTATTAACAACATACCTTGTAAAGACAGCGTAATGAGACAAGCCGAAGTCATGAGACTACGGCTTTTTCTTATTCTATTATATGATGTTATACTTCGGGAGCTCGCCAAAATACGGAGTTCTCTGATGTGACATGAACACTAGTTCGATATGGAGATTCGGCCCTGAGTTCAAGGGGATAATAATGTTCCGGTACTAAGGCACAGAACTCTTTCTTCGGGTTGGTACCTTCGTAATGAAATTGACTATCACATGGGCAAAGAAACCAAAACAGATTTTTGGTCATATAGCCTTTGTAGAAATCGCTCCATTCCTCATTCTTATTTGTGCTTTGAATTATGAGGGGGACATTCGACGCCATATGGTAACGGAATTCCTCTGGACTCATTAAGACTCCTTCAGAATCGGTAACATAAACACCCCATGAAGCGTCCATATACAACCATTTCCTGAGCTGATACGAATACACAGCAGTAACAACATGACTGTCCAGATCGTACGCATCATAAGGCCCACAGTGAATACGGCGCGCAGGAAAACCTAAACTGAGATAAACTTCAGTTAGTACCGTTGCAATTACGTAACAATTCACTTTCATAACTGCATGTTCCGTCATCTCTAACACAGCAAGGGCATGAACAAGTTTAGGTGGAGGTTCATTTCCATGTATCAATCTTTGATCCACCCATTTCATCAAATTGATAATCTGTGATACTTCATCCCCTGTACCCGCAACTTCGTTCAAATGGTATTGCTCGCGGAGCTTCCTAAGATGAGGATCATTTGGATGTTGATATGTAAATTCATAAGATGGAGATATTGACTGATCGGTAGCGGTAAAGTTAGTGTATTTCAGCAACATAGTGTAGTGCTCCGTGAATTCCTCCATATACCCAAACATGACCCACCTCCGTTACTCATTAATATTTTCAAAGAAACCTAGCCGGTTCCCCCAAGGATCTGCAAAAGTAGCCCATTTAGCAGGCACCTCTTCTCTTGAGCATATTTCAAAATGAACCATATGAAGTTCACTCATCAATCTGCTTCTTTCTTCTTCAATTGAAGTTACCCCGAACCGGATGGGGCCGCTTCCTTCAGAGGGAATACCTTCGGCTACTTGAAGCCAACAACCAGGTAAGACTTCCCATTCAGCAAAACCGTTGTGAGGAATAAAATCAGGTGTCCTTTGTAATAACGTTGTATACCAATGCAGCCCTTCTTCAAAATCCGAAACTCGAATTTGTATAGTCAGTTCAGAAAT
The DNA here is from genome assembly GCF_036577645.1 of Paenibacillus sp. GYB006. Lineage (NCBI taxonomy): Bacteria > Bacillati > Bacillota > Bacilli > Caryophanales > Paenibacillaceae > Paenibacillus > Paenibacillus sp. GYB006. The sequence continues at coordinate 237,269 of NZ_JARBDA010000004.1, read as the reverse complement.
CAAGTTATCCCCTCCAAAAGTCTGGTATTCATCTAATTCGATAACATTTCGCTGTATCCTTTCACAAAAAAATAAGGACAAGCCCTGCTAGGCTCATCCTGTTCTTCTGCTTCTCTATTGTCCTTTAAGGGTCTGAGAGGAAAATTCATAAAATGCTTGAGCATCCTCCCAAGTTGAAAATCCTGCCTGAGCCAGTATCTCGCTGCCTCCGCCTTTTCCGTTATACGCTCCTAAGTGAGCTTTGAAAAATGCCCCGCAGGAATGACCTGCTTCCTTATTCTGTGACAAGACAACTTTATTCTCTGCCTTGGTTGTCAGCAATATCGCAGCATGACTGCGCGCGGAAAGTGTACTTGCTAGGCTTTGCAGGTCCTTAACTGTTTTATCTTCAAAGATTTCTGCAATGATATTTCCGTCTTGGTTATTTAGTAACTGCGCTGCAAGATACTCGTTATTTTGTTCTTTAAGCAGAGCAAGCTCCGCTTGCAGTTGTTTTTGCTCTTGCTCCCATTTCTCAATTCGGTGAAGAATCTCATCCTTCGCTGTTTTGAATCGGGAGGACAAAGCTCCGAGGATCTGCTGTGTTTCATTAAACTCTTCTAGCGCTCTATATCCACATTTAAAGTAAATACGAGTGTTCCCCTTCTGTTTTTCCATTTTGAGCAGCTTAATGATACCGATTTCGCCCGTTGACGAGACGTGTGTTCCACCGCATGCGTTGTATTCCACATCTTTGATTTCTACAATACGAATATCATCACTCACGGTAGGCTGTTTCACCAGGTTGATTGATTTCACTTCTGTCTCATCCACCCAATAAGAAAGAATCGGATGATTGAGATAGATGTGGCGGTTCGCCTCGCGCTCAATGTTCTCAAGTTGCTCCGCTTTTAGTTCAGCCGTTTCCACATCAATCGTGCAATAATCAACACCTAAATGAAAGCTCAGTGTCTTCATTTCATACAAATCCAGACATACTGCCGAGAGTAAATGCTGTCCACTATGCTGCTGCATATGATCAAATCGCCGGTCCCAATCGATCTTACATGATACCGCACGATCCTCAGGAACACGATCAAGCTTATGTAGGACACGATCTCCATGAGTTACGACATCTATTACTGGAATGCCCTGAATGTAGCCTGTGTCACAGGGTTGTCCACCACCGTGCGGATAGAAAGCAGTCTTTTCTAAAACGACATCATAACCATCTTCTCTCTCGATGGTTTCTATTATATTTGTCTCCCACTCCGTCTGATAAGCAGAATCGTAGTACATCTTTTTAGTCATGGTATAATTCCTCTCCTATGTAATTCATGTTTTCATATTATAGTTGTTTGTGTATACAGTCAAAAAAACAAAAGCAAGCGCCAAAGCGCCTGCTCATCATCATTGAATTAAGATATGTCTATCACATTAAAGGTAGCTTTTAGCCAGCTGGATTAACTCTTCTTTTGTAACATTTCCCTGTAGTTCAATAGAGATCACCTGATGATGCGAATTTTTGTAATTAATTATCAATAAGTTTTCATTACCGGTTGTAGTATACATCGCCAGCGCATCATTAGCTATTTCGATATTTTCCCATGAGGCATCTTGGAAGGTGAGAGACATTGTCTTTTGATCCCTAATTGATTGTGTCATCTCAAGATCTATCGTTTGCTTAACAACAATATCGTTTTGATCCAAGCGAAACACATCATATATCCCGCCTAACCACCATTCATCTGCTGACTTTACTCGGTAGTTGGTATCATGCGTGAGTACGCCAAATGATTCAGATAAAATATAATTAGGATCTATTATTTTCGGTCTTAATGCAGTAAAATCCATTTGCTCTTCCGCTTCTTCTATGGATACGACCTTCCAAGTATCACTCATCTTAGCGACGGCTTCATCCAGCTGCGTTTTAAAAGGTGCTCTACTGCCCACAGAGGCATTTGGAGTCGAACCTTCAATAGAACCATCAATCCTAACCTGAATCCCGTTCCAGTCTGTTGTAAAGAATGTCGCCGCACTGACGGATACCGTTGTGACGAATAGAAGTGCTGCCGCTGTAAGCCATACCGGATACTTCCGTATTTTTCTCCCGAAATCTTTAGTAAAATGGAATCTGTGAAAGCTGTACACCCGATCCATTACACGATCCTTCACATCCATATCAGGTAAGCTTGTACTTTGATTTTGCATGCACTTAATCAATTGATCAACTTTCTGTTCGTTGTTCATACTTCCAAGCCTCCCACTGGGTTCTATTCTTATTTAGTTTGTTCTTCAATCGTTCATATCTCTTTCTCCCGGCTGCCGGACTAATACCTAAGATCTGAGAAATCTCATCAAAAGGCTTATCTTCGATGACTCGCAGCGCTAACATTTCTTTCTCGCCCGGGCTTAATACTTTCATCCAGGGCAAATGAGGATCAAATTGCTCAGAAAAAATCTGTTCTGCACTTTTCTCAGATTCTTCATTACGAATCAAGGGCATGAGAAGCTGCCACATTTTCTTCCTTCGCAGTAAACTGCTGCAGTAATTCGATGCAATCTTATACAGCCATGACTTAAAGAGTGCTTCACTGTTATGTCGATAATTGCCTAAATTCCGGTAAGCTTTAAAAAATACCTCCTGCGTCGCATCTTCTGCCTCCTGCTGGTCACCAAGCATAAAATAACAGAAGGTAGAAATACTTCGCTGATGTTTCTGCACAATTTGCTCAAATAACTCCACATGACCCTGGAGAATCTGATCAATATGATCTTGTAATTCCAACGCCCCGTTCCCCCTTTCGTCCACCCTTTTTTAACTGCTTATGATATATAACTATTGGTAGGGACTTAATGTGACATCGGTGTACGAAACTTATATTGATGATCTGACAAATCGTTTTCAGTCGGTGATACTATGTATTTGAAAATTATAAGCTGTTGAAAAAACAGATGGCTTCGAAAATATTGATTTAAATAAAAATTTCCAAGATAATGGAGAAGTTGCAGAAAATACAGATAAATACTTAATAAGTTAATAAAGAAGGTGATATTATCATCAACATCAGAAAATGGGTAATTAATGTTTTGGTGTTTTGGGGAATCTTCAAAATTTTATTTTTTATTTTTAAAGATATAATTTTCCAATATATCATATTCCCTGAACCACTTAACACCTTTTTACAAATAGCAAGTTTGGGTATCATCGTCTTATTAACATTTATATTCACAACGCTATTAGTTAAAGGTAACAATATAAACGAGATCTCTTAGAAACAAGGCAAAGACCCTACCAGCACTTCGCCAGTAGGGTCTAATTTTTGTATCTTAATGCACTTCTTCAACAAAAAAAGCCCCGAAATATTCCTCTAAACGAATAAGAATTTCTTCCTTACCATTTTTAAGGATTGTTTTATTTAATGTGTGAGTCTCGAAGAAATGCGGCAAAGTGTTCATTATCATCGAATCGATTAATGATAACACCATTTACTTGAAGATGGTGTTCTAGTAATGTGCTCAGGCGCTCTACAGCTGCTTGTAATACGGATAAACGATTAACATCTAATAGTGGAATCAGTTCAGGAAGTCCTGCTCTTATATATCCATCCATGTAGGCCGAATGTGAGGTCAGGTTCGTTGGCCAGCGCCCCTTTTCAGCGAAATATAAAGAACGAGCAGTTTCATCCTGCACATGAATGCTATTGAAGAAGGCAGTATCATAATCACCTTGTTCACAAGCTGTAATGATTTTATCTAACGCTCCTTTGAACTCTTCGTAAAATCCTTTTAGTCGATCGGGGTATGAAGGAGAGCCCGGGTACTTCTCTTTTTCAGCTAAAATGATTTCAAGTGTTTCCTTTGTCAGCTGCTGACAAGCTTGTAAGATGTCTTCTCTTCGATCACTATGTAATATGATGTTCATGTCTTTCTCCAAGTTAGCTGGTTTAAGAGGAAAGCCCATGATTTGCTCTCTATTCTTACCGAAACCTTTGGTGAAATACGTTTGATTTAAGAGTGCTAGACTTTCAAGTAAGTTCGTTAGGATAGCGTGAGCTTCGATTCGGTAAAAAGTGATCTGATTGGGAAGACTTGCTGTCTCTAACTTATATAAGTGTACATATACATTATCCAATTCCGATTCTGCTTTTTCAACCCATTTCATACGATTCTCTGGTCTTTGAAAGTCCAATATAGTATCACGTAATTTCAAGAAACGCTCTTTATCTTCCTCAGAACGAACATAGAGAAGTTTACTGTCTGCGATAATTGTCGTTTTTGATTCATGAAAAGAGGCCATTCGTTCCGCACGTTCCCAGCTGATCGGCCAAAAATCAAAACTGATCTCGTCTACAAACAAAAACCGTCAAAATGACGGCTTCATGATGGAACATATGATGAAATAAGCTATATGTATGTATGACAGCTTGCTGAGAGCGTAAGTATGTAATTCACTCTTCCTCACTTTGATTTTCTAGATCAATAATAGAATATAAAGTGACCGGATAATCAGCGAACACCCGGTGAATTATATTAAGGATATCCTGGTACTCCGTACCCGTCCGATTAAAGCTCATACGATAAGGTAAAGCGATAGAATATTGATGAGACTTAGCAAAGTGGCGAAGTTCCACCAATGCTTTTTCTAACGCTTTTTTATTACACGATTGCTTTTTACGTAATATACCTCTTTTATAATATTTCTGTCCAAAGAGATTCGCGATGAACTTTCCTTTGGTCTGAATAAATTGAACTTGTCCTAATAGTGAAATCTCACTATTGGTCAGTGTAATGTAGGAAGAATAGGCTTCTGGGTATTCTACTTTAATTTGTTTTGCAATACTGCCTCCCATGATTCCCTTACAATTCACCAGATGGCCAATGATATCCTCCGCAGCATAAGCAATATCACCTCTTACAATCTCAACCAACCATTATCCCCCCCTTTATGTCTAGTTAGTTCAGCCCTTCCCTCAAGCGATCTGGCCTATTATTGATATGCAGTCAGAGGAATAATCCCTTTGGCTAATTATAGCCTATGATTTATCATTATATCTATGTAATTCTTGCACTTTATACGATCGATTGAGTGAAAGCCGGTTTAATTGTGTGACAACAAAAAGAACCGCGTCTAATGGCGGCTCTTTCTGTCTATTATAACGATTTAAAAAATATAAGTGTGCTATTAATTCAAGAATCCATCTAATGCGATGGTTGGTTTACCATCTGCTTGCCAAGCTCCTTTATTGTAACCCCCATTATATCCTGGTGTAGCTTGCGGTTCCCAATAGAATACGCCTAAACCTTTACCTCCAGAGATATTGCGGAATTCCGTTTTTATTTTGGCAATAAAATTTTTAGCCTCAGTGGGTTGATTGTAGTCCATTCCAATTTCGGACATGAGTACTTCTTTCCCATACTTCGAGACCATAAGTTTCGCATTTGTTACTGTCTTTGTTACTGCGCTAGACCAGTCTGTGGAAGACGGGTACAAGGATAGACCAACAGCATCGAAAGTCGCTCCGTTTGCAACAAGTCCACCAATATTCCAATCAAGTACCGTTCCGTTATCACCATTCGCTATATGAACGATGGTCTTCGTACTGCTGCTAACCGATTTAACTGCGTTATTACCTGTATTCACTAGCCATGCGTAATTTTTCATGTTCACCGATGCTTTCCCGTCATCCCACAGCATTCCATCATTCGTCTCGTTGCCGATCTGCACCCAGTCTGGAGTAACTCCTTTGTTCTTCATCGTATTCATCACGTACACAGTATGAGTCCACACAGCATCCATTAGCTGCTCAAACGTATAATTACGCCATGCATAAGGTTTGTTCTGCTGTCCTGGATCTGCCCAAGAATCACTGTAATGCAGGGTAAGCATAACACTCATACCTAGTTTTTTTGCACGTAAGGCTAGTTCAGACGCTTTCTCTGCATTCATGTAACCGCTTGCGTAATCACTCATATTTGGGTTCACCCATACACGTAAACGAACAGAGTTCATTTGATAATCGTTCTTCAATATTTCCAGTACATCTCGAGTGACTCCGTTCTTGTCTTTCCATTTGTACCCTTGTGCTTCCATTCCTGCCACCCAGCTTATATCAGCTCCTTTAGCAAAACTAGGTGCAGCTTCAACAGGCGAGTTGCCTACTGAACCTAGCGTCAATAGCAGCATAGATACACTGAGTAATACGGTCATTAATTTCCTCCCTAATCCCTTCTTGTTCAACTTCATTCATCCTCCTATTCGGTGGACCTTATATCATCCACGCTTGGTTTCAAAAGTAATTGTAAGCGTTTTCTAAACTGTTTTCTAGGATGTTTTCTCAAGATTTTGAATCTTTTTACAACAAAAAACCTCAAATTTCGAGGTTTTTTGTCATGGGGGAAGTTATGATCTTTAAACTACAGCTGTATCACCATATGTATATCTTTGGGTTATTTATCAAAAAGCTCCTGATCCAACTCCTCAGTTATGACGCTGCCATTGCTCTTGAAACATACATCAAGTCCACCTGAAGTTGATCCTGGTTCTTCCCTCTAAGCCGGTGTGCAAGAACTCCGAATCCGATTAACCGTTCACCATCAAAAAATCCGATTGCTGCTCCCCCGCTATGTAGCTCGAGTAAGTAACGTTGTTCAATCTCTTGAAGCAGTACCTTTCCAATTCGGACACTCATGATTGGCAGAAATCTCGATTAAATGATCACGGTCCATCTTTGATAGGTAATCATCAAGGTAATCCTCCCTTAGAGGTATACTCTACTAACCTTTTTGGCTGTGTACGATCTGATCTGCACTGAGAAGTTCAGCGAGTTCTTGAATGCTCTGTGCTAGATACGTAGGCTGAATATTAATAAGTTCCTCTCTGCTGCCAAACCCATAACCAACTGCAATTGAAGCAATTCCATGATGATGTGCTCCTATGATGTCATGTTTGCGGTCTCCAATCATGACGGTTTCTTCAGGATTCAGATTGAAATTCTCCAGTAGATAACCGATAATTTCCGCTTTGGCTGATCTTGTTCCATCAAGTTCACTACCGCAAACATATTCAAAGTACGAACTGAGTTCAAAGTGATCTATGATCTGCTGGGCAAAAACCTGCGGCTTCGAAGTAGCTACAAAAAGACGATTGCTCGTATCCTTAGTAAGCAGCTCCAATAGCTCTTTTATTCCTGTATACACTTCGTTTTCGTAAAGACCCGTTATACTAAAATATTCCCGGTAATATTCAATTGCGGTATTCGTCTTCGCTTCATCAAAACCATAAAAGTCCTGGAAAGATACAGCTAACGGTGGACCAATAAATATCTCAAGTTCATCTAAACTTTCTACCATTATTCCCATTTTGTTTAGAGCATAGCTAATTGATTTTGTAATTCCAATCTTCGGATCGGTGAGAGTTCCATCTAGATCAAATAATATATTCTTATAACCCATTCGCAATTCCCCTCTTCTCTTTATTTTATGGTATACGTTACGGTCTAAGAAAGAGCCCTGACCTCTATATTATTCTATGATAAAAGGACCTTGACCTTCTTGTCCGGTTATTTCTCAAAATTAACCGAACCTTTTCATTTGTTTTATATTCAGATAGTTTCTGAGTAGGATAAACACCACTGTTAATATCAGCGATAATAATCCTACTAGCACGACGTATTGTGTACCCATTGCGGATATAAATATCCCGCCTACCGCTGCGCCAATTGTCGTTCCTATATTACAAGCTGATAAAAATAAACCGTTAGCGAAATCAGGAGCGTCTGCTGCTGCTGTTGTAACCACATATTGATTGATGTTAGCAGCTAGTCCCGCTAATATTCCCCAAATCAATGTAATAAGAGCCATTGGTAAGGTAAACTGTCCTGCGAAAAACAATATGATATAGGTAGCCCCCATCAGAAAAGGAAGAGCTACGATCGTTTTAACAGGTTTATCAATGAGTAATCTTCCAGCTAGGATGTTTCCTATAATATTAGCTGCACCGTAAATAAATAACATAAGGCTGGTTATATTAGATGATACATTTGTTATCGTTTGTAAAAATTCTGCTAGATAGCTATAAACACCAAATATAGCCGAATTAATTAAAATGACAATGATAATCGCAATCCATGTGTTGGAATGTTTTAATACATTTAACTGTTTACCATAGGAGATTTTTTCTTTAACAGGTATTGACGGTACGAATAGTAATGTAGCTATGAGTACTGCAATATTAACAATAGCAAAGAACACCATCGCCATCTGTAAGTTGGATATCCCAGCAATAAAGCTTACGATGGGTACACCGACAACCATTCCTGCTGATACACCAATAAAAACTTTTGCTACTGCTTTTGGAGCTTCTTCCTTACTGACTGAATCAGCAGCAACAGAAAAAGCCAGAGAACAGTACACCGGATGGCAAAGAGCAGGAATTATTCGGGCAATTAGCAAAATAACGAAGCTAGTTGTAAAGATAGATATAAGGTTTGCAATTACGAAAACACTAAGAACAAATACCATCACTTTTTTCCTATCAAACCTTGAAAATAGTAATGGCATAATTGGTCCGGATATGGCAACACCGATCGCAAAAATACTCACCAGCCATCCGGCCGCTGATACACTAACATTAAAGCGCTCAGCGATCTCCGGTAAGATCCCAATTACCCCCATTTCAGTATTCAAGATGCCGAAAACGCCAATGGTTAAAATAAATACGAGTAATTTTTTATGATTTGCCAAAATATTAACCTCCAAAATCATCTATGAAGAAATCAACTTCATCCAGATATTACTCCTGACGTCTAGCATGACTAAAAAACTAGGCTATTTAGTCACGCTAAAAATTACTTTTTATTTTGTCAGCTCACATTGTACTGATGTCAATCACGAATCGATACTTCACATCGGAAGCTAAGACGCGTTCATAGGCTTCGTCAATTTGGTCGGCTGTAATTATTTCAATCTTGGGAACAATGTTATGTCTAGCACAGAAATCAAGCATCTCTTGGGTTTCACGAATTCCACCAATCATTGAGCCAGCAAATGATCGACGATGGCCGATCAGCGACATCACATTGAGTGATAACGGCTCACCAGGAGCACCTACATTAACTAGAGTTCCGTCAAGAGTGAGCAGTGAAAAGTAAGCATCCATGTCTATTTTTGCACTTACTGTATTTATAATTAAGTCAAAATAACCTGAAAGTGTATTGAATGTTTCTGGATCGCTACTCGCATAGTAGTGGTCAGCTCCAAATTGCAAGCCATCTTCCTTTTTATTTAATGTTTGTGACAGCACAGTAACTTCTGCACCCATGGCGTGCGCAATTTTTACAGCCATATGTCCAAGGCCGCCCATGCCAACTACTGCTATTTTCTTTCCTGGGCCGGCTCCCCAATGATTTAATGGGGAAAATGTCGTAATACCTGCACATAGTAAGGGTGCCGCAACGTCAAGTGCTATATTATCAGGTATCTTGAGCACGAAACTTTCAGGTACGACGATATGAGTAGAATAGCCACCTTGCGTATATTGTCCGTACTTGTCAAATGCAGCATAGGTGTCTATTTTTCCATTAAGGCAGTATTGTTCTTCTCCTTTACGGCAATTTTCACATTCACCACAGGAGTCAACCATACATCCTACCCCTACCCGATCTCCAACCTTGTATTTCGTAACGCTGGGCCCCACATCTGTGACAATACCCGCAATCTCATGACCAGGGACTAAAGGGTAATTCACAGGACCCCAATCACCATGGGCCGTATGGATGTCAGAATGACAGATGCCTGCAAACTTAATTTCAATCAGAACATCATGTGAATCAAGATCACGTCTTTTAATTTCAGCTTGCCGAAATGGTTTATCTGGACCATCGACAGCTCGAGCTTTAACAATTATCATAAGTAAAACCTCCTTGTAATTTATTCTAGCGTGTTTATTGCACATAGCAATTACCTATATCTTATATCAACATATGCTTTATAAGCATTTCATAAATGTATATACTAAAATATAGAAAGGAGAATGTGATATGGAATTAAGGGTTCTACGTTATTTTCTTACTGTCGCAAGAGAAGGAAGTATAACAGGAGCAGCCAATTTTTTGCATGTAACACAACCAACTTTGTCGAGGCAATTAAAAGAGCTCGAGGAGGAGCTAGGAAAGAAATTATTTATTCGGAAAAGTCACCATGTTGTTCTTACAGAAGAAGGCATGATCCTAAGAAAAAGAGCAGAAGAAATCATTAATATGGTCGTTAAAGTGGAAGAAGAATTTCATTCGATGGAAGAAACGATAGGGGGAGATGTATACATAGGCGGCGGAGAAACAGATGCTATGAAGCTAATAGCGCGAACCGTAAAAAGTTTGCAGATTAAATATCCAGCGATTAGATACCACTTTTATAGTGGAAACTCCGATGATGTGACAGAGCAACTTGATAAGGGGTTACTTGATTTTGGAATTCTGATTCAACCAGCCGATTTGTCAAAATATAATTATATCAATATCCCGGCAAAAGATGTGTGGGGAGTTGTTATGAGAAAAGATAGCCCCCTAGCTGTAAAAGAAAGCATACAAAAGACAGATTTAATAGGCGTTCCTCTCCTTTTATCGAGACAAGCTATTAAAACAGGACTATCTAGGAATGAATTTTCTGAGTGGTTTGGGGAAGATTACGATAAATTAAATACGATTACGACATATAATCTAGTTTATAATGCTGCCATACTGGTTGAAGAAGGTATCGGTTATGCAGTTACCCTTGACAAGATCGCAAATACATCTAGTGACAGCAATCTATGTTTTAGACCCTTAGAACCAAGACTTGAATCTGGATTAAATATTGTTTGGAAGAAACATCAAGTGTTTTCCAAGGCCGCTAATATTTTTTTCGAAGAGATTAAGGAGACATTTTCCAAGTGTAAATCGGATGAATAATGCATTTGGAATGGTTTATATAAGCAATAAAAAGCAGTGTTCTACGGCATGTAAATACCATAGTCCACTGCTTTTTTTTATTTAGATGAGGAATACAACTGTATAGTTTGATCTTCCAATATAGGGTTCCAATAATTTTTGATCTTGATTGTAAGGGGCTGCGGATAGTTCACAGCATCAGCTCCAAAATTATAAGAGTAGTGGTCTTCTCCCATATCATCTTTTGACGACGTGGAGAATCCACTAGCCCTAACGCCCCCACTTGGTTCTTGATCATGGCTTACTCCATCTGCATCCTCAAATTGTGAATCCAACCACATGGAACTACTTCTCAAAGTAACAGCATTTTCAATTTCACGTTGGAACAATACATCGCCGACATCTGCTTCTTCCGATGACTTTATCATTTGCAGATCGTTGTCCGGAGCTTGGACAATCTCATTCTTGCTTAGATCAATTACAATCTTCTTCTGTTCCTCTTCAAGTGCCGAGATCCCTTGAATGTTCAGTGCGATCGAATCAAAATGATTCAGTTTACTGCTGTAGAATACAAGAGTCCTTTGGTTCTCCTTTGAAAACAGGCCCGAATTACTAGGAGTAAGTACCTTTGGATAAAATAACTTTTCTGATTTCTCCCCTGCTTTCCCAATCAATACGGGATTGATCAGCTGAGAGATATCTTTCGTATTCTTGGAGTCATATTCCAAGTCCAAATAAGTATGAAGCGGTGTATAGACAATTTTATTGATATGAATTTTCTGACCATCAATCTGCATTGTTTTATTGATATCAAAAGAATCAGTCTGGCTTGCAAACCTATTTGTGTCTAATTCAAAAGCGACTTCTATGCTAGTTTGACTCTGATTCTCTTTATACACATTGATTTCGTAGATCGCCTGATTACTACTATAGATAATGGACTCAGGAATATTCGTAGCATAAATAAAGTTTTTAGTTGCATTTGGCTGGATGTTATTGTCACCTGGTTGAGTTAACTCTGTTGAAGCACCCAATCCGGATATTTCATAACCTCCATATTGAAAACGTTCACCAATATGAAAAATCACTTCATCTGTTTTGTTTTCAACACTATACATGATATACAATTTTCGACCATCTGTAACTGCACCAAGTACCTCAAACTGGTATCCATTTTTCTCTGTGCTCTGATATACCGGCTGAATCAAGTCATTACTCAGCACATTTCCAAGTGCCTTTTCTAGCCCAGAAGCTTCCATAAATAAGTCGGAATCGCTCCAACTTTTAGTCGTGACTGACTGGGTGATTTGCTGTCCTGTCAAAGCATTCTCTCCTTTATTCGGCTGTACAATGGAAGACAGGATAAACAGTACGACAATCGCTGTAATGAATGCACCGCCTCCATAGGAGAAGAGTCGTTTCTTCTGCCGCCGTTTCCCTTGTTCAATCCCTCGCTGAACCGCATTCGTCAATTTCATTTCTCGAACTTGTTCACTTTTTCCCTTTATTTCTTGTGCATCGTCAGTAAGAATACGTTCTTCTTTATTCCACATGTTTTGTCCTCCTCTCTATTCCTATAAGTACTTTCGAAGCTGTATGAGTCCTTCACGAAGCCAAGTTTTAATGGTCCCTTCCGGTTTCTGCAGTATTTTTGCAATCTCAGGAACCGTCATGTCTTGGTAATATTTGAGCATAACTACATGTCGATATTTCTTCTTGAGCCGATTCATTGCCCTCTCCAAATCCATTCGGTCGTTTCTTTTCATTTCATCTGATGGTTCTTTCACCCAACGATCCACAGGAAATACACGTTTTTTTCTTCTCAGCTCGTCCATACAGCAGTTAATCGTGATTCGAATGAGCCAGGGGGTGAAGGATTCTTCGCTATTCAATTTCTTTCGCTTCATCCAAGCCTTGCAAGTGGCTTCCTGTACGATTTCTATCGCATCTGCTTCATTTCGCATATAACTGTATGCGACCGAGTATAGTTTTCGTTGCTGATCAGATAGATAATTACTGAAATGTTCTTCATCTAGTAGATCAAAATCTGTTGCTCTCGAGCTATTATTTATTGCTTCCTCCACAGTTTATCGCCCCTCCTTTTCATAAAAATTTATGTACTAGGAAAACCTTATATCCTATTCTCACATTACTAAGACGGTATAGAACAGGAAAACGATTGGAATTTATATATTTATTTCCGAAATAATAAACTAGTTATTCATTAGGATGATCAAATCTCTCAAACTTTTGTTTATTCCATACAAAAAAGCAACCCCCTATTTGGCGTTTGGATACCAAAAAGAGGTTGCTTATTATTCAAGCTATCTCATATATATTACACCCTATTTATTTCGCGGAAAGCTCGTCGTCCGTTACCCATTTATGGTTTTTTACCGGTTCTCCACCCGTTGTTGGGGTATAATCCACCATATACACGGTAGTCATCTCTGAAGAATCAATGACTGCAGGTGCATCCTTCATTCCAGGCATGTGATCAGCCTCTAAAGTAACTTCAGTTCCATCTTTCAACGTTTGGTTCGTCATATCTTTAATTTCCTCATGAACGACCCATTTATGATTTTTCACAGGTTCTCCGCCTGTAGTTGGGGTATAAGAAACTTCGTAAGCTGTCGTTTCATAAGCACCTACAATGGTTGCTTCTGCTCCATTCATACCTTCCATGTGGTCGGTTTTCAGGATGACTTCACTACCAACCGGATAGGTTGGGTTATCTGCTTCTTTTAAACCATTGGGTACTTCTCCTGAACTGGAATGATTCATATCCATTTGGTCCGTATTATTTTGTTCCGTTTGGTCCTGAGCCGTTTGATTTTGCTCCGTCCCACTTTGCTCCGTTTGAGTCTGGTTCGTGTTCGGATCTGATTGTTCAGTTGACTCACTTCCACATCCACCTAAGACAATAATCGCTGCTGCACTCAGTAATACTAGTTGTTTTTTCATTGTTTTGATACCTCATTCTTTTGTATTTTCTTGCTCGTACAATGAAATTACCCATTAAGTTGAAAATTAAACAGATGCTCATCTCACAAGGGGATCAAAAAATACTTGACCGCTGGGAATTCCCATACTATAATTTCGACTATTATCATAAATACGACATAAGCAACGAAGAGAACTTTATTAAGCCGGTCTCCCTGTTTACAGAGAATCAGTGGTTGGTGGAAACTGATACATAGATTTGGTGAATTTCATTCTTGGAGCTTTTTTATGCTGCATCATAAGTAGCAGTGTAAAAACGGAGGAAACCGTTATTTTCTCAAGTGGGAAGCAGTATCCTTTGCTTCCAATTAGGGTGGTACCGCGTGAATAGCCACGTCCCTATCTATTATAGATAGAGACGTGGCTTTTTTTGTTTTCTACTTTATTCTGTAGAGGACCTAATAATAATAGATTGGATGGATTAACATGCAAACATCTGAGCAGTGGTCATCGAAGATCGGTTTTATTTTATCAGCAGCAGGGTCAGCCATTGGAGTAGGCGCGATATGGAAACTCCCTTATGTCACGGGCATAAGCGGAGGAGGCGCATTTTTTCTTCTTTTCATTCTATTTTCTTTATTCATGGGTTTCCCCTTATTGCTGGCGGAGTTTGTGATTGGACGCAGCACGCAAAAAGAAGCCATCAGTGCCTATCGTAGTATCGCTCCCCACACGAAATGGCATTGGATTGGAAAATTAGGGGTATTTACTTGTTTCCTATTATTATCTTTTTATAGTGTAATTGGCGGCTGGATCGTGATCTACTTTGTAAAAGGATTGTTTGGCGGCATTATAAGCGAGGGTGCAGATTATACTTCTGTTTTTGATCAGACGATTGGAAATCCTGCTCTCGTTATCGCTGCTCAGTTCGTATTCCTCGCGTTTACTGTTCTTGTCGTCGCAAAAGGAATTCAAAATGGAATCGAAAAAGTTAGTAAAATATTGATGCCTGCTTTATTTGTATTATTCTTGGTCCTGATCATTCGCTCGCTTACCCTACCTAACGCAGTAGAAGGTGTAAAGTTCTTTCTAGCACCTGATTTCTCGAATATTACTTCAGAAAGCATTCTATTCGCGATGGGACAGGCATTCTTCTCCTTAAGTGTCGGTGTATCGGTAATGGTTACCTACAGTTCATATCTCTCTAAAAAAGAAAGCTTAATTCAGCCTGCCATTTCGATTGTATCGATGAATTTACTAATTGCGGTATTGGCAGGATTAGCTATTTTCCCAGCGGTATTTTCTCTGGGATTAGAGCCTGCTGAGGGGCCAGGACTCCTTTTTGTTGTCTTACCGGCGGTTTTTGATCAGATTATTTTTGGAGAAGCATTCTTAATTGGTTTCTTAGCATTATTTCTATTCGCTACCTTAACTTCAGCCTTTTCCATGTTAGAAATTATCGTTGCCTCTGTTGTGAAAGGAAAGGAAGAAAATAGAGCGAAGTATGCCTATCTTGTTGGTGCTCTCATTCTAATCGTAGGGGTTCCTTCCGCTTTATCGTATAGTGTGCTTTCAGATCTCTTGATTTTTTCAAAAACGATATTTGATTCTGCGGACTATCTAGTTAGTAATATCTTAATGCCGCTTGGTGTATTTTTAATCTCCATTTTCGTGACCCAAAAGATTAAGAAAAGCACGCTCCGCGAAGAATTATTACAGCATTCGCGTTTAGGCGGAAAAGCATTTCAAATTTGGTTCTTTATTATGAGATATATTATTCCGATCGTGATCTTCATCGTCTTTCTTGATATTACAGGAATACTGGATAAGTTCATTTCATTATTTTAATTTAAATACTACCCATCATATGAAGTGTAGATCACTGTTAGTCAGGAACGACAAGAATAATAGTTGAGATATATTGGCGGTTATAGTAAAGAGGGGGAACTCCCCTCTTTTTTCTTTTATCCGATGAACTATCGTTTTTCGTAACCACAAGTGCTTGATCTGCTAATAGTTGCTCTATGAGAGGAGAAGTCACTCTTCTCACCTTTTCATAAATAGTTGGATTTTAAAACTGGACTTCGCTCGAGCGAACTAATGTAGCAAATTGGGCAAGAATGCTATTATGATGGTTTATAATTTGTTCTGCCGTTAATCTATCTGAATCGTAAGTGCTGTGGCAATCCTCCACCAAATCTATATTGTAGCCACGGGAATAACCGCTCTTCACCGTTGTGTCCACGCAATATTCGGTTTGTACGCCGCATATCACTAAATTGTCGATACCTTGATCCCGTAACCGGAGATGGAGCTCGGAATCTAGAAACGAATCCGCGTAGTGTTTAATAACGATATGATCATGTGCAAGGGGAGCGATCTGTTCATGTACTTGCCATAGCAGTTGATTCTCCGATCTTAGAGAACCATGCGGCTCAGTAAACATGACATAGAATATGGGTGAATTTCCTTTTCGAGCTCTATCAATTAATCGCCTTGTATTTTCTAGCAGTTTCTCTTCCTGATAAAGAGATTTTCCACCATAATCTTTCCATACAAAGGGCATAACCTGCATGTCAATAATTAGTAGTGCCTTTTTCATCTCAGGTGACCCTCCTTGATCCCAATTTCTCTTCCTCATACTTCCATAATCCATGTCGGTTACAATACGTATACAATGTTCCTCCGTACATTTTGGGAAAGCGTACTTCTGCGAGTTGTTCCGGATACAATTTGATGAGCATCACCCTGTCATAAGAAATATAGGCTACAAAAGATATGTAATGTTCTCTGCTCATTTCGTGCTTTATGGTAACAAAGCAATCCTCTTCAATATCGTGAACGGTTATTTGGTGCTGATCGTTCTCCAATTTGGAAAGCAGTGGCTCCAGTATCCTACCGCAGCATGAAATGCTCGTTGCCCCCGTACTAGTCATAACATTGCCACAGCTTTGACACACGTAAAATTTCACGTTTTTCATATTTCCTCCGTCCTGCTCATTCGGATTTAAATCCCCAGATAAAATCTTCTCAATATTTACTCCTAATACGTTGGATAGCTCTCCAAGCAAGGACACATCCGGACACCCTAAACCGCGTTCCCATTTTGATATCGTCTTATCACTAATATTCATAAACTGGGCTAATCCTTTTTGAGTCATTCTTTTCTCTTTACGAATACCCCGAATAAGCCTTCCTACCTTGATGCAATCCATATTGCCCACCTCCTATAATTTTACAATATCAAGTTTATTAGCCCCTTACAATAAACGCTCCGTAGAGCTTACTAACCTACACAATTGCTTAATGACATTGGAAGGTTGTATCTAAGGTCTATTCAGAAAAATTCGATACAGGGCACATATCACAGTGACCGACACTCAAGTCATAAGAGTGGATCGTAAATGAAAGTGCTGAATGTAAGCAGAACCACCCTGCCTACTTCCGCACTTTTTTCTATATAATGAGAAAGTTTCTTTTCCTAACAATAAAATTACATACATGCTTACTTTAGTTAACAAACCAAAGATACCATTATAAAAGTACGATATTACAACAAAATGGAATGAAGAGAGGATCGGTATATAAAATGAACAAGAAAAAGGCACCTGTATCTGCCGTAATTTTATCTATGAGCATACTTCTAAGTTCCCTTGGCGGTAGTTACGCCAGCGCCAGTGCTAATACAGCTATTACGAATGTAAATCCCCCCGCAGCTCCTGCTTGGGGCCATTTTGTAGATCAATATAAAAATAATGTGGCGGATAACCAAAGCGTGAGAAATAATCCAACGATAGGTCTCCTATCTGAATTTAATAAACTTTGGACTCCCGGTGATTCTTGGAACACAGGGACCATACTGGACCATAAAGTGCTGGGACTGAATATTCAAAAGGTGTTACATACGTCAATTCACCGCACAGCAAATGAGGAAAAAGAGGCCTATTTAGATGATCGCAGGAATCAGAGCTACAGTGTGATTGACGGTCTTGGATCACTAGCTGATGACTACCGTTCAAAAGCGAAGGCGACGACAACCATACAAGATGTAGCCGCAGATGCCACGACTAAGAAGTACAGTGATGAAGGAAATAATGCAGGAGATCCCGAATCGGAACTCGGTAATATGGTGAACTTGGTGAATACACTTCGGGGGCAATATTCTTCGACCAACCCGGCAAAAAGCTATTTTAGTTATCCTCGTCCCTTCCGCTGGGTTAATAATTCAGTAGTCCTTCCCACTCTAATCCCAGTGCAAAATGCGGACCCCACGAAAGACGGCGGTTTTCCTAGTGGTCATACCAACGCTGCCTATCTTAGTGCCTTTGCTCTAGCCTATGCGGTACCAGAACGTTATCAGGAGCTGCTTACCCGTGCATCAGAGCTTGGGAATAACCGTATTGTTGCAGGAATGCATTCTCCACTCGATGTAATGGGAGGACGTGTTATGGCCACAGCAACCGCGGCGGCTATCTTATCAGATCCAGCAAATAGTGAGCTCAAAAAAGCAGCGTATAAGGAAGCACATGACCTGCTGTTAACACAAGAAGGAACGGGAACAGAAAATGATCGCAATTTTGCTGCAAATAAGAAAAAATACACGGAACGGCTAACCTATGGATTTAAAAAATCGAATAAAGCAACTACACCGGTCGTAGTTCCAAAAGGTGCTGAAGTACTGCTCGAAACGAGACTTCCTTATCTAAATGATACGCAGCGCCGCTGGGTATTAGCAACAACTGGACTTGCTTCCGGCTACCCCGTACTGGACGATCCCGAGGGCTGGGGACGACTAAATCTCTTTGCAGCAGCGGATGGATATGGTGCATTTGATACAGATGTAACGGTAACGATGGACGCAAAAAAAGGAGGTTTTCATGCAGAAGACAGCTGGAGCAATGATATCTCCGGCAAAGGTAAACTGACTAAAAAAGGGACAGGAACATTAAAACTCGAAGGTAACAATACATATTCCGGCGGGACTCTTATTGAACAGGGCACGCTTGAAGGTACATCCAAGACCGCATTTGGGACAGCAAGTGTGACCAATAACGGCGGGATTCTTAGTGAAAATGTAGACGGTCAATGGAAGATTGGCGGCAGTTACAGACAATCTGATAAAGGTACAACGGAACTCACGATTGGCAGTAAGAAAGATTTGCTTAAAATAAAGAAAGAAGCTGTGCTTGGCGGGAAATTGAGCCTTACCTTCACAAACAATTATGTTCCAAAAAACGGGGATGCTATTATCACTTATGACAAACGGAAGGGTTCATTCTCTTCCGTAGAAATCAAAGGCTTGCCAAGTAAGAGCAAAGTGCAATTAGTCTATACCGCTAAAAGCATTCAATTGAAAGTGAAGTAAACCTCATAAGAGTTTGCAAAAAAAGAAGCCCCATGACTTCGGGCTTCTTTTCTCTATCAATTTTATAAACAGATGAAAAGCATAGGTTAGAATGATTCCTATTTTGCTTGAATGTATCCTTCTGCTTTCAACAGTTCCGCGATCAGAACAGCACCACCTGCAGCTCCGCGCAGTGTATTATGTGACAGTCCGACAAATTTAAAGTCATAAATTGAGTCTTCGCGTAATCTTCCGACGGAGACACCCATACCGCGTTCAATATCACGATCAAGCTTCGTCTGTGGTCTGTTATCTTCTTCAAAATAAGTGATAAACTGTTTTGGCGCACTTGGAAGACCTAGCTCTTGCGGACGACCTTTGAAGTTTTTCCAGCGGTTCAGAATTTCCTCTTTCGATGGCTTATTCTCGAACGAAGCAAATACAGTAGCTAAATGGCCGTCTGTTACAGGAACGCGAATACACTGAGTCGTGATCAGTGGTGAGCTTGCTTTCACAATCTCTCCATTCTGAACACTGCCCCATATGCGAAGCGGTTCTTGCTCGCTTTTTTCTTCTTCACCGCCGATATACGGAATTACGTTATCCAGCATATCCGGCCAATCCGTGAAGTTTTTGCCTGCTCCCGAAATCGCTTGATAAGTAGAAGCAACCACATTCGTTGGTTTGAAATCAAGCAAAGCATGGAGTGCAGGAACATAACTTTGAATAGAACAGTTTGGTTTCACTGCAATAAATCCTGTGGAAGTTCCCAGGCGTTTTCTTTGCGCTGCGATTACCTCGATATGTTCTGGATTGAGTTCAGGAACAACCATAGGAATGTCCGGCGTCCAGCGATGAGCTGAATTGTTTGAAATAACAGGCGTACCTGTTTTTGCATATGCTTCTTCTAACGCTTGAATCTCATCTTTCTTCATATCTACTGCGCAGAAAATAAAATCTACATCCTGAGCAACTTGCTCCACTTTCGATGCGTCTTGAACGACAATCTGTTTTACGTTCTCCGGAATGGGTGTTGCAAGCTTCCATCTTCCGTTTACCGATTCCTCATAGGTTTTTCCTGCAGAGTTGCTGCTTGCTGCAATCGAAGTTACTTCAAACCAAGGATGACCATCCAGCAATTGGACAAAGCGCTGACCCACCATACCTGTTCCACCGACAATACCTACTTTAAGTTTCTCTGACATACGTTATTCAATCCTTTCAAATGGTCTTCTAGTTAACTATTCAAACCATACGATTTGTGTGTTTTCTAACATCTTATCTCTATATAACAGTGTATAACAATAAAAAAATCCCACCCCCAAGACGGCAAGTCTTAGGGACGAGATTATTATACTCGCGGTACCACCCCAAATTTGCTAATATGTCGCCATATCAGCCTCATCGAGTACGGTATTATAAAATACGTATACTCTAGCTCTATAACAGGAGCTCCTGGCACACCATCCACTACGAAGTAAAGTTTCCGATGAGCTGCTCTGAGTCTTTGTTCAATAAGGAATCCTTTCCTCCTTTTCAGCTGCCGGAGTTCTCTGTACAAGAATTCATTTATCTACTCTTCTCTTCATCGCATTTATTATGATTATGATCATTATATATAAAACCTTTTCATGGGTAAACATTTTTATCAAATTTCTGAGAGGATTGTTAATTATTTTAACAATTCCTGTATAGTCGATAGGTCAAAACCACCCACAGCTTCATAGGTCCAATAGTGTTTCTTTTTAGAATTGAAACTACTACTTATATTCATTATTTTATCATCCGCAAAAACCACACTAAGTGTTGGACCGTTATCTGGTTGAATCGTGACTCTATAATATTCATCCTGGAAAATGGGGTTTTCGCTGTTGGTTCTCTTCAATTTGAGATCCTCAAAAACATTCATTACTTTATTTATGGTTTCTAGGTCAGTTATTTCAGTTGATTTCTTAAATGAATTATCGTCCCACTCTGAAATACTTATTGAAAAGATTTCTTGTGAACCATGTGAGTCACCGATCTGATCTATAACTAGTTCTTTAAATGATGTTCGGGAATTGACCTCTGAGATAATAAGACCGCTAAGGATGAGCAGCGCGACAATGGATAAAATAATCATCTGTGAGCGTTTACTCAATCAGCAAACCCCTTTCTTTTCCCCAGGCTTAGAGGTTAATTAACGCGCATGCTAATATGTTGTTATCTGACTCGCTTTGCTTCATTAATACGTTGTATATGAAATGTCCCAAGTTCAACACATGTCTCTATATAACCAACCATCTGAGTAAACGTAAACACATTCAGATTCTCTTTCATCATTTCTGTGTCATAATTCATATCATCTAATACACAAGGAAGGAATTCATGTACTTCTTTGGATGTAACTTCTTCTAATTCCAAGACTTCTGGAACAACACTCAGCACTTTTCTCAGTTCATCCGTAAAGCTATAGTACTCTAGTAATTTCCCGTTCAATAACCAAAAATCATGGTAATATAAATTGGAAAGTTCCTTATCTGCTTCCATTCTGTTCCTCAGCCAAGGAAGATTAAAACCTCTCAGCCATACATCATCGGCGATTAAATGAGTGTAATATCCCCTAATATAAGGAGAATCTGCTTGCGATCTATATTTTTCTAAAAAGCTTTGATAATCAACACTTCTAGAAAAATCTTGCACATCACCAATAAAGAAATGTGATAAATCTTTAGATGAAACTGCATCCGGAGCAATACTCCCTAGTAAAAATAAGGTTCTGTCTTTCATAGACAGATTCTCTGCTATTCGATTCGCAATAACCAAATGCATTATTCTCGAACCCATAGTTCGCCCTCCCTAATTTTGATAATTCTTTATATTTTTTATCACAACAGGTATGGCATTATTGAAATATTGGATTAATTCCCTCATCTTCTGATCAAAACCTTCCTCATCAGGAGCCCCTATGTTTACAGGAGTATTTTGACTTTTATAAACTTCATTAAATAGATAAATGTCCCGATTGTACTCTTTTCTTACAAAGTCCCTATGTAATTCACTCATTCCAATAATAAAATCATAATCCTCAAATGACCTTTCTCCGAATTGTGTTCTCTTAAACTGCGAAACATCAATGTCCATGTCCCTCATCACCTGAAAATGAAGATCTGAATAGCTGCTGATATCACTACTAGCCCTAATTCCCGCTGAAGCAACGGTGATATCCGTGATATGGTTCGTTTTCAGGTAATCTTTCGCGCAGAACTCTGCAATTACGCTGCGAGTATAGTTGTCAGTACACAGAAATAAAACATTCATATAATCTCACTTCTTTCTTTATTGGCATTGTCCTTCCCCGTAACTATCTCTTAGTTTTCAATTGATAAACCTAAAGATCGAATGATAATGGCTTGCTGAACATATAACAAATTCTTTTTAAAATAATGCCCGACAAAGTAATCAGACTGCATTACATTTTCACTTACTTCTTGATTTCGATCGAAGGGGGGACAAGGATTGAGAATGGCACCTGGATTCGTTAGCCGCATTCTCTCTAGATTTATTTGATATTTTTTAATATAATCATCGGTTTGGTATTCGGGAGGAAGGGAATCTGTGAGCACAACATCGCTACCCACGAGTTTATCTTCAAGCTCCGCCCAAAATTGATAATTCTGTCCGTCCATACAGACCCTATTTCCTGGGCTGCAAACGTGTTGTAACGTGAGACCCAGTACCTTAGCTATTTCTATCCATGAGTTTAGAATATTCCCCGGCGGACCGACAAAGGTGTAGGTGAGTTCTTGAAAGTTAGGCTTCATCGTTCGGATCGTGTATAGGTCAGCGACTATTTCACATGGATGATTCTCTGATGACATGGCATTAATAATAGGGATTTCTGCATGTTCCGCTAAATCATTCATTACCTCAAAACTAGGGTGACGGATGATCACTCCATCAATCCACTGATTCAGATATCCCACTACATCCGAGAGTTTCTCCTTTTTATTCAGGGACTCCGGAGGGAAAAGAATACATTCCCCGCCAAGCTCTTTGATTCCTTTTTCAAACGTTATCCTGGTCCTTATACTCGTATTCGGAAAAAATAAAGCGAACGTCTTCCCTTCTAAAACCCTCGTGAAATCCCCGTTTTTTATTTGGTCTGTCATGTTAAATAGTTCTGAGATATCTTCTTGAGTTAAATCCTTTAACGATAAAAAATGATTCATTCGCTTACTCCCCCGTGAATGGATTAAAGTTGCTCCATTAATTAATTACAGTATCATTCATGAATGATCCCAATCAATTCACTTACACACTCTTCTATACTTTTATTAGAGCAATCTAGAATGGTATCACTATACCTGATGTATAAAGGAACCCTTTCTTCAAAAACATCCTTTAGACTTTGCCCTTCCTTTATCACAATTCCTCTAGTTGTTATATCACTTAGTCTTCTTTCCAGTTCTTCATAAGGAAGTTGTAAATAAATAATCTGCCCCTCTTGTTTAAGGAAGTTCATCGCTTTTTCGGAATATATGACACTCCCACCTGTAGATATGATGCAGTTTTCCAGTTCTAACCCAGACACTACCCTCTCTTCGATCTCCATAAACTTAAAGACACCATCTTCAGCAAGGATATCTTGTAATAACCTGTCTTCATGATTTTGTATGACAATATCGGTATCTACATAACTCATTCCTAATGCTTTTGCGAGCAACACACCTAAGGTGCTTTTACCAGCTCCAGACATGCCTATAAGAACAATATTCATAAGCCAACTCCCACTTAGCAAGATCACCTAACACCTAACACAAACCCATTGTTATAAGCTGTTTATAACGTTTATTATCAGTTAATCTGATAAGTTTTTGATGATATAAGCTCAAGTTTGCTTCAAAAGCTTCTCTATCCTTCTCAAAATCGCTTGTCCATTTATACATCATCTCTAACATGGTTAAATCTGCTTTGTAATGGCACTGTTCAATATGTAGTTTTTGTTTTAAGAACCTAGTAAAAATCCGGATTCTACGCTTCCATAACGGAGGATCAAGAAAAATAATAGTATCAGCCATTTCATATAAACAGCGATATGATTCCCTATCAGTACCTTCCAATATCCAGGGTCCCTTTTGGTCAATATCCATAATCACCTTAACCTGCTCGTCTGGTGTACGTTTAATTCTTTGGTCTCCGATCTGATGATATACGATAGAATCCAGTTCATACCAACATATATTCATGTCCTTTGATAATTGCATTGCTAGAGTTGTTTTGCTGCTAGCTACAGTTCCTACGATAAAAATCTTCCTCATACATTTCGGCTCCTAGTTGTTCCTAGTTTTATCGTTTCGATATATTACTTTTCTTGTTTCGGTCTTCTGGATCCCTATTTCGATATGTATAATGAAGCGCCCCTGCCTTAGATAACTTATATCCTTGCAGAGGGCGCTTTGTATTTGTTATCTAATCAATACTTCTGTTGAACTAACGATCCATTCAGTTAGATCAGGGTATACCGCACTCCATACCATTGTAGAAATAAACAAAGTCATGAAGATATACGGGCATTTTTTCTTAAGATGCCGTGTTGATTGAATCATACTTATCAGGATAAGAGGAATTGTAAAAAATGATGTGATGTGCCAGCCTAGCTGTTCATCTTTAGACCAACTTCCAATCCCAATGTAGTTCAAAAAACTGTCTAACAATGAGTATCCGTAGATGTGATTGCAACCTAGGATTAGGACCATAAACAATACAACTATCCATAACCAACCCATAGACACTTGACTTTCTCGTTTAAACAAACAATCTCCTCCATCGCAAGAAGGTATGGATATAAATTCCATAATAACATAATTTAATTTGAATTAAGTGCTTTTCAATATTTCACATGTTTTAATAAAAGATTAAAATAATGTTCACTACTCTGCATAACAGGCAGACTCATGGATTTTATGCTTTTTATTAAGTCTTTCATTGTATTCTTTGCTAGGTAATAATCATCTAATTCAATTGCATTTCTATTCAATGCGTCTTCCAGTTCATCTTCATCCTTCATTTGAAATTTTCCATTTGGAAGAACCATCACATCTAAATAAAGATCATCCCAAAAAGGAATACCTTGATCGCTGATCCCGTTTTGCTTAGATATATCAAAATACCACTGAATAATCTCTTTCTTGTCATTAAACATCGTTGTAACACAGTAATTCGATTTCCAGGGAAAATGTTGCATCCAATAGTAACCATCATCAACAATAAGAACTTCTTCCCCGTTGATTACGGTAGTTAGTGGTTCCTTCACTTGATGAATCGTAATTAAGGTAGCATAACCTTCAAACTCATTATCTTGAAAATACTTGCATACAAAATTTCGATCAAGCACTCGATGCCAGTCTAATCGGTCTGCATACTTTCTTTTCACTTCAGCACCTCCACCGAGATCCCTTGAATCCTTCTTATAACCCAGAGAATCCAATCATTAGTTTGAATTTCCTTCTATCCTTCTTAATGAACTTTATGCCTTCCTTGGTATCAATGATCAAAACATTCGTACCTATCCATACCCGGATATATAACGATTCCATTTTGAATGGCTTTATAAAACCTTTCATTTCACTTTCCGACCCATCGTCGTGTTCAATCTCTGTTCTAACAAACCAAGTATTCCCGATTCCGATTTCGGTATATTTCTTCAAAGAAATAACTCCTTCAAGAGTTTATTAGATATGTGTATTAAGTATCCATTCCACTGCATCATTGATATGCTCCGCTATATAATCAGGTTCGGCTTCTTGCCATTTATGTCTGTAATCTGACAGAGATGATGCGCCCCATCCGGTTCTCACCAGAATTTTAGTTGCACCCACTGCATGAGCTGCTAGCATATCTGTTTCCCCTACATCACCAATTACCACACACTTAGATAAGTCTAATTGATGCTTTGAGGCTGCTTCTTGCAACATACCAGGTTTAGGCTTCCTACAGTTACAATGATCTTGTTCACTATGAGGACAGATATAAGAACCATCAAACCCATATTTCTCGAATTCATGTCTAAAATCTTCTATTGTTGCTTCACTGCGTGAGATTCTATGCTGATTCGTAAAAGCAAACACCTTGTACCCTGCTTGCTTCAACCGGTTAATCGCATCCTGAGCACCCTCATATTGCTTAAAGTTACTTGGATGTATAAAATGACCTGTGCCACCTATAGTCCCGTCACGGTCGATAAATACAGCTTGAAAATCCTTCATCTAATCCCTCCCCTATTTAACGTTGACCATTTTTCGAAGCTGATTAATATGAGCTTGATGATAGCGACTATGGTCAGCCATATGCCATATCCCCCATCGTATAGTTGCTTGTTTTTCATTGTCATGTCCAAAATTAACAACTCTGTCTAGATCCGCATCGATTAACTGCGTACATGCAGCTTCCAACATATTTAATACTTGTTCATAGTTATACATTAGTGTGCTCAATGAGATCCCATCGACCATGGGGAGCCTATTATTTTCATCAATCATGGGACCATATTGTTCTGATAATGACTTAGGAAGTGGTTGCTCCTTTATTCTATAAACCCAGTTCAGATCAACATAGGTGATATGTTTTATTAACTGAGCAGTACTGTTCGATTTATTATCGGGTCCTTTGTAATCTACTTCTTCTTGTGACATCCCATCTGTAATACTCTTAAGTCGGTGGCTGTTCTCTTTTACAGCGGAATATAACATACCCACAACAGGTGACATATTGGCTTGCCCTTGTAAATCATAGATCACTCGCAGACTCCCCCTTATTGCTTAATTCATATCTGATAATTGAAAAGGGTACGATTTCAGCACAACATATTTTCCATTGGTTCCTTACAATGCTCATATCCATTCCTTTTATAAAAATCTACACCTTCATCACTTGGCCATACGATAATAAATTCATATTTACTTTCTTTAGCCCAATCATTGATTTGCGATAATAAGTTACTACCGATGCCTTTTCCTCGATAATCTGGTTTTGTATAGACATTGGTCATATAAGCAAAAGGGTTTGTCGTTCTACCTGGTCTAGGGACTTTATGTATAAGCTCTATGTATATATTTGATACAATAATTCCGGCTTCCTCAGCAATCCAAACATACCACTTGCGACTTTGAAATATTTCTATTAAAAAAGCGCTACATTCATTGTAGAAGACATCATAATTTACATTTTTGAGTTTGCCTTCAACATCGTATTCCATTGTAAAATCCCATCTCAACTGAATGAGTTGATCAATGTCTTCCTTATTAGCTGTTCTTATCATCAATAATCCCCCTAGAATATGCAGCAATATCTCGTAAGCGAAGATAAGTTGTTAGAAGAGAAGGTTGGATTAAATCTCACCCACAACTTTTAAGATTATCTAATACACCCTAGTGATCGTTATCGATAAGATGATCCCAAGTATCTTTAAGCAACCCATATTCTTTAATATCACTATACGTACCGTCTTTAAGTATCATCTCCTGTTTAAATTCACCCTCTATAATCATTCCGAGCTTTTGCAGCACAAGACCTGAAGCGATATTATCTGAATGGTGCCATGCTTTTAACTTATGGGCGTTTATATCTTCGAAAGCATACCTTGCGATTTCTTTTGCAGCTTCACTAGTAAATCCTTTCCCCCACCACTTTGATCCGATATAATAGCCAATCTCACACTTCGAATGTTTATTAGATAACTCAGGAAAATGGATTGATCCAATCACTTCGTTATCAAACACTATAGCCCATCGATAGAATTCAGGATTGGTATATCCAGACACCCATTTCTGTAGCAATATTTCTGTTTCGTCAGGTGAATGATGTGCATCCCACGCTAAATATTTTGTCATCTCAGGATCACTGGTCATGTTTTTATACACGGATTCCAGATCATCCTCTGCAAACCGGCGTAACAATAAATGTTTTGTTTGTAGTGGTACAGTACCTTTGTGGTTCAACATGTTATTTCCTCCTAGTCAGCAAATTAAGTAATCGATACTCTAAAATGCTACTATTTCATGTTATATCTTCCTATGTTCATCCTGTTTTTTTCTTCATAAATATTGCGACTTCTCCATCTAAAACGTCATTGTTTGTATAATAAGACAAATCAACCCCTTCTATTTCAAATCCGCATTTTCTATAGAAGCTTATAGCATTCGCATTGGTATTCTGCGTTTCCAAATTGATAGCTCTAATTCTGTTTGCCTTAGCAAGACACGTTAATTCATTCATTAGCTGCTTTCCAATAGACTTCCTTCTCCAGCCTTCTGCGACTTGGAAGTGCCAAATCAATAATGTATTATTCCATTGCATCTCCTCAGCTATCACTACCCCGACCAAATCACGACCTATGTATGCCCCTAATGAATATCCCGTTGAAGCGATCTTACTATAACGCTCGTAATCCTCTTCACTATTTCTATATGATTTATGAATCATGCTTTCAAGTTCAATTAATTCAATTGCGATCATAGTTCTTTCTTTCGTTTCCGTTTTGCTTACTCTATATTTAGAGTCTGTAACATATCCAAATTCCCCAAGGTTCTTCTGTTCTTCATTCGTGTATTTATGTATCGGTTTTATCTGTATTGTTTCTATTGAAATCACCCTTTACTATGATTCACTTTTAAATAAGTTCCCTGCTCATATGGATCGAGATTATTCTCTTATTGTCTATATTGGTGATTTTTAAATCATAGGGTTTGAATCCATACTTCGAATAAAATGCTAACCCTCTTGAATTTGTATTATGACAAGCTAATCGTATCGTTCTCACTCCTAAATGATGTTTAGCTTTTTCAAACATGACATTTAGTAGATATGCGGATGCACCTTGGCCCCTATACTTAGGGGAGACAATTACATTACCGAGCCAACAGATACTTTTTTCTAAGTCATATCCATATATATTCGCGTAAGCAATCACCTCATCCGTTGCTTGTTCTATGATCACAGTTGGTTCTAACCGATCCTTCAATAAATCCATTATTTGATTGGGTGTTAAGGGGTAATTAAACCCAGGACTAATATATTTCAATTCTTCTTCCGATTGTGGAAATGTAGAGATCACTTTCAAGTCTTTCTCTTCAAGACTTCTGTAGACATACATTCATGCCTTCTCCTTTATCAAATTCAAGTTACTGCCATCTTGAGCTGCCTCCATTAATTCTTCCATCTTAAATAATGAATGTAATGTAAGTCCTTCTGCTTCTAATCTCTTTCTGCCTTCTATGTCTCTTTCTATTACAATTACAACATCTGTTACAATTGCCCCGGCTTCTCTTAAGTCTTTAGCACTTAATATCACTTGTCCGCCTGTTGTTACCACATCTTCAACAATACAAATTCGCTTTCCCTTCACATCGATACCCTCAGCTAATTTACAAGTACCATATGCTTTGGCCTTTTTTCTTACAAATGCTGCGGGGATACCTGATTTCAAAGAAAGTGCCGTTGCTACCGGTACACCGCCCAGTTCAAGACCTGCAAGTACTTCAGTGCCTTGGGGTATTAATTTTTCAAGCTCTGATGCGATTTTGGATAACAAATGAGGTTTTGCCTCGAATAAATACTTATCGAAATATTCGTTAGATACTTTCCCTGATCTTAATAGAAATTCTCCCGTTAAATGCGATACTTCATAAATTTCTTTGGCTAGTTCCTTCATAAAATGACCTCCAAGTATTGTTTTGATAGTTCTCGTTATTTTATCTTTCGTTTGTACATTTAGGACACTTAACATTTGCTCAAACTGTTGTTATCAGATGTTTGTGTGCTCGTGATTCCTCATACCGATGATAGCCCATCACTTTAATACTAATCCTTGTAAAAACTGTTCCATTAGATCATTTGATAGACGAATGGCTTCTACCCGGTTACTTGCTGGGGCCGTTATCATGTACCCATTTTCATTATTCCATGAGAGGATACCTATAACAGTCAGTTTCTTCACGCTGGCCACCTTTTGTATGAAATATTTCTAATAAATGTTTGAGATTCACAAAGGTATCATTCATTTGGCATTCTCATTCCAATATTATACAGTTTTCTGTTAAAAGGCGATAGCCTTTCAACGAGCTTACATTGTAAATAGATGATTGTTACTCCAAATGGGGACGATAATTTTACGGGTCAATCCTACCATCCGACTGCCTTAATTTTTTTTCAGCGCAGTATTAAGAGGCAGTATAGAACGATTAAGCTCCATACTGCCTCTTTCATTTAGTCTGCTTTTCCTTCAGCCTCAATTGGGTACACTTGATATGCCCGTGTTTGTTTCACAAGATCATTACAATTTGTAAAAGTATGGTCCACACATAGATTCATGAGTATTTACATATGTCCAAGACAAATTTCTATCGAAAATATATATATCTTGTTCATTGTCAAAATCCTCTGCGACTACACTTCCTGCATTACTGTAAACCAGCACGTCAGGTATATTTTGATACATCACGTATAATTCATCTTTCACTTCATGATTAAAAGCTCTTCTTGCTGCTGCATCTTTCAAACAGTCTTGTTGTTCATAACTGAAAATATGCCATTTATACTGACTATAATGTATTACTTCTTTTAGCTCATCAGGGATGTTTTGAGTAAATGTCTTATCCCAAAGGTCAATAATACATCCAGCCTCTTCTAAAAATAATTCTGATATTTTCACACCTTTTTCAATCACACTTTTTCTGAACAGATAGTTCTTTTGAACAAATTGAAGAGAATAATAAACTCTTTCTAATTCTTCATCCGGTAGACTATCTAGAATTAATTGAATTTTGTTTCTAATCAATGTTCTTCTCCCTCATCTTGACTTTCGTATTTGCTAAACCATTCTTTCCCTGTGCTCCAGCCTTCAATCTGGCTTTCATCCTTTAATATGTCTTCACATGCTTTCGCCATGATCCATTCCTTTAATCCATCTTCCTTACTATTCTTGAGCTCGTTAAGTAAAAATTTCAAACCTTTATCTCCGGATGCTAATATCTCATCATATAAATTTTGATTGTCCTGAATAAAGGTGGCGGGATTACTTGATGCAAGTACACTGTTGTTATCCATGATCGACACCAAGTTTCTCTCTATTTGATTACCTATATCATTTGGCTTGGCATTTTGACTTGATTGACATGCTATGAGAATGGATAAATATAGAACTGTCGTTATACTAATGAGTATTTTTCGTTTCATAGAATAACCCTCTCTTATGGGCAGTATTAATATTTCAGCCTCTAATTAATGCTTTCTACTTCTTATCCAAAACACAACGACTATAAGAACCGTAAGACTAATAATTGAAACCGTTAGTAACGTCTTTCCGCTGATCCTTTGTATTGAACTTATTTGAGATGCAAAGAAATACTTATTATTCAGCTTAACTGCTACTGCATCTTGAGTATTGATATCCTTTATTTCAAAAATCAGACTTCCAACGGGTGTATCATTCGATTCACCGTTCTTCTTTGGCATGGGAGTTCTTTGGCGTTCAATCTTCCCAATTTCCTTGCCAATGTTGTTTATATCTATCTCTACACCAGAAACTAGGTACACGTAGTTATTCAAAGCGATTGCACGAGGATAACTTTCGGCGAATGCCTCTCCTGTATTTAATAAAGTCACAATGAATACAATGACAACGAACAGTAGTCGTTTTACGTTATACAGAATCTCGCCTCCTTTTAATCCGGACAATACTTAACTTAAAAACATAATGGATGGATTTACTCATTAGGTGTTTTGGGAGGTTTTTGAGCTTGTCTAACCAATTTTCCTCCGATGAAATGTTTTCCGAATTTCTTTAAATTTCCTTCAATTTCATGATCAGTAGGAATGTGTTTGATTCTCCAAGTTAAAAAATAGGCTTGAACCTTACCACTATAAAAAACCCATGAAAAAAATCTCTCCGCAAATTTATGAGAACCTCTAGTTCTGAAATTATTCATTGATTTTCCATCTTTCCATACCGTAACGGTTTGCCCAATTCCCCCCTGAAGTTGTCCTGAGAGTTCAGCATATAATAAATTATCATTCTTAATCAGCTGCTTCTTTATAGACTCATTCACAATTCCATTAATAATAATTCTGAAAACATTAAACTTCTCTCCGCGTGTTACTGATATAATTGCTGTCTCTGGAAGGGGTATATCTTTATCTCCAAAAGTAAACCTGGCCCCATACTTATTATTTGGATCTTGATGTTTTACCCAATTCATATGGAACACCCCCAATTATATCTTCACTTTCACGACCATTTACTTATAAAGTCATCATCAATTCTATGTTTAAAAAATTAGATTCAGAATATGTAAGCTCCATGAAATATCTTCAATATAAATTCCCTGTCTGGAACTTTAAGTTTTTCGTATGAATTCAAAAAATCAGTATTATCATATGGAATTTGAATGCTCTCCACATTTATGCCTGATTCACTTACATCTACTAAACCATATCTTGCAATAGGTTTATGATTACAACCTAAAGAGCCAGGATTAAAATATACTCTTCGATCTGACGTTAAATGGTGAATAACATGATGATGTCCAAAACAAACGAGGTCATAATCAGAACTTGAATAAAAAGAATCCAGTTGTTCTATTTCTGGATTTTTCTCAATTGGAAGGTAATGGTCTGTCATATCTAAATGATAATGAGCAAAATAAAACGTATACCCTAAAACTTCATATATTATCTTCTTAGGAAGATCGGTTATAAATTCAATATAGTGCTTATCTATTCGATCAGCCAACCATTGATGATGTGCTCTTTCATTATGATGCCCGAGAGGTGGATCTTCGCCTCTAAAGGCTGCCGCCACAGCGAGTTCATGATTTCCTAGAACATACGAGACGTTTTGAGTTTCTAATAACATTGACATCACTTCATTACTGTCCGGTCCTATTCCTACCATATCTCCTAGGCAAAAAATATGATCTACTTTTCGATGTTTTATATCTTCTAGAACTGCTGCTAAAGCAGAGGCATTTCCATGGATGTCTGTAATAATGGCATAAGATTTCATTTGATCACTACTTTCTGTCCATTTCAAATTTCACTAGCATTATTTATCCTTACATAGCTTTAAACGTGTTCCCTCGATAAAAGTTTTAAAACTCTCCATTATTTATGGTTTAGTTCTATAAAAGAACATGCTGATAACTACTTCGCTAAACAAAAAAGACTGCTTTCGAGTCACTGTAATGGCTCATAAAAGCAGTCTTTTGTTTCATCGTTATTCAGCTTGCCAGATATCTTTCAAATTCCAATAGGTTAATTCATTTACCTTAGCCTCTCCGCCTTCAGTTACGAGTTCAATGCCTAATAGCTTCTCACTCGGATAGATGCGGCTCGTCATCGTAGCTTGTCCTTCATTCGCAAACAATTCAATCGATGAGCGATCCACATATACATGCAATGTCAGCTGACCTTCAGCACTTAAAGCTGTACGGCGAACGCCATCTGTTTTCTTGCCTGATTTGGAACAATCAAGCATAAGCTTCTGATCCGGGATTGAATAAGTGATTACTGTTTCCTCATGATCAGTACCACGAAGCTTCAAGCCTACGATATCCGCACTTGTTTTCGTAAGGTCAAACACAACCTTCACTTCTAGCAGATCGGCTTCAACTTCCGTCAATGAGCTCACAGAAATAGCTTGATCTTGAAGTACAACATGTTCACTTTGACGAAGCAGCTTCATTTCATCAACAGGGTTCATGAGAACCTTGTTATTCTCACCGAGTGTAAGTACACGTGGAATCGTCAACGCACCGCACCAACCATCTGCTTTTGTCGGCATCTCAGATTCCCACATATCCATCCAACCGATCGCAATACGGCGACCTTGATCATCAAGGAAGGTTTGAACTGCATAAAAGTCATGACCGTTATCAAGCTCTATAAACTCGCCATGTTTATATTCATTCGTGTCATAATCATACTCGCCGACATAGTACCCCGTCTGGAATAAGTTATTGTACTTATCTCCCTCAGCATCAATACCTTGCGGGGAGAACATAAATACATGTTTGCCGTCTAGTTCAAAGAAGTCTGGGCACTCCCACATGAAGCCCATATCCTTGTCTCCTTGCAGAAGCACACCGTGATAAGTCCACTTTCTAAGATCAGGCGAAGTATACAGAATAACACGCGGCACTTCTTCTTTTGTGCTATTCCCTAGAATCATGTACCAGGTATCCTCATGTTTCCATACCTTTGGATCACGGAAATGCTGGGAGCTATCTGCCGGAGGCTCAGCGATTACAGGATTCTGTTCTATTTTTGTAAAATGAATACCATCCGTGCTTACGGCCACATTTTGATTCTGGAAAAAGATATTATTTGGTTCATCAATATAGTGATGTCCTGTATAGATGAGTGTCAGTTCGCCGTTATTATCTACAGCGCTTCCGGAGAAGCAGCCATCAAGATCACATGTATCTCCCGGCGCTAATGCAATCGGGCAATGCTCCCAGTGTACAAGATCTTTACTTTTAACGTGGCCCCAGTGCATGGGTCCCCAGTTCTCATCATAAGGATGATGCTGATAAAAAGCGTGATATTCACCTTTATATTGAATCAGTCCGTTTGGATCGTTAATCCAGTTTGCTGGCGCCATAATATGATACCCTAAACGGTAACGCTTGTTCATTTTCACTTCTGCCTCTTTCAAGGCCTTCTCCGCTTGCTTCGTATTGTTGTGATATGTGTTCATGTGTTTTCCTCCTATGCTATTTCCATATTCGAACTAGTTTGAGTTTGAGAATCTAGATGATTAGGTTTTTTTGGATCTCTCTTTAAGGTGAAGATTGAGATTGTTGTAAATGCAAGTACGACTATACCCATAAACAAGTATGTGTTCGCAAACCCTCTGATGTCATAAAGCACGCCGGCAATTGGTGAGAGAATCGAAGCTCCTACCTGACTCGTAAACTGATATCCTACCAGATACAAGATTGATGACAAACGCGAGTCAAAATTAGCAGCCAAATACTTAAATACAGAGATCAGCATGATAGGCAGTTCCAATGCGTGTATCAATTTCATAGCTGAGATGCCATAAGGTCCAATTACTAATCCCGAGCCCATGATACGGAATGACATTAAAAACCCTGCCAATATTAGGCCTTTTTTAGCACCAATTTTATTAACAACAAACGGAGCTAAGAACATCATTCCAGCTTCCAAGAACACTTGGAAGGAATTTAAGTAACCATACACCTGATTGCCTAATGCAATGCTAGCGAATGCCGATGAAAAGAAAATCGGAAACTGCTGATCATACACATTGTAGATACACGTAACACCAAGGACATATACAATAAAGAACCAAAAATGCTTATCTGTAAACAAATTTCCGACTTGTCTAAAGTTTATAGACTCAGCCTGTTCCATCTCGGATTCTGTTATCTCAACTTTAATTGACATCATGATGAAGAATAAAATGACAGCTGATATCGATGCAATCCAGAAGTTAATGTTTGGGTTGATGTTAAAGAACTGTCCAGCAAAGAAGGTTGCTGCTGCCCAACCTAGCGAGCCCCACATACGAGATTTGCCGTATTCAAAGTCATATTTGCGACTGACTTTCTCAACATAAGATTCGATAGCACCGATCCCCGCCAAGAAAGCAACACCTAAGTATAATCCGCCTACTATGGCGCCAAGAAATACATTGTACTGAAGCAATGGTCCGTAAACAAAAATATAGAATGGACCTACAATTAAGAGCAAACCGCTAATTAAAAATAAAATATGTTTCTTAAGTCCAATTTTATCGGAGATAAATCCATAAAGCGGTTGCATACATAATGCAAAGATAGCGTTTACAGTAAAGATAATACCTGTTTCAGCACCATTCAGATTGATTTCTTGCCCGAGCCAAATTGAAAACAATGAATAACTTGCTGACCATGTAAAGAAGAAAAAGAAGAAATAGGCGCTTAGTTTCCAGTACATGCTCTTTGAATGTCTCATATCGAACGCTCCTCTAAGTTGACCATTTAATGTGATGTAAACACGTTAACGCTTACAAATTGATTATATGTCAACCGCTTTCATATGTCAACCGATTGACATACTATTTAAAAAAGAAAAAGGAGTGCTCTCCTTTTATCTTAATTTCACTAATGATATAACTTCTTATAACAGCCTGTTTACTGCTAGGTGTCAACTTCGTTCTATGCTGTACTAGCTTCAATAAGTTTCACAGGTAGATAAGTTTCTCGTGGGACGTCATTGAATTGACCTTCAATTTCTTTGATAAGCAGCTCGACTGCAGATCTTCCAATCTCCTGAATAGGTTGCTGAATCGTTGTTAGTTCAGGGAGTAGGTTGCGTGTCGTTTCTGTACCGTCATATCCAATTACCCTAATGTCTTCAGGAACGCGTTTGCCACGTTTCCTTGCCTCAGCAATAAATGATGCTGCCACCAAATCATTACTCGCAAACAGCCCATCGACTTCAGGGTGCTCACTCAGCAAGCGCTGGATGGGTTCATAATGGTTTTGTTGATTGAAAGGATCATGAACTTCATAGGTAATTGCCTCTCTACCATGCTGCGCCATCACATCTTCATAAGCTTTTCTTCTTAAGCTTGCCGGCGTTTCCAATTCTACAGGTCCATTAATGTGCAAGATATGTTGGCATCCCTTATCAATTAGCAGCTCTGAAGCCATTTTTCCGCCCATATAATTATCTGATCCAACTACAGGTATGGTATCCGATAAGAAGCGATCAATCGCAACAACCGCTATATTTTTCTGATCATAATTTACAATACCTCGGTTATGTGTTCCTACGATAATACCGTCCACTTGATTGCGCATCAGCATATCTACATAAGCTTCTTCTTTATCCAGCTGATTTAAGCTGTTACAAATCAGCAGTTTATAGCCGAGTGACGCACAGATATTCTCAATATGAAAAGTTAGCTCCCCGAAGAAAGGGTTACTTGTTGTCGGTATGATTAAACCAATCAAATTTGTTCGTTTACTAAATAGTGATCTGGCAACATCATTAGGAAAATAATTCAGTTGTTGCATCGCTTCCTGAACTCGGTCCTTCGTCTCCTGACTAATATAACCCCGATTATTAAGCACCCGAGAAACCGTCGTCGGTGAAACTCCAGCTAATTTTGCAACATCATTAAGTTTAGGTTTCATAGATTGCTCCCTGCCTTTTCTCCATGCCTTATGTACTCATTATCCTTTCTATTCTAACATGCTTAAACATGAAAGGACATTCATGCTCTGCGTGTGACTCCTACTAAACCAGATAAAGATAAGCGTATGGATACCCATGTCTTTAGTTTTTGAAGAGTGTAAAACGATTAGATGATGATCACGATTTAATTAGAATATATTCCTCGAAGGTGTTGGAATCCATGGCGAACAACCCTGCCTCATTTTTGCTCTTCTAATATGGTTTGTATTAATTCCTCTACGGTACCTTTGCATTTACTAACTCCGTCTACATGATAAAAAGTACTCGTCGTTTCCAAGTCGTTAATTTCATCATTCTGTGAGTATAGATATGCTTGAATCCCATTTCCAATTGCAATGCCGAGTTCGACGTGACTTCCTTTACCTGCCGGAAATAAAACTATAATAAAATCAGAACACATGACTGCGTCTATTTCCTTCTTCCCTATGTCTTTTAGTTCATCGATGGAAGTAATATTGTTATTAGTAGTCCAGTCGTATGTATGAGTAAATCCCTCTTGTCTTAATCGTTCGCTTACCTTGCGTACGGTTTCTATATTTTTGAAGCTTGATGCAATATAAAAACTTTTCATCTTCACTCCCCCATTTCTAATAAATGAATGAAATGACCTATCTATCAAATTTCTTTATCAAATCTCTTTATCAGATTTTCTACCCGCATTATTGTACCTTCGTCTCCGATATCAATCTTATATTCATGAATCATTTTCACCAAAAAATCTCTAAGTGAACTTGCTAACGAAATCATAAATTCTTGTGATGGTAGCATCACGTCTATATACTTCTTTGAACGATCCAATTCATAATAAATAGAAAAATTCAATTCTTCCTTCCCTACAGATCTAATTTCCATCATCAATGGATCAGCCCCATAGGAACGTTTTGACCTTCCGTAATTAGCATAATCTTCAGCAACATTAAGAAAATCAGACCATAAATTATACCCACTTGGAACGTTATAACCTAAAATGTATTCTTGATTGTGTTTAATCAGAAAAAGCAATTGTAGATGCTTTCCAGAGAAATCATTATTGTTTATCAATTCAAACACATCCAAACGATCATCTATATTAACATATCTGCTTTCTGGATTTGAGTTTATATGCATTAACCAGTCGCTAACGCAAAACTTCTTCTCGATTTGTCTTCCTGTTCTTTCAATTAACACTTGAATTTCTATCATCTTAATATCTCCCTAATGAAGGTTCCAACTCAAGACTAGCGACCTTTGTCATGCCATAATACTTGTACTTTATCGTTACGTTTTGAATTGTTTCATTATTTATGATCCGTATACCATAATGAATGGGAATTTGATTTTCGACATCCTGCATTAAAGCTAGTGCTTGGTCACTCAATAACTCTGGGTGAACAAGCTCTTCGTTAATCCCCACCAACTTTGTTCTTTTTTCATTCTCAAATCCTGCAGTTACCAATCGTCCGTTATTTGATTTTGTAATAAATTTAGCCGTATTGTCCAAGACATTCTTGTATCAAGTTACTGTTGAAAAGGTTTGGATCGGACCTTCCCAATCATCTTCTCTAATTTCTTGATAATTATTATTCGTATATCTCTCAATTGTCTTTCTCCAGAATATTTGAGCGGGAATATTTGATTCAATCTGAGCTACCTTCCAAAACCCTCTGTACTTATTGAATAATTCAACTGCCGCATATTGCCCAACCCCTTGTTTTCTATATTTCTTCATTACAAAGAATTCAGCAACTGAATAAATTATCGTACTGTCAATCTGTCCTACTTCTCTTATCAAAACAAATCCAGCAAGCAGTCCTTCAACTCGAATAAAATAAGGGTGTCTATCTTCTTCTGTCCAGTAGTGATCTAAATACATATAATCATAAAGTCCATTCTCATTGACATCATCAGGATCAAATTCACTAAAATCATATTTATATAATTCAATTAAGTTTCGTAACGTTGCTTTTTGATGATATAGAGCTCTATGTATTGATATCATATTGTTCCTTCTTTCGCTCTAAGTTATATATCACATAGATAGATAAAACGTTAATTGTTTGTTGTTTTTATAACTGTAAATAGCGCCACTAAAATAATGGAGTCAGGTCATTGCTTTTCTCATATTTTTGGAATTTTCAAAATTGATCCCTATGTTCTTAAATATCATATCGATACTGTATAAGTTGCTCATTCTTACCTAAGTATTCTTCAAAACCGATTCTACTTATTTCTTTAAATCCTAACTTTTCGAGCATTTTTTTACTTCGTATATTTGTTTCGTGTGTTTCTGCGTAAAAAATAGTAATTCCTAATTCCTTCGCTCCATATCTCATCATACTTAGAGCAGCATTGTATCCTATTCCCTTCCCCCACAGTTTACTTTCTCCGATGGCTATGCCTAATTCAGCAGAATTATCTTTAATATAAGCTAAGTCTGCATAACCAATTAATTGTTTGTTCATTTCTATTCCTATTCGTATAAAATCATCCATCGCTATATTTATGCACTTGTTCCACCATCTAAATAGTTCTTCAGGATCTCTATTCTTTTCCCAGCCATTTGATGAACAGAAAACATCGTCCTTACTCCACTTTAAAACAATATTATAATCGTCTATAGTTAAGGGTCTTAGATTTATTGAAGTGGTTGGCATAATCCATCCTCCTTTTTACTTGAATCACCTACATATCTGACTCGTCAGGTTTCCAGCCTACCTCCATTGACCATGCATGTGCTTTTTGCATTATCTCCCATACTATAGGTCCTTTACCTTCTACATACTTGCTACGTTCTTTACTATGTAACTTCATTAAACGATGTTTCTCTTCAGCATACTTGATGCAATCAAAAGGATGAGTACGCAAATAGTCTCTAAACAATAACGTCATTTGTTCAGAAACACTGCCTGTTCGTCTTACATGAATATGAATTCTTCTATTACCAGGAATTTCACGAAAGTATTTCTTCGTCTTGTCTGGATTCTCTCCTCTCAATTTAAACCCTAAACTCTCAATCTGTTCCCGGTATAATGACTCATTATCAAAATCTGTGACTGAGATCTGAATATCGACTATAGGTTTTGCATCCATTCCTTCAATCGAAGTTGAACCAACATGATCAATACGATCTGCCGCTTCGCCAAGTACATTTCTTAATTTCATCGCAAGCGTTAGGAATGACGTCTTCCACTCCGAATTATATTTCGCGATTCTCCATTGATCTTCCATAAACACATGCTCCTTTAGTATTAGCTTTTTGAAATAACTCTACAAGCCAAGTTTGTGTTAATTTCCGCTAACGTTTCTGTATCTACGAAACTCTTAAGGCTTATGGAGAAATGCGACAGGTCTAATCAAATCAAAAAACGGCCTTTAAGGACCGTCTATTTCTCCTTTTTTATCCATCGTTTATTCATTCTATGTTCTGAGACTTATTGTTTTTCTGAATTTCATTCACACGTTGATTGTATCTCTCACGTATTTTCGTCAATGCTTCATTACAAGCCTTTTCGACCTTTACTTCTGACTGACGTTCGAGTATTTCCTTCTGTTCCGGACTTACCTTGAATACATTCGTCGAGATGACTTCCCCTACCTCCACTATTTTCTCGCCGTCTCTTAACACAATCTCGATCCCTCCTTTATTCAAAAAACATCCTTCAACACAATAGTAGTGTAAACTTCACCGAAGACTCCCTCAGGCTTTAGGTCAAATGACTCAAAGTGCGAATATAAGGTCTTAGTAAGAGTTACTTATATCTAAGAAATAATTCAAACTATCTTTTTTGCGATTATGTGTGTAAATATGGCAATATCTCTATACGGTCCGTGACACCCAAGTTCAAATTCCAGGGTTATCATTTTGTTATGCCATTCTTCACTTTGTTTTATATCATTATCTTTAATATATCCATAGAGGTTATGTATTCCAAAATGACCTACAATTTCATATCCTGATTCGGATAACCACGATGAAAGCTGATCATAAGTATATATCGTTATATCCGTCTGTATAACATTACTGTAATCCTTGTCATTCCCAATAGTAGCTAATGCACTCTCAGGATCTTTATTGATAATTGCTTTTTTCATTACTTTAGCTGTTGGATTATGAGCTATTAATGATAGCAATCCATTTTCACTCTGACAATTACTTATAAGCTGAAAAAATTGACTCGGCTGTTCAACGTATTCAAGTACATTGTGACAAAAGATCCAGTTGAATTTTCCGATTTTACCAACCATATTCTCGTACGAATCACATATATAATTGACTGACTGTGAGTTTTGCTTTGCGATTTCAATCATATGCATGGTAGGTTCAATTCCAGTTACATCATTGCCCCTAAGGGCATACTCATTAGAAGATATCCCAAAACCACAACCAATATCTAAAATGGATTGTGGTTGTTCAATAAAGAATTTATCTATCTGGTGCCACGCTGTTTGATAAAATAGTCGTCCCCATGGCATCTTAGTGTAGTCCATATATTGATTTACTGATTTCGAAAATGCATCTGTGGTTTTCATATAATCCCTCCTATTATATTAGTCAATTAGAAATGGTTGCGAGGATATCTTTTAATTCTAACAAGCTTTTTATTGATCTATATTCATTTGCTGGTCTTTCATAAAAATTATCTTCTTTCCATATACCTAGCATACCAGCGTTATTACTGGCTTCTACATCGATAATTGGATGATCTCCTAAAAATATTGATTCCTTAGGTTCTAAACCTAAGCGGTCTAATGCTGTCTTGAAAATCTTAATTTCCGGTTTTCTTAGTCCTTCGGTTTCAGAAATTAATATCTCATCAAAATAATGGCCCGATCCAGCAGAGTTCCATCTAAATCAAATAAGATTCCTTTAATCATTGAATCTTCCTTTGGTATATGGCGTAATATATTCATTCATTACCTTCGTAACAAACTCTGTCTTACCTTCGGTATAAGCTTTGCGATTATTCGTAAATTTATTGGACAGTTCGATTTTTAAATTTGCATACTCAGATACTAGTAGAGGATTATTTTTTAATATATCTCGAAATATAATATGCCTATTTAGTTCTTCACTTTCTTCATCGCATACATATAAATGATGTTCATACTTCTCATTACCTTCACTACTGTAGGGTACATAAATGTCTCTTCTTGCAAATGCTTCTCTATTCTTAATACCTAGATCACCTTCATGTAGATATCCTAGTACATCTAACTTTTTGATTGCTTTTGGCAGATAATCCATAGATTTAATAACTACGTCAATATCAATAATTGGCTTGGCTGCTAGACCCGGTACTGAAGTACTTCCAACATGTTCGATTCGTATTGCTAGACCATCAAGTTCGTTAGATAAACCGGCTTCTATTACTTTAAATGCTTTTGGCCATTCTGCATTGTATTCTTCTATAATTACTGGTTTTGGATTCAGCATCGAAATTCTCCTTTACATAAGTATCTGCGAAGATTTCTTATTTCTTTTCCGTAATCACGGCTTCTAAATTAGTTAGAAAGTCATTCTACTCTCCTATTGGCGATCAAGGGGCCAATTGCCGATGTAGAAATGCTGTGTTATCTTATGCCAGTGATATTTATATCAATCTATAGATTTTCCCACTAGTTACTTTTATCTGGTTCATATTCGCCCACTGTTTTAATTCTTCTATGTTAACTTCTTCATTATTCTTGAATCTAAAACGTAACTTCATTGAAACAAATTTTTTGCCATACAACTTAATGCCGACACTCTGTACAAAATAGCCTTGGATAATAATCTTTTCGATTTTCTGTTTTGGTACTTCAATATGATTGATCTGAATTCCATTTTCTTTGATTTGCAGCTCATTATTTTTTCTTAAAATCTTCATTAACAGCATCACTATATTTAATAAGGTATATAAAGGTACGAAAATAACAAAAAAAGCATTTAATAAACTATCTATTCCAAAAGTGAACACGACTATAATAGTTAAATAAATACAATAGGTCACTTGTATATACTCCGCTTTAAGTACTTTGATTTCATATTTTTTATTTATGTTCTGGTTTAATTCTTCAGTCATTGATATCTATGTCTCCCGTCTAGACTTTCAATTTAGATTGATCCCTTGTAATTTCACCATATCTTTCTGTATTTCAAATACCTTGGATGCTTAAGGAAAGTTTTCGTTCTTATTAAGATTAACGGTTGGTTTTTTGATTTAGTTTGATTTTATTCTCCCGGTAATGAGACCGACACGAACGCCAAACTTCGGCTTTCTGCTTATCATTGTTAAACGGGCAGGATTGCTAAGTGGAGCCGTTGAATACTCCTTCATTGCAGGAGTTATAGTTATTGAGGGGGTATAGAGATGTACGGAGTAGTTGCTCATTTTGACCAGGATACAGAGCTCTATATAA
Source organism: Paenibacillus sp. GYB006 (assembly GCF_036577645.1). NCBI lineage: Bacteria > Bacillati > Bacillota > Bacilli > Caryophanales > Paenibacillaceae > Paenibacillus > Paenibacillus sp. GYB006. The sequence goes on along the minus strand of NZ_JARBDA010000004.1, from coordinate 193,454 downwards.
AGCAGGTTTGGAAAGAGTTGAGTGATCATGCCGTTTCCAAATATGCAGAAGAAGTACAAGATAGACGACCTCATATTACGATAGCAGGTTATGACTCTGACGTAGATATCGATCAATTTATAAGCGATTTTGACTTTTTTTATGAATCTAAAAAACAATTTTCAATCACTATGAACTCAATAGGGACCTTTTTGAATACAGGGATTTTATTCCTTGCCCCTGTTCCTTCCAAAGAACTTTTAACGTTCCATGCTAATCATCACCGTTTCTTTGAAAAATATCGTATGAATGCTGAGTCTCCATATCTTCCTAATAACTGGGTACCTCACTGTACAATAGCAAACAGATTAAGCGATGAGAAATTAAAAGAAGCGATGTCTTACTGCACTACAAAAATCGAAAGCATAAGTGCTATGATCGTTGAAGTATCAGTAACCAAGGCTATATACGAGAATAACAAATGTATAAAGTCACCATCTATTCATACGAAAGCTTTGGACATTGTCTAAAATTTCGTTTTCAATATATTTTGAATTTCTTCTACGTACTCACTCATCTTGCTCTTTATAAATGGGTCTATTCTCTCAGGCAATGCGGCTAGGTTATAGAATTTCGCTTCTACTACTTCAGCTCCGTCGGGTTTGATTTCCCCTTCATAGTCCGTACAGATATATCCAATAATAATATTGTAATATTCATGTCCATTTCTTAGCTTTGTATATAATTCCTTCCCTGAAAATACACCGAATAATGTAAGATTCTTTATTTGTAATCCGATTTCTTCTTTCACTTCTCTCTTGGCGCACTCCTCCACTGATTCCCCAAGTTCCATTAAACCTCCCGGCACACCCCATGTGTTATCTTGATACCGGACAAGTAAAATCTCACCCGTCTTATTCAGAATCAGTATACTCGGTCTAACCAAAATTAACGGTGTATTACCAACGATTTCTCTCAGCGATTCAACATATCCCATATTATATGAAGCCTCCTCTTTTTAGATTAATATGACTTAATGTAGTTAATCCTTTTGATTAAGCTGTCTTATCCAAGCATGCTACTAGTTCCTTTTTCGAATGAATTTAACCCATCCCTTACAGTTCTTAATAGTTCTTGTTTATGGTCTGGGTGACAAGCAATGATATATGGTTCTTCATTCATACCGACAAATGGATTACCTTCAAAATCGACTACGATTCCTCCAGCTTCCTTTACCATTAAGATTCCGGAATACAGATCGTCCCCTTCTGAATTGTAAAGAACGATTCCATCTATGTCTCCCTTTGCAAGCATGCACCATTGAAGTGTGGGTGCCCACAACCTCATCATCCTCTTAAACCTGACATCAATGAATTGTCTTAAATGAACTGCCCTACTCTCGTTTTGCACTTTATGACCTTGAATCCAGCCTATATTTCCTTTAGATATATTTGAGTTACGACTCATTTGGATCGGACGATTATTGCAAGTTGTTCCTTTACCTATGACGGATACAAACAATCGATCTGTTAACGGTTCATAAACCACTCCAAGAACAGGTTCTCTTCTATACATCAACGTAATTGATGTTGTAAAGATTGGCAGTCCAATTGCAAAATTATTAGTTCCATCTAATGGATCAATTGACCATAACCAATCGCTATCCGAACCCATGAACCCTGCTTCTTCACTGCGAATCTGATGTTTTGGAAATTCAGCAAGAATTTGTTTGATTATAATTTCTTCCGTTATGTAGTCTACTTCAGTAACCACATCTCCAAATTCATCTTTAGATCTTAGCTCTACAAAATTATCAAATTTCTCTTTCGAAATCAGGCCCGCTTGGCGAATTACTCTTTCTGACAATTCTTTTGCACTTTGAATAATCTTGTAGTCCATTATGCACCTCATTCATTTTAATTTTACTGCTGATTTCCCTATTATTTGAGTATTTGTGGACCCCGAAGGGGATTTAGTCCTTAATCCCTCTTCGAAATCCATTTTTGCAAATCCATCCCCGCAGCGGATCATTTAGTGACTACCAATAGACGGCTGCTCGAAACTTTCTAGGCAAAGTATCCTACGAATGATCCTTCTCATTTCATCTGTTCCTCAATTACACCTTACGAACCGCAAACCATAGCTCGATATAGTTAAGGCCATTTTTTTCACCGTACATTTCAAACTCCATTCCCTCCACTTGCTCATAGCCTGCGGACGGCAGCCATTCAGTGTAAAAACGGTGGTACAGTTTCTCAATCGTTTCATTAAACTGGTCCCACGGATGTGGATCTGACGGAAAGATGGCCCAAGTCAGCGCGGGAATAGTTACTGAGGTATACCCTTCCGTGTTGCTAGATTCGTCTTTAAATGCGCACAACATGTATGGAAAAGTGTCCGGTCCCGTCTTTCGGTAACTACATAAGGCATGCACCGAATGAAGATCTCTACTAACAAACAACGGTAATTCTCCCGCACATGCTTCTAATCGCTTTACATCTCCGTTCGCATGGCTCTGCTCCCATAACTTAGCCGGAGTCTGCGGTGCCTCCCCATCCCCTTCGATACGGAAAACACCTTCAATGCCAAACACTTCAAAACTTTCTTTCGTCTCTATCCGATAATTCATTGCCTCTGCCCCTTTAATTGTGATAAGGAAGGAGAGACGGGGATAGGCTTTCATCTCAATCCCATCGTGACGTGCCATTGCAGGTGTGATACCATGTAGTGATTGAAAAGCTCTCGCAAATGAGACTGGTGATTCATATCCATATTTCATCGCGATATCGATCACCTTTACTGATCTGCCCTGCTGAAGTTCCAGCGCTGCAAGCGTCAACCGTCTCCGTCGAATGTATTCCGCTAATGTAACTTCTGTAATGAATGAAAACATTCTCTGGAACTGGTAAGATGAGCTACAGGCCACGCGAGCCACCTCGCTCATTTCGATCTCTCCTGCCAGATTTGCTTCAATGTAGTCTACCGCACGATTCATCCGCTCAAGCCACTCCATCTCATTCCCTCCTCTCGAATACAATCATAGACCGGGCGAAAAACGACTTCGCAACAATTTATGTCCCAAATAGTTTATTTGACTAATTCAATTTTCTTAGCAGATGCTTGCGCAGGAAACGATGTGTTTACTCCCCCATCTACTGTGACCTTAACTTGTTCACCAACGTTAAAATCATTGTATTTATTATCTCCGATAGAAACCCAAGTTGCATTTGGATCAGCAATTTTTAATATTTCATCAACTGTCTGCTGAGTGATATTAAATTCTGATTCATCTAATCCTTCAACAACAAGTAGCCGCTCTTTTTCCTTATCAATAATATATCCTGTTATAATCGTATTGTTTGTAGGATTAATAGCCTCCTCATTGGTTGAGTCTGGCCTGCCTTCACTGCTGGATTCTTCATTTAATGAACATCCACTTAATATTAGTGGTACTAATAAAAAAGTAACAACTAATTTCTTCATACGTAAAATCACCACCTTCTCTTACTTTTTACTAGAACACTACCAATTTCCTGCATTTCTCCATATATATAATTACTAATTGATTAATCAGCGCCAATGTTGCAGCGACTCCATCTGGTTCGTTTCCTTATGTAATCTATTTTATAATTAACTTTCCATATTTATCATGGACTCTTACAGGGAATTCCTGTACTATTACCTTTTGATTCTAATGGATGAGGATGATTTTTTTGGTAGACGCAGCAGTCGTTTTTGCATCATGTCTTTTGCCTGTTTTTCTTTACATTTCTTTTTACTTTTTACTTGATGGAAAACAGCCACAAGCAAGGAGAATATTTATTTCTCTTAGTTTTAGTTTGACAATATGGTCGATGGCAATAATAATGATTACAAAAAATTAAAAATACTATCAATGGTTTTTCGAAATTGGGATTAAAGTAAAACTTTTTGGAGATTTAATTACTGGAGCGTATTTTCAATCGTTCCATTTTTCATAAAAATTTAAGTAACTTGGTTTAATTGTCTAATAAAATCACCCGCGAGCTCTAGTTGTTGAGTAGCAAATTCCAAGTCACCATAACCTTCATAAGCGTAATCTAAATTACCGAGTGTAGACATCAATATGCGGGCGGTCAGGGCAAAACTAAACGCTTTTGGATCTACGATGACCTCTTTATTGCTCAAGATGTAACTAAAAGTCGGATCTTTAAATCCATTAAACAAGGCGAGATTACCAACGAATGATGCTAGGTCCCAGTAAGCGGGCATCAATGATACATCCTCAAAGTCCGTCCAAATCCAGCCTTCCGTACTTGGAACTAAATTTCGAGCGTGGGCATCTCCATGGGATGGTATTAAAACACTTGTTTCTAATCGCATCTTTTTATCTACTTCATGAAACATTTCAAGTAAGGATTGTATACGTGGGTCCGAGTTCTTCATCAATCTCGCAGCCGATCGACTAGTCCGTTCCCAAACACCAAGCACGGGAAGTTCTTCAGAAAATTCCTTCATTGCTATGGAAAGGTTACTTACGAGTTCAACGCTTTCACTCGGTGATGGTCGTTGTAACTCTATAGGAGGTACATAGTTCCAAAGCGTCATCCATGTGTTATCAACAATGTGGGGTCCTGCATCAATAAGATCAGTAGGTAGTAACACGGGAACGTTCTTGCTTTGAAGGTGTCGTGCTATTTGTAATTCCCGATTTAGTCTCTTGTATGCGATAACTGAATCTTCCTGTGTAATGACATTGGCTAATCGGGCAACAATAGGATAGGGAGCCAAATGAATAATCAGATTGCCTCCATTACTTAAAATTACAGGTGTAATTTCATCTAATCCAAAAGTTTTAACAACCAATAAAACTTGAGAAACTAGTTTATCTATATATGACAATACAACAACTCCTTAATTAAAAGGTTATAAACTAAAACTATCCATTCTAGAGTTATATAATGGTCATGCCTTCTTTGACTTACTTATCAATCTCTTATTTATTCAAAATTTAATTTTCAAAATATTGTAATGGGTTTGAGGTATGATCAGATAAGTTACTTATAAATATGGTAACTAATCGTTTTTTTTGATTAACAAATATATATTGCCCTCCCATACCCATAGCATAGAACGTTTTGTCTTCTTCACCATCGACTTCCTTACTGTTCATTGTCCACCAATGATATCCGTACAATGATTCTGCAATAGAATTATGCGTTATTGATTTTTCTATCCATTCAGTAGGAATCAATTGTTCCGAATTCCATTTTCCATTTTGCATATACAAGACCCCGAATTTCAACATATCTTCGATCTTCATCGTCAAACCAAATCCGCCTTTTGCAATCCCTTGAGCATCTTCATACCAATTAAAGCCGTAAATACCTAAAGGTAAAAACAAGTTTCTATTTGCAAAATCCACAGTGTTCATTTGGGTTGCCTTCTGTAATATAGCGCTAAGTAGATGGGAATTTCCGCAGCTATATTTCATTTTCGTTCCAGGCTCTGATTCAACAGGTTGTTCAAGAATGAACTTCACCCAATTCTTTGTTGGAATCATAGCTTCATTTCCAGGCCACCTGAGCCCCGAGGACATCGTTAACAGATGTTTAATTGTAATTCTTTTTTTTGTATCATCAATGTTTGGGAAGTAATTCGATATTGGGACGTTTTCATTCTCGATATAACCCTGTTGAATTGCTATTCCAAACAAAGCAGACATAACACTCTTTGTAATTGAATTTACTTTGTGTTGTTTATCTTTCATTTTTCGATTTCTATAATATTCAAATAATATGGAGTTATCTTTGTAGACAATACAACTTTCAATTTTATTTTTCTTTATCGCTTTTTCAAATTCACCTAAGTTAATAATGATGATACCTTCCTTCTGTCTACTTTCCTTTACTTCTACATTGATTGTCTTTTAAAGGAATAGAATTTTATCCTTCCTCACTTAATGTCTTCAGTATCTTTTCTTTGGTTAAGCTTAATCGTGTTTCGTAATATCAAGCACACAAGTAATAAGTTGGTTTTCATAAACAATATTCAAATTAGGTTCAATGTTATTAGCGATCCTACATCCCAAACATTCCATGTACAGCATCACTCCATCTTCAGGAAAATTTTTATTTGTAGTCTCCAATACAATTAAACAATCTATATACTGACTTCTTAATTTCTCCAATGATATTTATGATTTCGTTATATGTATACTCTTACTAGATTTACTTTCTTAATAGATTCCCTTTATCTAATTACATTTGCCTTAAGAAATTCTAAACTAATTTCAACACAATTCTTACATTCATTGGAATCATAAGTTCTGTAGAATGGATTCATAAACCCATGCTCAGCTTCAATGATCTTTATCAGCGTATTCTTCTTTTTCTTCAGATCCATTTCTAAATTCTTTACATTAAATGATCTCTCTCTAGCTGGAAAGAACAATAAGGCAGGACATCTAGGCTCTATCTCTTTATGATCTCGAATTCTGGATCCGTAATATCCGATTATTCCGTTAATATCATATTCACTACACATCCAAGCGATTGTTGCTCCAATACTAAATCCAATGATAAATACCTGATCATACTCCGCTTTATTTATTTTTATTATTTCCTCTACTTCTCTTAATGATTTCTCGAATCCAATCTCGTTCATAAAATATTGATAAGCAATATCCTCATGATCATAAGAAAATGAATCCCTATGAATTAGGTTTGGAACGAGTACATCAAAACCTTCATTTATTAATATCTCACTAAAAAAATTGATATGATCGTTAACTCCATAAATCTCATGAAGCACAATGACTAAGGCTCTGCTTGACGATGTTTCTTTGCTCATTGTTTTCACATCTTTCTCGAGGTTTTGAAAAGGGTTTCAATAAAGTATAGTTAATACCGTTTATTCATTGTTATATGAATCAGTAAACATATGTTACTATGACAAAGATTCTATGCAAAGGTAATATATAAATATATTAGACTTTTATTTCTCGTTCCGTCGAATATTTTATATATTACCTTCCTAAATGGGCTCTGATTGTTTCTAAATAACCTAGTTTATGCTTGAAGGCAATTATAGAAGATTTTATTAAAAGAATTCTGATCTTCAGTGTAGTTTTCTGTATATTTATTTAACATTCGAACTGCTACCGCATTAAACTCTGGCACAATTACACAGTGACAACCTGCTGCACCTGATGCATAATAACACTGATCTTGATAGTACCATCCAAAAATCCGGTTCTTATCTCCAGTATCGATTCGCAATTGTTCAATGAGTGTAAATACGGTGGCAGGTACTAATCGACTTGAATTTATAAAGCCTTTATTTAGATGCAAATTCCCCCACCGTGCCAGGTCTCTCGCACTAGAATACAGATTTCTTTCATGACCTTCATTTGACTCAATTCTAACGGATGCATAGCCGTCTGCAGCTTGAAAATCACAAACTAATTTTTCTTTAGGTATCGAAACCCATTCCGTATTTGTTAACTCTGCTGGTTTACATATTCGTTCTGTAATTAGTTCTGCAATATTAGATCCTGTAAGTTCTTTTATTAGGTCGCACGCTACTTTCTCGCGTTCAATGCGATTCGATCCAAAATATTTAGCACCTGATTTTGTTGCTAAATCTCTTATTGTGATGTTACCCAACTCGTATTCAGTCATGTTTATGAGAATGTCAGAAACTTTGCTGTCAATAGACAATTTACTTTCTACGACAGCTATTGCTGTAGCAAGTCCGACGTACGTCTTCCTTAGGGAATACAAGTTAAACATAGAATCCGTTGTTACTACGAGAGCTCCATTTTTAAAATGATGTTTTCCAGTATACCACTCAGTTATAATTTTGTTGTCCTGGACAATCACAACTGATGCTGCTGAAGCCCCAAACCTTGCTTTTGCTTCTTCTGTATATGAAATTAAAGGTGAAAACTTGTTATCCGTTAGTGCTACCATAATTTCGACCCCCAATTATTGTTTTATTTCTACATCGGACAACCCAGAGGTCCGAATCGGGAAGATCAAGTTAGACGATGTCATACTCATATACTTTTCTAAATCAATAACTTCGTCCGAATTAGGTTTTGTTTTCTGCTCTAATCAATCATTCTCCAGCGTGTCCTCTTCTAATCAGATCGCATAGATAATGACTCGAGTCGTAAACTGGCACATCATGTCTCTAGGTACTTATAAATATTTTACTACAGTTTGACGTTTTGACAATATTTGGTTTTCTTAAAATCTTATTTAAAACATAATTTCTTTACAGATAACATTGAAAGCAAATAACCCGACTTCTAAATGAAATCGGGTTAGTATTTGTAATTGATATCTGTTTAATCTTCCCAAACATCGTCCATAAGCATCTTAATTTGCTTCTCTCGTTGCTTTGTTTCCGTATGGTTAGGTTTCCATACTCCTTCTACCAAAGTAACTACATCCCCCACTTTTACAGAAGCATCAACAATTGACTTAGAAACATCATGTGTCTGTCCATCTATCTCAATTACCGCGTAATCACCTTCAAACCGATCAACGATACCTTTCATGTAAAAACCTCCTATCTATCTCTCACAAGCTATACCATCTTTATCCCTATCAAGCTTTGTACTATATCCTGGGTCACCTTTGTATAACGGATCTTTACCAGCCGCTCTTACTGCATCACAATTTTTATAGTAAACACTTGTATTCGATTCTGTTTTTGTTTCATTCTTCGTGTCTGATGATGCTGCAGGTTCCTTTTTAGTTATTGTAGTACTTGTACTTTCACTAGAAGTTTCTTCTTTATTAGTTGTTGCTGTATATTTCCATGCACTTACTGATGGTTTAATGTTCGTCCCATCAGACGTAAAAATAATGGTTCCTTGCAGATCATTCCGATATATTTTTATATTTTCACTATTAAGTCTCTTTAAGATATTATCTGTAGGATGACCATAACTATTATTACCCACTTGAATGACAGCATACGTAGGATCAACAGCATTTAGGAACGTTTGGCTAGTCGATGAGTTCGAACCGTGGTGACCAATAAGCAAGACATCTGATTTTAGGTTTGCACCGCTATTTATCATATCACTTTCGCTGCCTGACTCAGCGTCTCCTGTGAATAAAAAGGAGTTATTTCCATAGGTAAGTTTAACAACTGCGCTCATTTCATTTTTATCATCATAAGTTTTAACAGGAGCAATCATTTTAATATCAAGCTGATTATCCAAATCAATGTTTATTCCTGCTTTCGCCGTTGTAACTTTTAGGTTCTTATTTTTGATCGAAGTCAGTAAAGATTCATATGTTTTCGTGTTAGAAGATACCCTTGGCATATAAATTTTTCCAATATCAAAAGAATCTACTACTGCATCTAATCCCCCAATATGATCGGCATCTGGATGTGTTCCAATTAGAACATCTACTTTTTTTACTCCCTGTTTATTTAAGTAGCTAACCATACGCTGTTCATCATCGTTATTGCCTCCATCGATAAGCATTGTTTTGCCGCTAGGTGTTTGAATAAGTTGTGATGCCCCTTGTCCAACATCTATATAGTGAACCGTTAGCTTACCATTAGGAGTAGTTAAAGTAGGTTTAACGGCTTCTGTAGTCGTAGTCGTCTCCGTTTTTGTTGTTTCCTTCTTCGTTGTAGTATCTTTCTCTGTTAATGTTGTTAAAGAAGAACTCGGTTCCTTATTGTTAACTGTCTCTTCTTTTTTCTTATCATCATCTTTAACTTGCTCACTATTCTCGTCAATGCTTGTTGGTGTATCAGTTGTCTGTGAAATAGATTCGCTATTATCTGCTGATGGTGTTGTTGATCCACAACCGCTGATAATAAATAGAAAGACAGCACACACAATTAACACATAAAAATTACTCTTCCTAAAAATTGATACAATGTTCCTCATAAAAATCCCCCATACTTTATTGACTTGTTACATTCTGATTATTATATATTTAATTTAAAAAAGTAAGTTAAATATTTACATACCTGTTTGTAATAAGTAGTTATTTTATAACTTCACATCAAAGAGATATTTATAAATAAAATAGACCCTTCAAAATTTGAAGAGTCTTTCACTAAAACTTATTTTTTATAAAATATAAAATGCATGTATCCTCCACTTTTTTTATTGGCTTCGTAAAATTTCTTTAGAGATAAAGCTGGAATACCTTCTACATTTCATGGATTAGATTTACCCTTGGCGAAGCTATAGTCCTCATTCTCTTGAATTTGATATTTTACAGAACTCGCTTAAATTTTGATTCATCCAGACAGGAACAGCAGGAGTTGCATAATCATTTACAAAAACATTTTCAGTAATAGCTGTGTTAGTTTGTATTATAAAAGTGACATTGCATAAAAAAAGTGCCTATATCTCGGGGAAAGAGACATAAGCACTACGTCTGATATTTCATAAATATATGAGTTGTAAATAGTAGACGATCCGCTAATAACGATAAAAAAACAAAAATCATGAATTGTGTATTTTTTTCCATGAACTGCTTGATTGTTCACTATATCAGGAAAATAGTGCTCCATCGTTATTGAAATAAGGTATAATCCTTCTTTTATCGCAATTCCTATTAGTATAGAAATAACCCTTTTGGTACATGAATTAATCCGCTGAAGGTTGTCTCTAATTTTATTGCTTTTGTAATATTACTTTATTTGTAGCAATTTCAATAAAACAAGGACAAACCTAAAAGGTAATATCATTGTTATCAGAATTCAATGACTTCTAAATCTCGTTTTGCTGCCTACGATATTAACGATTTTTCAAAATATGAAGTCTGATTAATTAACGACTTTTTCATTTCATCTAAATAATCTAACTGTTTCTTGGTTACATTCGTTTTATCTAGATATTGATTGTGATAGACATATGAGTACAGATGTCTAAAATTAATAAAAAAGTCTATATTATTGATTATTTCACTAGTAGGATTTGCCTTTGCATATCCATCCATAAATGATTGACAAAATGAAGTTGCAAACTTACATCTATTTTCTTTTTCTTCAATAGATTGTGAAGCATGATATATGGAGATTGCTATGTCATAAGCAAACCATCCACATTCACTATCTCCACAATCAATAAATGTTACCTCCCCATTATCATATAGCAAATTTTGTTGGTGAAGGTCGCCATGTATGATTCCATAGATATCCTTAGAAGTACTCATCGTTTTTAATTCAGCAAGATAGTTGTCCCATAGATCATTAATCTTAGGATCTAGATCCTTCAAATTCACTTGGTAAATTTCTTGCTTGTGCCATTCAGGTCTCTTTCCTTTATAAAGCTTTGATAGAGAATGCATCGTTCCCATTCCCTGTCCCCACAGGTTAAATAATTTACTATTCCATACTTCTTTATTATTTATATCAATGTGTTTTCCCCTTGCCCTTTTATAAGCAACGAAAAACATTTTTTCAGACAAATTGTTTATGTAAAGGCCTTTTACTAATATAGGTTCAATTACACTAAGACCATGTTCACTCAAAAACTGAGTCCATTCAATCTCTGATAAAACATCTTCTTCGCTATCCAGCTCTCTATTAAAGATCTTAATAACGAGGGGAACTTCAACATCAATTTCATACACATTACCGAAATATCCACCAATTAAACGGATCTCTGATGAAGTGTAAGAAGTGTAACCTAATCCATCAAGGATCTGATTTAATACAGAATTTTCAACCACGAGGAAAGGCCTCCTTTAAGTGATTTCTGCTAGTGTAAATGTGTAAATATGTTCGCGTTGATGTCTTTGCTATCCATTCGAGTGAATGTAAAGTCATAGGAAAGTAATGTTATAAGATGTCCTCCTTCGAAATATCACATTGTAGGATCTTTTTTAAGGTTCAATTATAAATGCATAGACAGGATAGTGTTCAACTGCTTCAAATCCTAGCTTTAAAGCTAGTTTATGCGATGGAATATTTTCATGCGTCGTCTCCCATAAGGGGTACATATCGCTTTTAAGTAAAAAATCAATTAATTTAATTGCGGCAATGGTTGCTCTTCCTTTTCCCCGCTCCTCTTTTACAAACGTATCGACATCAATAAAATATTCATTCCCTAATATAAAGCCATTACTTTTACAGATTGTAATTACTTGATTGTCTTTTTTTAATTCTACGCCTAGACTTTTTTTGGTTTTTAACTCATCACTAATGTACGGAGAATGACGGAAAGATTCAGGTAAAATATTAAAATCCTTGATGTTTATTTCTATTCCATCTTCTATTGAAGTAATTGATTTTTTGACCTTATTAAATTCATTTAAATTTAACGTATACACGGATTCAAAATGCTTAATCCCTTTTAAGAATTTCGTTTCCTCTAAAAATAGATGATCCCATGGGTCATCATCGGAAGTATAAATCTCAAACCAATTTGTATTATTTTCTCTACAATCAGGCACTACTATATTCTGTAGAAAACTACTCATATCTAGTTTGTTTTTATTCGATACCAAATAACCCTCTAAATACATCCATCTACCAATTGCCCATACGATTGCCACATTAGGTTTTTGTTCGTTATCAACAAATATTCTACCAGGATAGTTTCCATGGATAACTGACAATGCTGGGACACAGCTCTTCTTATTAATAAAGAAAGATTCTACAACTCTAAAGTTATCAAGATGTAATTCTAGCATTTTAACAAACCCTCCCTTGTCGTATTCCTCTTTGCACTTATATGGTGGAAATTCAAAAGTTAATTCGTCATGCTCATATAGAGTTTGTATTCGATCGTCTTCTGGGATCTTCAAAGACTCAAGATGTGCACTGTGTACCGCCTCTAGTAATCACGTTTATGTTGTTCACTTCTTCCTTTTCTTATATGATCTTAACTCTAGGAATCATAAATTCCTCCAGCTTATTAGGATTAATTTGATTTACTGAATAGTTTTCCATATCAACTACTATCCGCCGTGTGTTGAACTATTTGCATACTATTAATTTGTAATCTCCAATTCATATTTAATTTGTATTTTACTGTTTCCATCTATTGTTTCCACCTTTTCTTCGACTTCTTTAAATCCTCTTTTCTCATAAAATGCTCTTCCTATATGATTGTCTTTCGCTACCCAAGCAAACATTTTTTTAATCGGCTTTAAAACCTGAACAAATTCTTGAATGAATTCATTTCCTATTCCTTGTTTATGATATCCAGGTCGTATATAGATTCTTAGTAGTTCATAATCTTCTTCATTCACTTGTCTTGTTTGAGCATACCCAACGACTTCATTATTAAATTCAGCTATTAAAAAATTCCGTTTCGCACTTTGAAGATCTCTCTCTACCGATCGACTTAAATTCCCATAAGAATAAGCTTTACTTAGAAAATGATGAATATATTCCATTGGGTAAATGTCTCCATAAGTAAAAATCCATGTTTCACGTGCGATCGCTTGAATATGTGGGATATCATCATTTGAGACAAATCTAATTGTAAGCATACAGTTATCCTTCTTTCGTTTTATAGTATTTACACTGCAGCTACTAGATGATGATCATCGAAGTAAATAGTTGTGTTAGAAACGCTCGTATCTTGGGAGCTGAAACGTTTGTGTCTCTAGGTATTGATAAGTATTTTACTACATTTCAGTATTTTTACAATATTTGGTTTTGTCAAAATCGTATTTTATACATATCAAGATACTCGCAAAATTTTGAATATGTGAGAAGATTTCTAGGTTCGGATAATACTAATGTGAATTTTTCATATGTTGAATAAAAATTAATAGTGTATTGTGGATTTTCTCTATAAAAAAATCTGTGTGGCCTACAAAAAATCCAAACAAAAAAGTCGAATTCCTTAATTTCTAAGGTATCCGACCTTTCTATTTTAAAGTATCTTATAAGATAAATGGATAAATTGAACAAATAAATATGGGAGAGTGTAAAAGATTGAAAAAAATCGATAATTTAATGCATGTTAGTGTTGTGGGTATTGTAATATTCGGAGGCGGGCTTTTATTTCGTTACTTTATAAACAGGGACTTTTCATTCCTATATTTAGCTTTAGCCTGTATATTTCTTATTACATTTTTAAGCATAATCATATGGAAAACAAAAAGGATGGAGTAGAAAGCAAGGTTGAGAATTCTAGAGCTTCGAATTGTAGACCAGCATACTGAGATACTGCTTCATTGAAAAATAACTATAAATTAATAAATCTCAAACGCCTCTTTCACCGTATTCACCAAAAATGCCAAATCACTTTCTGTTGAGGAGAGTGGTGGAGCAATGATTAGGACGTTACTGAAGCCAGGAATGGTGTCTCCATTTCTACCGATAATCACCCCTTTTTGTTTGCAAGCCGTGATGATTGAACTGACAAAAGCATCTGAGACCGGAACTTTTGTTTCCTTGTCTTCTACAAGTTCGATACCATACAGGAAGCCTACCCCGCGAACTTCACCCACATGGGCATGAGCAACAAGTTCATGCAATTTACTCAAGATTACCTCACTCTGGTATTTAACCTTAGCTACAATATTTTCCCGTTCGATAATTTCTATATTTTTGAGCGCTACTGCACAGGAAGCCGGATGTCCACCATAAGTGGAAACGTGCCTAAACTGATTGTTATGACCAGTGCCTTTGAAACTCTCGTAGATTTCCGCTTTCACTGCCGTTGCCCCGAGTGGTAGATAGCCGCTTGTTAGTCCCTTCGCCATCGTAACGATGTCCGGTTGCACGCCGTCGTAATGCATGAAGCCAAACATTTTGCCTGTGCGTCCATATCCCGAGACCACCTCGTCCATGATGAGCAGTACATCGTATTTCTCGCAAATTTCAGCTACACGTTGTAAGTAACCATCAGACGGAATAATGACCCCACCGCCAGAAATGAACGGCTCCATGATGACCCCTGCCACGCTATCTGCACCTTCCCACACAATCATTTCCTCCAGCATGTTTGCAGCAATGATATCCGCTTCTGGTGTATCTCCGAACGGAGATCGATAGCGATAAGGTGGCTGTACATGCAGGAAGCCAGGTGCGGGAGGGTCGTAACGATGACGACGATTGGCCTGAGCAGTTGCACTTAACGCGCCTAAGGTATTGCCATGATATGCCCGATATCTGGAAATGAATTTATATTTCCCCGGGTTACCGTTTTGCGCATGGTATTGGCGTGCGATTTTGAACGCTGTTTCATTCGCTTCCGATCCACTATTGGAGAAAAAGGTTTTATAATCTCCCCCACCCAATAAATCACTGATCTTAGATGCCAGCTCGATCGCGGGTTCGTGACTTATCGTTAGAGGAGAATACGATAATTTCATCATTTGCGCTGCTGCAGCATCCGCAATTTCCTTGCGTCCGTGTCCCAAATTTAAGCACCATAATCCTGAGACACCATCAAAATAGCGATTGCCATCCATATCGTTAAACCAGGAACCTTCGCCGGATGCCGCAATCATTGGACTCGATCCTTCTAGGTCTTTGTAAAGCGCATGCCATAAATGTTGTTGATCTTTCTCAATCAGAGTACGTGTCTCTTCTTTTGTTTTCAAGTCATTTCCTCCCACGAGATAAATTAAGATACTGTAATGACTTCCTTCGTGATTAACGTTTCAAGTGGTGTGAATGGCAAATTCATAGCTTGTGCTATAGCTTTGAATGTAACCTCACCCTTATACGTGTTAACCCCTTTGGCTATCGCTGGATTGTTTGATACGGATTGTTCAAATCCATGGTTTGCAATAAAAATTCCATATTGGCTTGTTGCATTTGTTAAAGCGTATGTGGCTGTTCTTGCGACAGCTCCCGGCATGTTGGCAACAGAATAATGAATGACTCCATGTTTTACATAGGTTGGTTGATCGTGGGTTGTTGTATGGTCAACGGTTTCAATAGAACCTCCCTGATCAATGGCAACATCGACGACGACAGAGCCGGGTTCCATCTCCTTAATCATGCTTTCCGTTACGAGTTGAGGGGCTCTGGCGCCTGGAATCAGTACAGCACCTATAAGCAGATCGGCTTTCTTTACTTCCTCGGCAATGTGAAAACGATCTGAAATGACGGTTTGCACACGCCCTTCGAACAGATCGTCAAGCTGTCTGAGACGATCTGGATTGACATCAAGAATCGTTACGTTAGCGCCAAGCCCAACCGCCATCTTCGCTGCATTCGTTCCTACAACACCGCCGCCAATGATGACCACACTGGCTGGTTTTACTCCGGGAACGCCGCTAATCAGCACGCCTTTTCCACCTTGGAACTTCTCCAGGAAATGAACGCCAACTTGAACGGACATTCTTCCAGCGACTTCACTCATTGGTGTTAAGAGTGGCAAAGATCCATTATCTAGCTGAATTGTTTCATAAGCGATAGCCGTCACTTTTTTCTTCATGAGCTCATGAGTCAATTCTGGTTCCGCTGCGAGATGCAAATAAGTAAATAAAATCAAATCTTCTCGGAAGTAAATGAATTCCTCATGCTGAGGCTCTTTCACCTTCATGACCATCTTTGCAGACCAGGCTTCCTCTGCTGTAGAAACAATTGTTGCTCCCGCCTGAATATATGCGTCATTGCTAATCCCACTACCCAGGCCAGCGCCATCCTCGATCAATACCTCGTGTCCAGCATTAACAAATGACAAAACACCTGCTGGGGTTATCGCTACTCGGTTTTCGTTATTTTTGATTTCTTTAGGTACACCTATAATCATGTCTCACACACTCCCGATCTGATTTGTATTTAATATAATAATAAAATGCCTGTGATAAAAATTATGGAATGAACGACGATCAAAAATGATTTTTCGGAAATTTTTTCATTTAGTCGTTTCCCTACAAACCCGCCTGCATAAATAAACGGAATAAATAACAGGACAAGCAACAGATTTTGAATCGGCAGCGTTCCGAGAAGTAAATAAGATATGATTTTAATGGAGTCCGTAACAGCCAGCAGCATCGCGATATTTGCAGTAAACTGTTTTTTGGAAAAAGATGAAACATGTAGAAATAATACGATTAAGGGTAAACCACCCGAGTTCGCTGTTGCCCCAACAAACCCGGATGCAAAAGCTCCTAGCTGATAAAGAACACCTTTATTCTTTCTTTTATTGGCAGGCTCCCCGTAAGTTAAGGTATCTTTCTTTTTACGGATTGCAATGAGCATAACTCCCATGAAGATTGCGCTGATACCAATGGCCGGTTTTAGAATATGATCATCTACATAGGCAAGTATCACACTTCCGAAGATGGTACCTACGATTGCCATCGGCAGCATTCTAGCAATCAGCTTCCACTGAATTGATGTGCGGTGTACTCTTGCTCCCGTGAAATTACTAAACCAGAGTATAGGAGCTAATAGCGTCGTCGCTGTAGCAGAGGAAACGAACAGGGTAAGAATCGGATTCAAAATCATGCCGGATCCAAACCCAAAGCCTACTTTCGCAAGACCGCTAAGTACCGCGAAAAGAATGAGAATCCCTGCTAAACCAACGCCCATTCCTTCTCAGCTCCTTAAGCGTTCCTTCAAATCAAGTACGGACATATACGGTTTTCCATTCTGTAAAGAACTTGATGGCATGACTTCCTTGTTCACGGAATCCTCCAATGCCTGTTGCTTTAATGCCACCGAAAGGCATGTGCGGTTCACTATAAGTCGATGGCATATTGATATGCACGAGCCCAGATTCAATCTCCTCTGCATACTTCATGGCAGCAGCAATGTCTTTTGTGTATATTGTCGACGACAAACCGTATTGAGTGGCATTAGACTGCTTCAGGCATTCTTCAAAATCGGAGAATTGAATCAGCGCTAATATCGGCCCGAAAATCTCTTCACTCGCAATCGTCATCTGTTGTGTCACATGCTCAAACAGCTTGGGCTTGATGAAAAAACCACTTTGTGCCCACTCTTCTTCAGGCTCATTATCACCGTATATCAGGGACGCTCCTTCTGACTTGGCTATTTCAATATACGAGCGAATGGTATCATATTGACGTTGATCCACCACCGGGCCAATCATCGCTGTTTCATCTGTCGGCAGGCCCAGGGTGATCTTGTTCAACGTGGCAACCATGTGATCTCGGAATGTATCATAAATGGAGTCATGGACAAAAATACGACTGGTTGCAGTACAGCGCTGTCCCGCATCCAACAAACCACCGGACACGATATCCTGACAAGCCTGTTCAATATCAGCATCGGGCATTATGATAAACGGATTCTTACCGCCCATCTCCGCTTGAAACCGGATGCCTCGGGACGCCAATACCTGGTGAATCGTTTGTCCTGTCTTCGTCGAGCCTGTAAACGTAACCGCTTTGATCTGCTCATGAGCTGCAAACACTTCACTGACTAAGGGGCCATCTGCAATCAGCATGGTGACTACATTTTTCGGCAAACCTGCTTCTTGCAATAAGGACATTAATTTTTGTGATATCAGTAGAGATTGCGGGGCAGGTTTCCATACAATACTATTGCCTGCAACCAATGCCGGAGCGATTTTCCAAATCGGAATGGCCAGTGGGACATTCCAAGGTGTAATGACTCCCACGGTCCCCAGGGGTTGTTGTTTAGTGTAAGCGAAAACACCAGATTGCCTGGAAGGGATGGTCTCGCCCGTCATGCGATAGCCCTCTCCAGCAAAGAAGCGGAGAAATGAAACGCTTCGATGGATTTCGGCTACGCCATCCCGCAAGCATTTGCCCACTTCTGTGGTTACCAATCGGCCCCACTCTTCTGCTCGTTCTTCCATCAGTTGAGCTATTTTTAGTAAAAGCTCTCCTCGCACGGGTGCAGGTACTTTACTCCAACTTTTTTGTGCTGCTGAGGCTCTCGATATGGATTCCTCAATTTCTAACTTGCTCATCATTGGAAATTCAGCTAACACTTGTTTGGTTGATGGATTAATCGAAACCAGTTTTTCCTGTTGAGTGAATGTACTCGTCATGTCATCTCTCCTACTTGTAAGGATGTATTTACAACTACTTCATGAAGCAATCATAAAACATGTAGAATAACTTTTGTTTAATTACGTCAGATTATCTGACACACTTTTTTCATTGGAAAATAAAACAGTGAAGAGTAGAGTCACTCCTCACTGTTTTATCTAAAAATGTATAGGTCCGATGGGCATCAATTCCTCATGCATCGATCCAACCTGATTTTTCTTTACTTGCTCAATCGTAAATCGAAACCTTGAACCTAAATACAGGGCTTTATACTTCTCTATTGGGATATTTTTCTCGTTATATGCTACACCATTCCACAGAATCATTGGAGTTCCTGTATCCACTTGTAAAAGCTCAGCCTCATCCGTTAATGCTCCAACAGCCTGAAAGGATTGGGATGAACCCATGGCGGTATGGCCTTTTCGCTGAAATAAATCATATAGAGGAACACCTTCTAGATCTTCTTCTAACAATTCTGGATATAGCTTACATGGAATGAAAGAGGTTCGAATGGCAAGTGGTTCATCATTGGCCAGTCGAAGGCGAACGATTTTGAAAACATCACTTCCTGAAGATATCGAAAGATCCTCAGCCAGTTTGTCTGATGCCTGAATAATCCGGCCATCTATTAATTTTGCTTGATCCGCTAAACCACTTGCTCTCATTCCTTCAGCAAATGTCGTAAACACATTCGCATTCCCTGTGATGATTGGCGAAGAAACGAACGTTCCCAAACCTCTCTTTTTAATTAAATACCCTTCCTGTACGAGTTCTCCAATAGCTTGACGCACCGTAGGCCGACTAATGCCATGTTGCTGAGCCAAATCCATTTCCGAGGGGATTTTCTCCCCTTTTTTTAGTATTTCATTATCAACCTGCTGCAAGATCCATTCTTTTAATTGTGTATAATAAGGGAGTTTACTTTTGTTATCGATCATCTATCACTCACTCCTCTCGCTAGTTCTGGAATTATCAATCGTTTCTTACTGGATTGTAGACTCAGGAAAGCTAAGAAAATAAGGATACCAAATGCACTTAATAACCAGACGACGCCGTTATATGATCCGTTAAAGAAATCAATGATAAGTCCCATTCCTACAGGTGCTGCAAATCCTGCGATTTGTGCACCTAGATTAACTAACCCAACAGCCGAACCACTTGTCTCTTCAGGTAAACGTTTAATGGGAAGACTATAGATAATGACGGATAAGAAGGCAGAAAATACGGGAATAAGAGATTGGAAAATGATAACTCCTGTAATGGACGAAGCGTGGAACATTAAATAAACGGTAATGGCGAGAGCAATTCCGCTAAAAGCACCGAACCACTTTTCCTGTCCACTTTTCACTTTATCCATAACAGCTCCGGCGATCAGGAAGAAGATGATACCTGAAACTGCCGGTATCATTTGCAAAATTCCCAGTGAAGACAAACTGATACCACGTTCATTAACCAAATAAGTTGGCATCCACGAAGATATACCCCAACTGATAAAGCCATAACCAAAAGAAGCAATCATCAGGCTCCAAATCATGTGCGTTCGTAATAAAACTTTGATATTCCCCTTAGCTGGAAGTTCCCCTTGTCTGGTGATAAAGTTATTGTTCTCAACTCGTTGTTTCAAGATGTTTGGTTTCAAGAAAACCCAATATAATACGGCAATAAAGAGACCGATCATCCCGATAATTAAAAACATAGTTCGCCATCCAAATTGCACTAACATCGTCGTCGTAAGGATAGGCGCAATCACACCGGCCACGGTTAGCGCGGATAAAAATACCGACATAGCCCGTGAACGTTTATTCTCTTCGATACTAGTAGAGATCAACTTGGAACCTGCCGGGAAGAAGCTTCCTTCTGCCAAACCAAAAAGAAAACGGATGACAAGTAGTGAGGAGAAAGACCAGGCTATGGCAGTTAGACCTGTAAATATAGAAAAACCAACAATTGAAATAAAAAGGACGATTTTTTCGCCAAATCGGTCTGAAAGCCAACCACCAGGGATCTGCATTATCGCATACCCTAAGAAGAAGATGCTCAATATAAGGCCGCTGGCTGAAGCGCTCAGCTGGAATTCTTCAGAAATTTGGACAACTCCGAAGTTTATAACAAAACGGTCAAATGCAGAAAATAAATTCCCGATAAATAGCAGAAAGATGATCTTTCTCGTATGTTTCAACGCCCCAGCTCTGTTCAACCGCAATTCCTCCTTCTATTAGCTGTTTCATTTACATTGTTACTTCCAAACTTCCACATTCATATTCTCATATTTTATTTCTCCATCAATGATCGTGTATAGAACCTTAATGTCTTTAATCTCTAGTGGATTGACATCCGTAAGATCTTTATCCAATACCACGACATCAGCAAACTTACCAAATTCAATACTTCCGGAAGTTTGCGCCTGAAAATTCAATATTGCACCGTCTATTGTCATTGCTCTTAAAGCGGTGATCACATCGATTTTTTGCTCGGGCCCCAATACATCACCTTCTCTTGTTTGACGGTTCACAGCAGCCCAGATTAAAAATAAGGGAGAAACCGGCGTCACAGGACAATCCGAATGAAGGGTGATCAAAAGATTTCGATCTACTGCATCTCTCAAAGGACTGATCCTCTTCGCTCGTTCCGGACCTAAAAACATTTGTTCATGACGCTTTCCCCAATAATAGACATGATTGATAAAAAATGAACCTGCAACGTTCAACTCCGCCATTTTGTTTAAGTCCTCTCTTGTCGCCATCTGCACATGCTCGATCCGGTGACGGTGGTCCAATCGAGGGGATTCATTCAGTGCATATTTAAAACCTTCTAGAATCGAGCCAATCGCCCGATCTCCATTGCCGTGGATGGCAATTCGAAACCCACGTTTATGCAAACTGGCAATTTCCTCGTTTAAAGCATTCTGTTCATAAAATAGTTCGCCACATGTATCATCATTACAGTAATAGGGCTCTCGCAAAGCGCCAGTTAATCCTTGAATCGAACCATCCTGAAACAATTTCGCACTGTCCAGGCGCGCTCTGCCATTGGATAGTTGCTGAATTTTCTGATCTAATTCGCTTGCTGTGTAATTTGAAAATATGCCTTGCCCCGTTAACATAGAGTGCATCAACATAAGCTGTGAACGCATAGGGATAATCCCGCTTTTTGCAGCTTCAAGCATGATGTTTAAACTGTCTTCATCCCATACTCCGGCATCCGTGTTGGTTGTAATGCCTTGCGCAACATAATCTTGAGATACTTCCCCCAATCGTTGGAGAAAAGTATCTTTATCCATTACTGGAAGTACCGCTTGAATAGCGGTCATCGCTGGAGCTTCATAAAGAACCCCGTTTAATCTGTTTAAGCCATCTCTGCCAAAGTGGGGATTTTCTCCAAACTGTTCGTCATCAATGCCTGCGAGTTCCAACGCCTTGGAATTTGCTACAGCAAGATGACCGCTTATATGCGTAATGTAGACGGGATGATGCGGAGCAACCTGGTCCAGATCCATCCGGGTTGGATGGCGCTTTTCGGCTAACGATGTATCATCGTAACTATGACCTTGTATCCATTCTCCTGGAGGTGTGGTAACTCTTTTCTTTTCAATCTCATGTAGGATATCCTGGATGCAAGTGTTTTTGGGACTACTGCAATCCACGCTTCCCTTCAAGTAGGCACATGCCAAGATGTGATTATGCGTTTCAATAAATCCTGGAATTACCGTTGCACCTTCCACATTCAAGACTTTGGTCTGTGCTGTAATGTTCACCTCATTACTAGGCGGGTCCAGCTGGCTCCAAATTCCGACGATTCTGCCATTTTTCATAGCCACCGACCCTGCAATCCGATTAGCACCGTCCAACGTGATAACATTTGCATTGATAATAAGTAAATCCACGCTTCTCATTTAGATCCCCCCTGTGAATGGATAGTTGTGATTGTTCCCAACTTCATTAGTACAGCATTAATGTCATTACATAGTGATGTCTTTACAACTAGTGCTAAAACTATATTAAAAAAAATCTCTCTTGTTGTCCGTAATTGTGTTATATAATCTTACATTGTTTTTGTTTTTCTGCTCTTGCTTGATGTCGAACGTCCTGACTCCATCTTCTAAATGATTGGCAATATCCATAAGTACCTCAATGTCCTTAAATGAGTATTTTCGATTTCCTTTTGTTGATCTATCGGGAAATATCAACCCTCGTTCTTCGTAGTAACGAATTTTTCTGGCAGACAAACCAGTCAAATCACAAACCGTTCCAATGGTAATAACCTTTTTATCTTTATAATTCTCGTTATCTTTATCATTTCCCATGATTAAAAACCCTCTCCTTCTTCTACTAATGTTATTTAAGATAACGTCAATTTGTTGTTTATTATTACATGGAAATAAATGTGATGTACATAGCTTTGATAAGAAAACGAAGAAAAAATATTCATGACCCGGTAATAAATTTAAATACACCGAGATGACCATGTCATAGCCTGTAATGTTAACCAGAGTATTTATGCGGCCAAATAATCCATTTCTCTTCTTATAGCAACTTAAATTTGATCCTCATCCGTAACATTTAAATTCATTTAAATAACAAAAAAATAAAGCCCTAGAAAATAAGGCTTTATTCATAAAACAAAAGCACCCTTTGTATAGGGTGCTTCAGACTGTAGGCAAACTCTTTAATGAATCACAAGAACGCCTAATTTTACATAAAAAACAAGATCCTCAAATCAATTACGGCATATTGGAGGAAATCCAATGCTGTCTATGACCGGGTAATATCAAAATATAAGTGTTTATTTATCATTTAATTTTAATTTAAATGCTCCAATCAAATCGTCCTCCCGCTTGAAGCCCGAGTTGTTCTTGCC
Organism: Paenibacillus sp. GYB006; assembly: GCF_036577645.1. Lineage (NCBI taxonomy): Bacteria > Bacillati > Bacillota > Bacilli > Caryophanales > Paenibacillaceae > Paenibacillus > Paenibacillus sp. GYB006. Next base: position 169,689 of record NZ_JARBDA010000004.1, on the reverse strand, counting down.
CTTTAGTAATCTACTTAGCTATTTCCTCAGTACCCGGGGGCGATGGAGAGATTTCTATATCTAACATTAAGATCTAATTCGTTGCTCATTTTTCCTTAGAAGCTATTTCACTTCTCATTTTTTCGATTTCAATACTACTATCCAGGACTGGCGGCTCTTTTTCACTCTCTTTTATCTTCCTACTAATGAGTCCGGTAATTAATGAGAATATAATAGCTCCTTGCCATGTTATCGTTATATCGCTGATGAAGGCATCAAGTAATAGGATTAAAATAAATGGCAGCCCTGTATCCAAAATTAGGGGTAACCATCCTTTGCTTGATTTAATAATACCCACAGATTTTCATGCTTTAGGCAGTGCATCTGTAATCAATGAGAGAGGTATTTCAAGGATTAGATACAGAACAAAGAATAATATTAAAGCACCAGCTGATTTATACTGCAAACCTAGCAAGTGCAAAACGAAAAATTCTAATATAGTTAACCCTACTAAGATAATGAGAACAATAACTAAAGGAATAATTATTCTTTTCAACTTGTTCATTTTTCCCACGTCCTTACCTTCCTTACTTATCAATCATTGATACAAATGGGGAATATCAAACAAAAAAGCCGCCTATTGACGACTTTCCAAGCCTTATATAACAAGAACTTTATCAATGTAAAGTTTAGCCTCCAGATACAATTTGATATAAGCCTACTACAATTAAAAACAGCACAAAAAAAATAATGCCGATTAGCACAATGATTGAAAATCCAGAAAATCGTGATTTTTGTTTAAGTTGACTTTCGACACTTTTTAATCGCTCTTTAATCTCTTGAATTTCTTTTTCGTGTTCCATTAATTCATCTCCCTTCGCTCAGAAATATTACCTTTTACATCATTTGGAATATTATAACATAATTCACTCTTTCAATTACTTCAAACTGCCTATTGGCTTCAAAAAAAACAACCGATCGTTTTGATCGGCTACCGTAATATAGCTGTTGCTAAGTTTTTGTATCCATATATCAAACTTGTTTACATCTACTTTTTCAAATTATCTAAGGATATATTTATCATCCTGTAAAATCCCTTCTATAATTTCAGATAATTGCTCTATTTTATATTCGTCTGTATAGAGCTTATTAACATCCATTAATTCAGAATCATTCTCAAACTCATCTAAAAGAATCAAACTACGCTCTCCCATTCGCTCTTCTTCTGGTCTTAACTGATCCCTAAGAATTATTGTTTCTTTATCTACTAAAAGTACAACATATACAATTTTGACTTCTCTATTATTCAATTGTTGTGCAAGCCATTTTACTTCTTTAGGGAATGATACGTAATCAATCACAACATCGTATTCATAATCTAATAGATTCATAGTTATATTTAATATATTTTTCCATGTTAAATCTAGCGTGCTTTTGTCAAGCCACGGTTTCCCACGGCCGTTAACTGGAAGATGACTTATCGCATCTCCAGATATATATGCACTTCTAGCCAATGCTTCCACAAGTCTTCGAGATGTTGTAGATTTACCTACCCCGGCTGGTCCAGAGATTACATACACTGTATTTTTCATAATGTTCATGCCTTTCCTGAATAACAATCAATAATTACTTTTAGTTCTTCAAGAGCTTTTAATATATAACTTTAATCTGATTCAAAGTAGAATATTAATTCATTGTCAATTGTTGGGTATTCTTTATATGTACCTTCAACTACTGCTCTTCCTCTACTCTTTATTGTAATACTCATTTCAAAATCAACTTCGCTACTACCTAGTTTTGCTACTCCACAACAATTATCATAAATTTCTTCGAGTTGATTACTAAACATTAATATTTCTCCCGCGGAAATCCATAAGGAACCGGAGGCAGAGTAACTTCCGCTCTTTATTATTGTACCTTCTGCATTATAGCCACCTGAATAACGTATGCTATCCGGAAAATCATGAATTTTATTCAATTGTATACTCAGGTGCTGGTTATTCTCACCATAAATTCTGAATCCGTTCATTCAATGCTTCCTTTCACTTGAAGAAAAGTTTTAACTCGGTTTAATTATAACGTTCTTGAATCTTTGAACGCCCCACCTTAGATAACTCTTATCCAAAGTAGGGGCGTTTATTATTATATAGAATGCTTTCATTATTATAGTTCTAACAACCACAGGGGCATAGACCTATTGCATGAATACATTGTTATGAGATGTTACTATCCGCTTGTATATAAATCATAATTTCTTTGGCCTTGATAATTACTTGGTCTCCAACAGTGGCCACTCCTTTACCCAAAACAAACCCTTTTCTACTCTTTACAACTTCATAATACAATTCAATTCTATCCCCTGGATAAGCATCACCTAAGAACTCTATACCGTTCAATGATGAAAGAAAACCCAAATTTTTCTCTTTACTGGTTAAGGCAAATGCTCCTAATTGAGCTAATGCCTCCACAATCATCATGCTTGGCATACGATTACTTGGTTTAGTAATAAACCATTCATTCCCCGTCACATTCTTATATCCTTTAGCCCATTTTTTCTGCTCTATCTCTAAAATTTGATCTATCATTAAAAATGGATATCGATGTGGAATTACGCTTTGAATATCGATCATCTGTATGCTCCTTATATGTTATTTGTTTCGTTCTTTGTATAGCTCTAAAACCATAGTAATTGATGTATCCACCATTCCAACTTCTTTAAACCCGAATCGCTGATATAACTTCATTGCTGCCATATTATCAGGGGCTACACTTAATGATACTTTCTTTACTCCCTTCTCCTTTAGCCCGTCAATCAACATTTGTAACAGCGCTTTTCCAATTCCTATTCCTCTATATTCCTCTTTCAAAGCTATACCAAGCTCTGGTACATCACTACCTGCAAATCCAAACCCTTTATTATCTTCGTTAAAAAATCGAGCAGTGATCGATCCTAGAGACAATCCTTCGTCATTTACTGCAATGTATCCTAGATCTCCTTCTCTACCCCAATCTTCCACATACTTAGATAGGAAAGGTTCCTTAATCACATTTCTATTAAAAGGTTCTTTTCCTTTTGGAACATATAAAGATTCATACAACATATCCCATAAAAAAGGAACATCTTGCTCTGTTATAGGTCTGATTGAATATCTCATTTATTTCTCCTTTGACTTATATTCGCATTCACAATATCAAGTTATAAATTCATCGAAATCTTCAATGTTGCGATTGATTACTGCTTCATAAATCTTTATTGAAGCAATATTTAACTGCATTAACTTTCTAAAGTATAGGTCGTTCAAGAACATGGTGTCAGATGCTTAATAGTTTATTTTAACTTTAGTTTATATATAATCTCGCCATCTTGGTTCTCTATATTTTGATTAACAAATCCTAATTTCTCATAAAGCTTTCTGGCATGATTATTACTTATTTCGATTGTTAGAGAAATTTCTTCGCATTGTCTATGCGTTTCCTGAATGATTTCTACTATTCTTTTAAGAGATTGTGTTCCTAATCCTCTCCCTTGATATTCCTTGTCTATTTGAAAACCGCCGATCCAGTAATTATTCGTACTATTAGGTGTATAGGAAAGATAGAAAAACCCAATCGTTTTATCATCCTTGTACAAAATATATGGATCAAACGCTTCATCCCAAGGTTTTATATAAGCCCATGCTAACGATTCGATAACAGAAGGTACAAGTTTCTCTTGTGATTTGAGTAAAGATATCGAATAAGCTTCTTCCCAGTTATTCTTACCAATTGGTTCTATGCGGATAAGATTCATTTTTTATATTCCTTTCGATTTGCCATTACAAAGACCACTGCGTAGATACAGTATTATGTGAAAGAGTTACTTCTTAAGTTACTTACTAATTTTATTTAATTTATCAACTATTCTTGCCTTTACTTGTTCCAATGGAGTTTGAGACTTATTTATTGGTTCTACCCATCCAAATCCATCATTCGTGTATCTTGGAAATACATGCATGTGATAATGATCTAAATCGTTAAATTCCCCACCATTTTGAATGGTCGATATTCCATCTGGTTGATAAATTTCTTTTAGAGCTTTAGACATTATTACTGCTGCGTTCATGATTGAACTAATAGTTGCCTTATCGATCTCTTCGAGATCTTTATAATGTCTCTTTGGTAAAATCAGCGTATGTCCTTCATTCAATGGGTCAATGTCCAAAATACATGTAATTAGATCATCTTCATAGACAACATTTGTTTCCATTACATTATTTGCAAGTTTGCATCCAAGACAACTCATCATTGATCTCCTCTCCACTTAAAATACCTTCTTTGGAATACTTACGCGTATTCAATTATTTACACTATACTAGTTCAACAAGTGGCTAGGAGGTCTACTTAATCGTGTGTCGGGTCTATAATATTTTGTTACCCAATGGTTTAATGATTTTTCTCTAAAACCAAGACTTTCATATAATTTTTTCGCAGGGTTGCCTTTAACCACCCATAGCTTCACGCTTTTTGCGCCGCGACGCCTGATTTCGTATACAAGAAAGGATACAAAAGCCCTACCATATCCACACCCTTGAAGATCAGGACGAACGGAGACATGACTCAGTTCACTGCCGTCAATGATCCCAACTGCCACAATTTCATCGTCCACCAACATAACGAATCTATTCGTTCTGTCTTCCGCAAAACGCTGGCGCTCCCTTTCATTTGGAGGATAATAATAGGACGGAAGCATATTTATATGTTCATGCATTTTGTAAAAAGCTAATTCGCTAATATTATGACATGTAATGTAGTCATCTTCTTCATAGTGTCTGATAAAAGCTTGACTTTCGGTGGGGATTTCTTCCTCTAGTTCCATGATATAAGATGAATAACTTATGTAATAACCATTCTTATAAATAAATTGCAGGGAAGAACGATCACCATCCATACTTACTCCAATGGAACGCTCTACTTCCTCATTTTTTGAAAGCAATTGATTCGCTCTCTTCATAAGTTCACTGCCTATACCCATTCTTCTACATTCATTCCTGATAAAGATCGTCGTCACAGTTTGTCTTCTAAAAGGACCGAATGAAAGAAAACCTACAGTTACACCTTTGTAACGAGCAACATGTATATTCCCCTGAAAATCCCCTTCATTAGCTCTGAAAATTTCGTCATACTGTTCATTTCCATACAACATAGTTTTTATCAAATTTCTGTCCCTTTCAGGATTGTAGAGTTCAATTACCAAATCTTCCACCTAAGTTCTCCCCTTCAACAGTTATGTTAATAACAGATACGCTGAATTTAGTTCTTAATAATATAATCAATTAAGATTTCGATGTCTTTGTTGCTAGCGTTTCTATGTAATGCATTAGAAAACAGTGTATACGCTCTTTGGTCGTGTTCTTGTAACCATTGAATTGATTTCTTAGGGCCAAAATACCATATGTTTTGTAACTTGAAATATATTTCAAGGCTGTCCTTCAGCAACCAATGTAATCTATAATCCCCCTCAGAATCTCCTCTAAGTGAGCGTTTTACCATTTTATCTAACCAATTTTTTAAGAATTCGATTTCATCAGTTCTTATGGGGTCAGGTCCTTTCATATAGAGTTGTTCAATTTCTCCTAATAATTTCCTTCCTAGTCCTCTCTCATCTATTAAAAGAATTCCATTTCTAATATGCAAAAATTGCTCCGAGTGATTCACTTCCTCTGTATTATAAATCCATGTATCTAATTGTTTATTAAGAATATAGGAATTATCATTCTTGTTTTCTACTCCATCATAAAAACAAACCAAGTCAACATCACTTTCATCATTATAGTTTTCAGTAGCATACGACCCATACAAGATAACTGTATGGCATTGATATTTAGATATTAAGTACTCTTTAATTTCTAAGAAAAGCTTATCTTTCATAGTGGTTTCCTGCTCTCTTTGTAGCCCGAAGTGTAAATACGGGGATATCTAATAGACTGACCATCTTTAAATTAATTTTAAAAAAGATAAAACCAAACTACCTATAAACTCCTGTTCTCTTATTAATAAAATCATTGAATACATCATTATGTTGTTGATTAAATAGTTCTGGCACTTCAGCTTTATAAAAAAATCTAAGTTCTATGCTTTCTTCATTTTCATTAATTATTTCTCCGCCACAAATACTCCCTTTATAGAAAAATGCAATTGTTTGCGCACGATCTCCGTTGGGATATTCATCAAAGTACTTAGTATAGATGCCAATGAGTTCTTCGATATTAATTTTTAATCCTGTCTCTTCTTCTACTTCTCTTTTTGCCGTTTCATCTGCAGATTCACCAATCTCCATAGCCCCACCTGGAAATCCCCATGCATCTTTGTCTCTTCTTCGCTGCAATAAAATTTGCCCTTCTTCATTAGTTATAATAGCTCCAGCAAAATTAAGAATTATCATCTCGCTACCAACCTTACTTCTAATCCACTTTATATAATCCATTGTTTCCCTCTCTTCTATGAAGCTCAAATATCATGAAAATCGAATATACTAATGAACTCTTATGATAAAAACTCAATAATTTCTTTGTTAATAACATCCGATTGCTCATGGTTTATTGCATGCCCTGCATCCTTAATGATTTTATAATTTATCTTGTTATCCTGTAATCTCTTGATCGCTTTAGAATGATTGGACAATCTGTCAAATTGTCCAATCAGAAATATTACCCTGTCATTTAATATTGTTAATTCTGAGTCCTTATGTATTTGAATTTTATGTTGCATCATTGATCTATTATTGAAATATTTCAATAAATAGTACCAATGCTTCATCAATATTTCATTCACTTCCAATCTTGAATAGTATGGGCCGCTCAATTTCTTTAATAACTTTCTACAATTTTTCTCTGTGGGAAACAATGCTTCAGGTAAAAAGGCTGCCATCATTCTTGACATTACCTCGAATTGACTTGAAGGGATGCCTCCAGCCAAACAAACAATTTTATGTACTCTTGACGGTCTCTCCAGAGCATAATAGTAAGATAAGTATGCGCCGTAAGAAACTCCACATATGTTGGTCTGCTGAATACCTAATCCAGCTAAAATCTCGTCGATCCAGGTAATCTGGTCAAACTGTTTATAATAATCTGCATTGGGTTCACTTTTTCCTGAACCTCCAATGGCATCAACTGCAACGACATAGAATCGCTCAGACAACTCTTTAATGTTATACACCCACATCATAGCTGAATTATCAGCGGTACCATGAAAAAGTAATAATGGTGGATTTTGAGGCTCACCAGCTGCAATAACATGAGTTTGCCCATATGAAGTCTCTATATCTTTCTCTTCAAAATCGGTTTTCCAAGACTTTAACAATGTATCGTATGAATCATAGATTAATTGCCTCCCTGAAGTACTCTTATATCTCTTCATGTTCGCATCCCCTAATATTTAATGATCTACAACCATATCTTATAGGTTTCCTCGTATTACGAATCTCCGAAGTAGGTTGTGCGTAGCACAAGCTTCTTCGATATTTCGTTTACACACGCGTGAATATGATGTTATAAGATACTAACTTCTTCAAGATACTCTATTCATTTATTATCTGTGAAAACAGATTGCAACTCTAGCATTTACAAACCATTAATAAATTCCCATCAGGATCTTTAAAATTAAACCAATGGCCGTTTTCTATTTCTGTTACAAACTCAACTTTGCGTTCTCTCAAGAATTGGTAAGCTTTTTGTATATCGTTTGTATTGAAATGGAAAGCAGGGTTCCTATAGATAGATTCATCATTGTATATTTGGCTGTCAAGAACAAGGTTCAATCCATTGTTATCGAAGGGTATACAACAAAGATGACCTGCGATTATTTCATAATCAGGTTCAAGATTAAGTATGGAACAGTACCATTCTCGTGCATTTATGATGTTACTTACAGGAATAAATATTGCGCCAGCCATACTTAAGATAGCACTCATATCTTCACTCTCCTCAATAACTTAGCTTTTGTTGATAGAAGTTTTGTTTTCCGTCTTAGCACTGATATTTTAAAGCATTCCGTATTCACGACGAAGAGTGAATGAATTCGTGTATGTCCGTCCTCTGCTCCCCGTAAACTTTCTGGCAAACCAACGTCATGAATGTATTGTTATTTGATGCCAACCTTCCTAAACCACTAAGTAACTTACTCTAGGACCACTTCTTCAATATTTTATAGTTTTCTTGCTTTGATAACGAAAGTTACAGGAAACATCTTTGCTCTTTTTACAAAATCATTATTTTCATCGTGCAATTGTATTATTTCATTGTCAGTTTCTTCGATCATTTGTTCAATAACAAAACCTGCTTTTGCCAACGCATTTATATAGGTTGATAATTTACGATCAGATAAGGTTAGCGCACCTTGACAAGAATCAGGAGATACCGAATACCAAGATTCATCGTAATAACACTTGTTAAAAACAAACCTATTATTTTCTTCAACAACACATTTGTGTATGGGATGAGACCAACTGAAAATAAATATGCCATCTTTTTTTAAATAAGAAGCGATCCGGAGAAAAGTACCCTCAAGGTCGGTTGTCCAGCCAATCGCGTAAATCGAATAAACAAAGTCAAAATAATCCATAGGTATGTTACATTCTTCTTCCATGGGAGAACAGATTAATTTTGCTGAAAGACCACATACCGTCAAATGTTGCCTAGCTTTTTCAATTTGTTTTTCTGATATATCCATCCCCCATAGTTCAGATGCTTTGCGTTCCCCCTGATATTGCAAAGAATGACCATTACCACAGCCTATCTCTAACATCTTTTTTCCTGATACATCGCCAAAAAGTTGACATTTTTCTTCTGAGATAAATGCTCCATAAAAAGGAAGCACTATTGCTCCTAAAAAATTATTTCCTCTTGTATCCCAATAGGAGCTGTTTGTTTCATAAACACTATGCTTATTCATCCCGATGGTCTCCTCTAATACAAATTTTGTTCGCTGCTCATTTGTTTACCCTATTAATCATTTAGTAGGTTAGTTATATCATCGTCTTCATCTATTCCGGTAACTTCAATCAGTTCTACGTATTATTCAAATATTCTAAAACAAGGTTCACTCTCTCACTAATAGAGTTATTACCTTCTATCCTTAGAACTGGGCAAGTTAAATCCGACATCCACTGTTCATGTAGCTTCTTACTTCTTACCTCCAACCCAGCCTCATCATATAATGAGGCCCACTCTAAGAAAGTCTTTGATTGTTCATACATACATCCTCCGGGTAAGACATCTTCACCATACCTATGTATTTCTCTTTCCTTTAGTCTTTGAAGTCTGATTTCTTTAGGCGCATAGAGAAAAATCACTAAATCGAAATTTGATTTCAAGGCATTTCCCCAACCACATATCGCACCTGATAAACTCCACTGATTATACTCAGATAGATCTTTAGTTAGTAAGTGTAGTCTTTCCAATGATACTCTCTGTTCAGTAAATTTCTTGACCCAAAAATAGTCATCACCATCAAAGTTGACATGCGGAAGCCGCTTTGATAACTCTTGTCCTAATGTTGATGCTCCTGACCCAGATGCACCAAAAATATGTATACGATTCTTCATGTCGTCCTCATCCCTCCACTTACTTAAACTCGCAGGGCTAGTTAGCAGAATCCACTTCTCTACTTTCCTCTTTTTGTGATCCAAGGGCATTGCCCGCGGCATGAATAGGGTTATAGGGAATTGCCTTTGAATTATCTCCACTTATACTCTATCACTTAGGCATGTCGGACTACTTTTACTACTTTTGACATGCATGTGTCACCTGGAATCTCACTAGTGAATTAAATTCCTAGATCCGTTTATCAGCTTTAAAAAGTCGCCAAGCTCGGACACATGAATTATAAATAAACCTCCCATAAAAGCTATTCAATCTAATTGCTTCTTTTGGGAGGTTTTAATCTAAATTATACAAGTGTGCTTATTAGCGGAGCGAACTATTTGTTTCTTATCCTATTTACTTTTCCTCAATTCGATACCATAGTTCACAATACTCATAACCGTCTTTGTTAGTACAATACATCTCGAAATTCCCACCATCTAAAATGTTAAGCTTTGATGTTTGTAACCACTCAGAAAATATTCTGTTTTTTAAAGTACTCAAATCATAGCTTCTACTATCATTCTCATCACTTAAGGTTGAAAATATTACCCAAGTAGATGCTGGAACATCAACAATTGTATATCCATTGACTTTGCTATTCTCCGATCGGTAACACCCGATAAGATAAGGGAAAGTCGTATTGCTTGTGAACTTATAGGAATCGAATGCAAAAACAGCTCCAAGTTCTTTGTTGAAATTGCCTTCGCGCCACCAATCCCCAGTTACCGTCTGGAGTAATCTATCGAGCTCACCATTCTTGTCTATGTTTTGCCAAACCTCAGGGATCGATACTCCTTGTTGATTCGCAATATTATCATAGTTGTATATATCTTCTAACCCATAAACTTGAAAATCATCTCGTTTCTCAATCCGATAATTCATCCCAACAGCTCCTTTTAATATAAGTTGAAAGGAGAGTCGAGGATAGGCTTTTAACTGACAACCGGTATTGCGTGCTGATGTAGGAGTCAAGTTATGCATATTTTGAAATGCTCGAGAAAATGATTCTGGCGTTTTGTATCCATATTTTAAAGCCACATCTGTCACTTTATTCTGTCTGTTTTGTAAATCTAAGGCAGCAAGTGTAAGTCTTCTGCGCCTAATGTATTCTGCTAATGGAACTTCAAGTACAAATGAAAACATACGTTGAAATTGATAAACAGAACATAAAGCAATTGTAGCAATCTGATCATAATCAATGTTGCTTTCTAAGTTCTCTTCAATGTAGTCAATAGCATGGTTCATACGCTGGAGCCAATCCACGGCGATTCCTCCTTTCAAAAGGAGCATATCATGCGGTAGATCAAGTCGCCTGATTTTGCGTGCAGAAAAATGTCAGATCATTGAGAAGTTTTGCTTTATAATAATTCTTTGCATCTTTCGATTTTCCTGCTCTATTTCTTCTCGCTGATTTTCTATAACGTATTCATATCGCTAACTTAAAGGTTCGACAACTCCCGCAGCGACGGCTCCAGATTTGTAAAGATTTACGGTAATCTCCTCTCAAAAAGAGTCTCTAAACCACTTAATCAACACTTCTTGTCACCCCTGCTATATAAGTAATTTACTCACCTTCAAATAACATGACTAACCCACATGGTTAGTAAATTCTTGAGCAGGTCCCTTATTATCTTTCCTTCTTGTTTCTATAAATTGATTACTCGTATAACGACTCACAACTTTCTTCCAGAAAATCTGTGCTGGTCTATTCCAATCAAATTCACTCACTCTCCAATGTCCTTTGAATGAGTCAAATGCCATAAATGCTGCCTGCTGCCCGATCTTCATCGTCCGGTATTTTCGAAGTATAAAGAAATGATTTAAATAATATAATTTTTCTTCTTGTATCCTCTTAACGATTACGAATCCAGCCAACGATCGATCTGATCGGATAAAATACATATGGTAATTCGGGTCACTATACCAATCCATAAAATTAAATGTAACTTGGAATAGTCCATCTTCCCCGATGTCAGTGTTATTAAACTCAGTTAGGTCATATGCAGCTAGTACAAACAAATTCTTTAATGAGATCAATTGACCTTCCGAAACTCTTTCAAGCGATATATCCATTTCATCATTTCCTTTTATAGTTTGGATATGTATTTCCACTTCAGGAAATGCCTCAAGCAGACCAAGGGGCGGACGCCCCGCAGCGTTATGATTTTGATACCTTCTCCGATCTCAGTATACTTGCTTTGCCATTAATATGTCTGGTTTACCAATTCCGTTTGCATTTGGGATAATTCCAATAATAACGAACCCCAATTTCATATAAAAATTAACTGGATGATCTTTACTATAGAAGTTCTTGATAAATGAAGGAAGTTCACTGTATAGGTTTTGGTTAGATACATTAGTTTGATTGTTTTCATCGTCCGAACCGAGCAATATTGTTACTCCACCACGTTGTTCAACTTGTTTCTCAAGATCTTCAACAAGCATTTTCCCAAAACCATTTCTTCTAAAAGGTTTTTTAATTACTAAAGGATGTAGTTCCCATACATTCCCGTTATATTGACTTTGACCGCCAATCCACCCTATGACAACATCTTCATCATTAATTAATACACGACTTATTTTATTATCTTGTAATGATTCAATAACTTCATTAATTGCCAATTCAAATGTGGACCAGGCTTCAAAACTTTCCTGTAATAGAGAAGCTGTTTGATTAATTTTATCTTTGTCATCTTTCAATAGATCAATAATTTTCATATGTACAATTCACCTTTATGTTTTAATTAAATTGCATCAGTTTCGCATAACGTTCTTGTATCTTACGAACCCTCACTGCCTTTAGGGAGCCACAGCGGTTGAGTGAATGGATCTGTCCGCCTAAATTCGCTCCCTCGACTTATCTCCTAGCGACCCAGGGGCATAATCCACGAAGAGTAAAAACGCTGTTATATGATGTCAGCCACTTCTTCTAGTTACCATCATCAAATCATCTTTAGCTAAAAATGCTTCACCGAAGTGTTCTTTAATGTTTTATCTTTAGCTGTTAAGTTCAAGATTACACCAAGCATAACTCCGATAATTAATCCTACTCCATGTACAAAAAGTCTCCCGATAACATCAACCAAACTATCAACATATAAAATATTCCCGAGTATACCATAACCTATCAGGTACCCGATTTCCCGACTTTTTATATGCTCTATAAAAAAAGCTTTATTCCTTATGCAATATATTACTATTACACCGATTAGTCCAAAAATTCCAGGGGAACTGCCAACAGACGAACCAGGTGAAAAAATAAAGACAAATATAATTCGTTCTAATATGTTACTAACCATAAAGATAAACAAAAACCAGGTGCTCTTAATTTTTGATTCAATAAGTATCCCCGTAAAATATGTTGCTAAACTGTTAGCCAAAATATGTATAATTCCAAAATGAAAAAATGGCGCTGTTATTACTCTCCACCATTGATTATTCAATAACACTTTCTCATTATTCAATGTCCCCCATTGAAGCAAAAGCCCATTAAGGAAGAAAGTATCCACAAAGAAAATTGCAAAAAATACGATTATAAGGAATAGTGCCATTTTGGGATATTTCAAAAATCTCACCTCTAAGATTTATGGTAGGGTTCTACGGTTTTTGGTTGATTTCCTATAACGTTTCGTATTTCTGACTTCCAAACGACTTAAGGACTGTAGGTTAGGTGGCTACGCCACTTAGCTGGTTGGATGAGTCGTCTGAATCAATTGTTTCAAAACCCTTCTTGGCCCCAAGGAGCGATAGCGACTATACGGAAATATATTGTTAGTGGTGTAACATACATTCATGAAAATACTTACAACACACACTTATTTGGATTTAATATATTTATTAATATATTTTCAATCTCTTTAGCATCATCCGGATGGAACATATGGGATGATTTTTCCATCCAAAAGAGTTGTTTTCCAGCAGGTGCTACTAGCATATTATAGTATTTATCCGTTAGTTCTCCATAAACATGAACATCTTTTCTTCCGTGAATAAATACAATGGGAATATCAATCTTATCAACCGTTTTATTAAAATCTATCTCTGCAAAATCCTCGATTATTCTTTGTGTATAACTCCTTTGGAATCCTCTAATTGTGTTAACTATGTCTTTTATTGAGTAGTCAGGTGACCTTAACATAAGATCTATTGCAAGTTTCATTCCCGGGTGTTTCACTTTATGATCTGAGTAAACCATTGAATTATATCTACCCATCCACTTTCTTAATGTACCCCATTGCTTCACGCTTTTTATATATGGTGGGTATCCACAATTCGTTAATTCATCTATTGCTTTCTGATTATTTTTGTCTTTTGCTTTATCCAATGTCCATTGTAAACATAGAGCGTCATTATCCGCCCAGTTTACGATTTGAGAAATTCCAATATAAGCATGATAATTTTCAGGGTTCTCGTAAACTAATCGCAATCCTAGAATAGTTCCCCAAGAATAGCCTGCAATATATATTTTATTTTTGTTAAATTCTTTTTTTAAGAACATAACTACTTCCTTAGAATCCAATATGTATTGATCAACATGGAATGAATCGTTGGATATATTGCTATTAAATGTTTTTCCTGCTCCCCTCTGATCCCAAAAAACTACTGTATAATGTTTGATCAGTTCTTTTGTTGTTGTTGCCACAACGTAATCCCTTGAGCGACTCGATACACCAGGTATAGGTAACCCCGGGCCTCCATGTATAATAAGTAATACTGGATTATTAATATCTTCAGTTTGTATTAATAGATACTGATCAATTCCGCCTATTTTCACTTTCTCTACTTTACTTATCCCTGTCTCTGATATAATAAAATCTTTCTTGGGAAATAGAACTGCCACATTATATTCCTCCTCCACCAATTCTTCTAGCACTTAATCATTCACATGGTATTTTCGTTTCTGTATCTACGAACCCGAGAGGCTTAAGGGGAAGCTAGATACAACTGCGCTTAACTAATGCAGGTTTGTCTACTTGAAGTAACACCTCCGAAATACATCTACACTGGGAGCTTCAGCCCCTAGTGTAGATGTATTGTTATATGATGGGTGATGGCCGATTCTTCGAATAGCCTTCATTCTTTTACTTTACCTAATACCATAAGCTGTGTAGGTCTCTGAATACCGACATGATCTAACCGTTCAATAATTTTTTTCCACGCTTTTTGAAATCGATATGATCAAAAAAGTCTTTAGTTCTCTCTATATGTTTCCGACATGCCTTTGAAACTAAGTAAATGTCTTGTTTAGATCTTACACATTTCTTTAACTCATTGTGTTCATATATACTTTCTATCCTTATACCTCTGTGATTAATAAGATCCAAAATTTCTTGTTTGGTATAGGTTTGACGATGATATATCCCTAGTCGTCGATCAATTTCAGAACTAAAATGATGATACATTACATGAGATATTTGTGCTTCATTTTGATTATCACAAAATAATTCGTTAATGAAGAACAAACCATTACTTTTCAATACTCGTTTCATTTCGTTTAAGACTTTTGATTCTAAGGGTGTATGATGTAATGCATTTGATATACACACTGTATCGAAAGTATTATCTCCGTAGCCTAATCGTTCGGCATTCATAACAATAAATTCGAGTTTTGTGTTGTCTATATATGTATTCTTCGCTTGGAGTACTGAATTAGGATCCATATCAACGCCTATAATCTGATCAATTCCATTAAATATATTTAATAGTGTTGGGATGAATTCCCCTGTTCCAGTACCAACTTCTAATACATTGCCTGCTTTATGCAAAGAAAGCTTATTTTTTATTGCTTCCATGTTTATCCTCGCTTTGTATAATATTTTGCTCGACTTTCATATAACGTTTCCGTATTCAAGACGTCATTCTCCCTAAGATAGCTCTTATCTTAGGTGATCGTCTGTGTTGGTGAGCATGCTTCTCCGCTTACTCTTCTTCCAACCAAAAAAGGAGAACACCTGAAGCGAGTATATCGTTGTTATAGGATGCCTAGGATCTCTTAGAATTACAATTACTTACAATCCCTTTAATAAGCTACCTCAAATCATCCACCCAAATATTGTTCTACAGATTCCAACGAAAACAGATCACTTTCTTTAATAAATTGGGAAAGTAAATGGATATGTCCAGCACCGTATATTACAAGAATTCTATCCTCGGGCAATGCAAGTCGGCAAATATTAGCGTAAATAATCATATTCCTACGGTACCAGTAATTACAAAGCCAACGGATCCCTATATTGTTGTTACCATCACCAACTCGTGCAATAGTCATATACGCTTTGTGATCAGCCTGTATAGTTTTCGGATTATTAAGTGCAAGTAGCATTTCTCTTATCGTTGGTGTTGTCGTAGAATTATAATTGCCTTTCATTCCAATCGATTAGGTGTATGTCACGATGACCAAGCTAAGCTGCAGTACGGAAACCTAATTGATGAATTTCGTTTGCAGTAAGAGGAAAATCCCGATTCACATATGAGACATACTCTTCATTAAGAGTTTCGTGAGTATCAGTCAATGCTTCGACCATTATCTTTGTTGGATTATATAATTTCAATTGTTCGACAACATCTTCGATTTCTTGTTGCCTATTATGAGCTAAGACATCATCCGATTCATAATTGTGCATATCCAGTCTAGAATTGCCCTTTGAAATGTACCAAGAAGTAGAATACTACATTTATCAGAGTATTCCATGGATAACCTCCAATTTGAACTCACTTCATCTGGTTGAATGAATAGCTGATATCCTATAACGTTAGTAACTAGTATTGAAGCGAAAATCCCTTGTTAGGCGAATCGTATTCTTCGAAATACCCACTATTATTTAGTCGCAATTACAGCATAGATTCCGGGGACTCTATCTTCTATTCCTTCTGGTGAATCCTTAAAAATCCATCGCTGTATCTCTCCAGATTCCTCATGTAAAGCCTTGATTGTCAAACCCGCATTTACGATCGAGGTTATTACTTCTCCAAGTATCCAGCGTCTTAGCTTCATCTCTTCTCCGACCACATCTTGTTCAAAATAATTACCACTAGCGATGTATTGCCCGTCTACTTCTTTTAGCAATTTCCAAAGTACCGGGTGATATTCTCTAAGTACAAACCTACCGCCCTTGCACAACAATCTATTTACTATCTTGAATAATTCTTCAATATTATAAATGTAATGGAGTACTCCCATTTCTATGAAAATAAGATCAAACTCTCCAAGTTCTTCGACTTTTAGATCCATTACATCAGATACTATATAGTTTATTTCAACGTTACAAGCTCTTGCCAGGTCCATTCCAAATCTTGCGTTTTCTGGTGCGATATCAACAACCTTTACTTCTTTAGCGCCCATCAATGCAATCGATATTGCCTTTGTCCCGTTTGATCCGAGGAGATTTAGTACACGTTTTCCTCTGACATCACCAATATAGTCAGCTAAAATCTTTATTCTCTTCTTTGGATTATCTATAATTCTTTGAGCTTCTTGCTCAATGGAACCAAATCGATTTATCCAAGCTTGATACCTTTCATGATTCCATTGCTCTCGATTTATAGCACTCATTTCTTTTTGCATCCTGTTACCTCCCACTGGGTTCAGTATTTTGTATAACGTTGCACTTTTTGATTTTAAGCGAAGTGATCCAGGTTGAATGCCCAAGAATACAAACCAATTGTTACCTGAAGTATCTGAAGTATCTGAAATACTTTCAAATCACATGTTTACTCTATGTTAGTTGAAGTCTAATAATCTCTGTACTTATGACTTCATCTTCACTTAGTTATGCCATCACGTTTATTTTGGCTTAATGATCAAAATGATCAGATAAATTACGAATATGCATGTTGCCACCGAATTATGGCTCCCTCGGGAGCCGTTTCGATGTAGATAGGTTTCTAATCATGTCTTATTATAAACATCATTATCCAAAACTTTATATTGTTCATCTAATTCCTTATTAAATAATTCTATTGGCTTAAGATATCTTAGTGTATTATTTGAATCTATTGTTTTAAATATTCTATAGTTATTCCATCTATTCAGATCATTACAATCATTAAATTCCTTACCTATGTCCTTCATAATAAAAACAATATCATTTAATGTTCCAAGTATACTTCTGTTATTAGTTGTTGTGTATATAGCTTCGTGACATCCGTTTAGATATTCATTAATTTTTGAATCATCAATGTTTTCAAAAAGTAGATAGCTCTTTAAATGTTCCTTGAAAATATTCTCTAGGTTTTTATACTGGTTACTTCTAATTCCTGGTATAGTCAAACTTAATCTCGTAAGGTCATTTACAAAAACTACATGCTTTCGTCTGTTCACTAAAACGAGATTAGCATGCCAACTAAAGAACGGATCAGAAATAGCAATCGGAGTTATGATTTTATCAATTTTCATGTCTTTTAGTAGTTTCTTAGTTGAACGGATAACAAGCAAAAATATCGCCTCTTCTTCAGTTTAATTAACTTATAATTTTGATAATACAATCTTCTAATCATATCATATTATTTTTCTGAAATTAATTTTAACCCTATGTATTTCTAACAACTCCATGAATTGAGTTATACGCTTTTTAGGATTAATGACCGCCAAACGTGTTCATAATCGAATTCAGTTCTTTATCTAAAGAGATTACATTTGTTGTAAATAAAATATAGGTTTGTGAATTAGTCTTTATTATAATTCGATCGGTGGTACCATATGGAGTACCAATTCTAATAGCATCCTTTTGTTCCCCTCCATAAGTATCATCATGCGATATGTTTACAATTTCAGATATGGGGATTTCTATTTTAGATAATTGCCACTTAATAACTAGATTATCATTGATTTTATCTACTTTTATTCCAAGCATAGCTTTCACTCCAGACTCTATTATAATAGTTAATCTCATTCCCTTAAAATCCTTATTTATAGATGTTTGAATTTTATTTCCAATCTTTTTCCATAATTATAAAGTTATAAGTATTGTCTCTGATTACATTTTGAAATTCACCTTTCTTTTTAAAACCTTCTTTTTCATATGTTCTTATTGCCCTTTTATTAAAATCTACTACACACAATTCCAAATGATTAAACTTTAATAATTCCCTTCCTTGTTCAATGACTGCTTTAAAAAATATCGAACCGTAACCCTGTCCTGTCATTGAAGGTTTCATTTGAACTCCAACTGCTAATATTTCTACCTCATCATCGCTAATATCAAAAAACTCACAATTTCCGATTAAATTTTCTTTATCATCAAATACTGAAAATGCTCTTTCTGAATTGATACTATGTTTAAATCCATCCATCTTTTCTTGTTGGATATTGTTATCATAAAAAGAATATATCCCATCATAAGTCCAAGTAATGAACTGATTGATATCGTCTTCTGTTCTTTTCCGGATTGTAAGTTTCATATGCCTAACTCCCTTTTATAATTATTGATTTTCTGTTTAAATCATTTGATTCTAATGGGTGTATGATTTGATGCATTTGATATACATACACAATTCCTTACATCTCTTCACTTAGCCCAAAATACAAATCATTTTTCAATGCGTAATAGAGCTCTTCAATTCTATAAAGTGAATCAGGCGAAGCTTGAACGATTAGTTCAATCAATTGAGAACCCATCTCGTAAAAAGTAGAACGACTGTAAGGTTCATTTCTCCCTCCATGATTCAAGCTAATTCCTAAGAAAGACTTGATCTGATTTTCAATATATCACGCAAATCCTTCTTTCCATTCCTGCCAAACCATATATTCGACTTGCTCAGTGGTCAAGTTTTCTTTAAGTTTTCTTCTTTCCCTGCCAATTAACCTAGCATCTTTTTTATCTACACTTGCAAATAAAGATCTTGTAAGTTCAATGTATTGATTGTCCGAATAAGGAAACGGGTAGTTTAGTTCCCATGAATCGTTTGTTTTTACTGATCGTTTAGCTAAATCAATATGTTCCCTCAATTGAATTTCACATGTTTGGTACTGGTAACAATGCACAAACTCATGAAAAATAATGACTTGTTCACTAACAGTGTCAAATACCTCTCCTGTTACAACGACAACTACTTGATTCTGCAGACACTCCAGTGGAAAAGCAGCTCTGATTCCTTCTGGTAAATTCATGGTATCAGGTACAATATGAGCTAAACTGTATTTTGCATTTTTATATTCAAAGATGTGTAGTTGTTTATCCTCAACAATAGCAATTGGGAAATGATCTTTTAGCAATGGATGAATGCCTTTTACTTCATTCTGTAGTTTTAGTAATGCTTTGAACTTATCAGAGTATTTCAATGCAATATCCGTTTCCACTCTCCCACCCCTATAATTCAAGTTCACATAGCAGTTGTGTTCTGAATATTTATGGATTGCTTTTGTGTTAATTTCTTATAACGTTAGTCCATTCACTAACCAAAATCGAATAAAAATGCTGATCATGCCACTCATCATTCCATTTTAATTCTTGTTTGAATATACCCTCTCTCGTCATTTTTAATTTCTCCATGAGGTTGATCGATTTATGATTGAGACTATTACACATTCCTACTATTTTACGAGCTTCTAGTTCCTTAAATACATAATCAACTAAGAGCTTAACCGCTTCATATCCATACCCATGTCCTTGATACTCTGGTAGGATGCCAAAACCAAGTTCCCAGCTGCTTCTATGAGCTACATAACTCCAAATCTGAACCAATCCAATTCGCTTTATTTCATTGTCTGTTTCTATTGTCATGATAAAATCAACGTGTGTGTTTGAATTCATTTGTTCTAGATACTTTGACTTGATAACATTATGATCGTTCTCCACAAACTCTTCATATAGCCAAACGTCTTTGTTGCATTCTAACTCACATAAGAAGTCTAAATCTTCCTTCGTAACACTTGAAAGAGTAACCCTATTTCCTTTGAGTTTCATATGTACATCCCCTATTTCGATATTTCAGTATATAGACAAAGATTCTAATATCTACGAACCCGAACGCCTTTATAGGTACTGTCTATCAGATTTATTAGTTACATATATTGGATGCGGGTTGAATTACACTATAACATGGTATGGAGAATGGAGGAGTGATTAGATGAATAATGACAGGGCCGATATAAGAACACAGTTTAACAAGGTATCCCACAGGTATGACGAACAAAGAAAGAAACTTATTCCTTGCTTTGAAGATCTTTATAGGATCGCTGCTGCACTAGCAGTTTTAGAAAATGATACTCCCTCAGTCTTAGATTTGGGTGCAGGGACTGGACTCATGTCTAGTTTTATTCTTGAGAAATACCCCAAGTCAAAGCTAACACTAATTGATCTTTCTGATGGTATGCTTGAGATTGCTAGAGCAAGATTCAGCAACCATTCCAACATTGCATACATCGCAAGTGACTACACTAAATTCGACTACAGTGAACCATACGATTTAGTAATATCTTCACTTTCTATACATCACATGATTGATTCTGAAAAGCAGGAGTTGTTCCAAAAACTGTATTCCATAATGACCCCCGGCAGCATTTTTATTAACGTGGATCAAGTCCTTGGGAATACTGACTATTTAGAAAGCCTTTACAAATCAGATTGGAAAAAGCACATTGAAAATTCAGGACTAGACCTGGCTGAAATATCATCCGCGATGGAGAGAACAAAACTTGATAGAATGTCTACTCTTGATCATCAGTTACAATGGCTGACCGAAGCTGGATTTTCAGATGTAGATTGTATATACAAATACTATAATTTTGTTGTAATGTTCGCTAGAAAAACAGAAATTTAAAGAGGACAGAATCGACCAGAGCGATAATATGTTGTTATCTGGTACATTCGAAATTCTATAACTACTTAAAAACCTTTCATGACGTAATAATAAATAGCTTCTTGATCTTAAAATCTGAAGTCATGCCAGCGATATCCGACACTAATCACCTCAGTCTAATAATGTTGAAATGAGTTCTTCGTTTTTTACTTCAATGACGTATTCTTTATATATGCGTTCTCTGCCGCCATGGAGTTCATACCAATCGTTAATTTTCTTCAGATGTTCACTATTGCTTCTAACATTCCGTTCGATTTCTTGATATTTTTCATAGCTGTCATATTCCCAAATAGCGAATATTTCAGTTGTTGTCTCTGAATTTGGAGCCATCCATCTCCCGACTAAACGAGCTCCATTGCTCAATTGATTCGGTAAATTGGTTTCTATGAAATGTTTATTAAGGATATCCACGAAATCATTGTTAACTATATAAAATTTTCTTCTATAAAACATAAACTCAACCTCCATTAATTTAAATTATCTCTCGTTCATGATCTTTCTCGCTTCGAATTTTTTCTGGTAACGTCATTGTGTTTCTAACGTCGATTCCCTTAGATAGCTCTTGTCTTAGGGAGTCAATTTTCTCCCACTACTCCCTTGAAATTCCTCAGGCATGAATATCACTTAATTTTCTTATGCAAAAATATGATTCTATCTATTTCATTAAATCCGTTTTTCTTATAAAACTCTTCAGCCGGGATTCCTCGATTGGTCAATAAAGTTATATTCATAATCTAAATATTAAGTTACTTTAGAACTTGGATAATTTATACTAAACATCAACAGGCAGTCGTTTGTACTTTGATTTGTCTTCTTCTACTAGCTTTTATCGCTAGCCCAACAATTAAGTAGAGAAGAGAAGTAATGACTCCACAGATAGGAGAAATAACAATTTCTTTCCCGGAAGAGATACTAATGAATCCTGAGATTACTAAAGGATTAATCAATGAATCTTCTACTGTGTGTAATAGAACACAAGGCCAAATTGAATTCGTTATCCTATAAAGCTCGATAAACATGATGGACCAACATATCATTGTCAAAATTGCAACAACTGTAAAAATAATTCGACTTACAGGTAACACAACCTGCATATCCGTCTCCGGTAGAAACATCATGTAGTATGGGACATGCCATATCCCCCACACAGAACCAACTAATAAATAGATCTTCCAATCAGTAAGATTTAACTTCACAAGTTGCGAGGTTAGGAAACCACGCCAAACCGTCTCTTCAAAGATATTTTTAATAAAACCTATTAATATTGTACTGAAGAACACTCCAGTAAAAGTCCTAAGATTAAGTTCTGACAAGTCAATCCATTTAAATGTATTACCGATGACTAATATAGTTACTGTTACAGCAGGAAAAATCAAAACAGAAATCAAGTACCATTTTAGATTCCCTTTGAAATTCGGTTTAATCCCAATTTCTTTCCAACTGATCTTTGAATAAAATATAAGCACAATTACCGTCAACATTGGGAACACTAGCCATATCCCCATACCAAGCGTATTTCCTTCTGGCTGCTCTGTGAGAAATGAATCAACAAAAACACCTAACCATCCACAAAGAACAACAATGATAGTAAAAACAAAAATATTACGAATAGTTTGATTCACCCTTTACTCTCCTCTGATTTAACTTTCTAAATAGTTTGCATTAATTTCACCTAACTTTCTTGCATTAACGGATCCGAGAGGCATAAGGCGTATCGTGCCGAGTCGAAGACTCAGCCTCGCAATGTTATACGTCTGTGTTACTTCCGGCTTTATGGTCTCGGGTGAATCAAGAGGGGCTTGACCCCGCAACGTGAATACTCTGTTATGCGTAGTTATTGTCCTCTATTAGGTACTTAATCGTTGTTTTTTCGATTTCTCAATGTAAAATACATCAAATCATTCTTTAATCCCTCTTGTGTAAAATTCATTTTCTTCAATAGCTTCTGAGATTGAACATTTTGGATCTCAGTTGTTGCCTCTATATAGTCTAACTTCATCAATCCAAATCCAATATCAAGCATCTCATTCAAAGCTTCTTGCATAAATCCCATTCCCCAATATCTTGGTGACAAATCAAATCCTATTTCAGCTCTGGTTTCCTCGTTTTCAGTTATCCAACAATGGAACCCGCATGTTCCAATCAAATCATTATCTTCTTTACTATACAAGCCATATCTACAACCTGAATCATCAATATGAAATGCAATAATTTCTTCTGCTTCTCTTAAATCTTTACATACATCAATATCCATAAATCTTATAACGTCAGGTATTGAAAAATGTCTATATATTGCTTCTGCGTCTTTTAACGTTAGTTCTCTCATGATCAGTCGATCTGTTTCAATATGTGGATAATTCAATTTCTTGATCCACCTTAAGTTTATTTGGTTTTCTACAATGTTAATCGGATTTGACAGGAAACTTCAATTTCCCTGCCAATTTCATCAGTCCGGACCGAACGGCGAATGGCTAGAAACATGAATCATATATTGTTAGATGATGCGCCCGACTTCTTCCCATATACTATCGACTCTCTTTATTTATTAGTCCATATTGACTTAATTTTCATCATGCATTTTCTGATTTATTTCATCCAAAGATCTTTGAATCGATTCCATTCTTCTTAATACTGATTTTTGATTTCCAATAACACCAGCAAATCCTATTACTATAACGACAATAAGAAATCCCATACTAGTCCTCCTGGTTTGATTAATCTCACTCTCTCGAGGAATTTCACCTAACGTTTGGTCTTCATTACGTTCAAGCGACTTAAGATAGCATATCCACCGAGTCGTCAGACATAGCCGGTTGAATCTGTCGCCTGAATCCGCTTCTTAGATATCCCTCTTAGCGAAAAGGGTAAGAATGCTTTGTTAAGTGAGGTTGCTGCCCTCTTTGATAACCTATAAATTAGTCTTCACCTTTAATTTGTTTGAAGCAATGGTTGAACTACTTATACATATATTATTTGTATCATACTCTAATTTCACGATCCCAACTTCTATGATCTTACTTCGTAAAGGCACAAAATCTTTATAGCAATATTTCATTGCATCTAGTATCTGTTCCGGAGAAAGTCTTATAGCAAGAGTACAATGTGGAACCCAATTATTAGGAATATAATAGGGGTTAGAAAATTCAAACAAGTCACTAAATTCCGCATGATACATCTTATGCATCTTAAGCAAGTCTTCCGTAACTGTTGGATCTATAAATAATGTCCCTGTTGCAGGAAATGAGGCCAGCACATCAAACTTCAATTCAAGTTCCATAACACTATCAAAATAAGTGCTTAATCGTCTACAAATGGATTCCATAGACGGAATATCACGATATACCGCCAGAGTAATATGTGGTTTTAAATTACTGATGTCATACATGTTTGAACTTATGTTTTGGTCTTTTAATCCCTTCCAGATATTCCTAACCCATTTCTCGAATTCCTCTTCAAAAAACAATTCAACAGCATACATTCTATCATCTCACTTTATCAGGTTCTTCTTTAATCCACATTCCTAACAACTAATTGCAGTCTTATATCTACGAACCCCGAGAGGCTTAAGGCGCCAATATGCCGGTCCGACGGACTTAGCCTCACAGAGTTGTAAGCTGATTCATCTTCTCTGCCTAAGGCATCTGCCGAACCAAGGGGGCAGTCCGCATCGTAGATACATTGTTATGACCTGTTACTTGCCCTGTTTGAATTCGCCAATAAAGTTCGTGCTTTATATAAAATCCAGGTACTAAACAACGACTCTTTATCTTTGTGAACTGCTACTTTATTCAAGAAATAAAAATCTGATAAGGATACGCTTATCTTGCCTATTGGGATTACATACTCATTGCAAATCCACTCATCAAATTGCACTTTCTCTAGTCCAGACATATGGAATTTATCTTTAGGTAGTATATAAACCATGCCATCTGTCCAAGGATTGTTTTTTATTGTTGATTCATTAAGTGAATAATAATGGTACTTTTTGTTTCGTCCTATAATACATCCATTACGAAAACTCCCGATTAATGCACTTCGATTAAATACAGCATAAAAAATAGACCATATTGGTTCAGTCGTTGCAAAAACAGCTGTAGTTAGTTCATTGTTATACAAAGTCTGTTTACGTGGTTCGAATCTTTCAATATTGCGATAATTTGAGCCGTGAAACACATAGTTTCCTTTCAACGCTAAATACTGTAGAAAACGGTACTTGGGGTACTGTAAGGAATAATCAATTAGTCGTCCTTCGTTAACTGATTTCGATAGTTCTTCATATTTCTCGATTTCTTCTTTAGTAAAAACAACTGTGGGAGATTGATACATCAATATCGATATCAGAAAAGAAATCATCTACTTGAACTCACCCTCTCCTAAAAGCCGGCAAAAATTCAGATACGAGAATAACATGTTACACGAAATCGAAACTCTCTTTTATCAACATCAAATTAATTAGTCTTTCCATAGTCTTGTTACTACTTCTAATTCCAGGTCTTTAAATTGTAATTTATAGATGTCTGGTTTCTTTGTTTGATTCATGAAATCAAAGCCGTAATTCGTATTAAAGTAATTCATCATCAATGTCATTACATTCCCGTGTGTTCCAATAGCCACTTTCTTTCCCTTATGTACTTCTAAGATATTTTTCAACACTACAACTGATCTATTCTGACAGACCGTGTTCGATTCTCCTCCTGGCAATGCATAGTCAGGTTCATCAAACATTTTCTTCATAGCGGGCATAAATTCTTCGTGAGAAATCATATAGTCTGAAAAATGCCTTTCCCTAAGATCCTCGAATATCTGAATATCTAACTCTAACTCTTTGGCCAACCCCTCCAGTGTTAGAATTGCTCGAGCATAAGGACTTGAAATAATAATGTTTATTCCTTCGTCCTTTAATATTTCCGTTATTTTCTCTGCCTTCATCTTCCCCTCTAAGGTAAGCCCCCTAGTTCTTTCATTTCCTTCTGTATATGGTGACTCGGTATGTCTAACCATATAAATAATGGTCTTCATATAACCCTCCCTGAATCAGCTTCTCTAAATCACTCTAATTTATTTCTCCTATATAAGTGTTTTTATGATAGCCATTGTGATAAGACTTAATTAATGTACTGAGTTCTGTAGGGAATAATGGTTCATTCAGGATATTATCAAGTACTATCCATTCAATTCCTAACTGATCCTTATCCATTCCCATCACTTCGGTTTCTCTTACGATATTGCCTTTAAATATAAATTCAACTCTATGAATATCTTTGTCCTTAAAGCATTCTCTTAATAACTCTTGTACTTTAATCACATAACCAGTTTCCTCAATACATTCTCTTACCAAGCAATCCGTTAGCTTCTCACTGGGTTCTTGTCCTCCGCCAGGCAACAAATAAAAAATCCCATTCTCGTCATGTAGCTTCGTAACAAGCACACGATTGTCTTCTATTATGATTGCTTTTGTTGAATTTCTTAACTTCAATAGTAATCACCTCCATAATTTTTCTTGTTCTTTATTATTATCTTCTGTAAGAATTTTCAATAAAGTATCGATATCATATCACTTTAAATTTTCAGGGTTTAATCCTTGTAAAGTATTAGGATTAAACAATCCATCTTTGCTGATTAGCCCTCAAAGTTCTTTATAAATCTCTTCATCGATTTTCCTTGCGATCTCTCCTGTATTTACATTTGTATTACCGAGAATATGGGCATGCAGCCCGTTAATATAAACAGAAGATTGCATGGATACACCAGGATCGCTTCCCATAACGAAATACTTAAATATTTCATTATTAATCTTCAAAATCCATACACCATAACCGTAATGAATAAATTCATTTTCCTGAGCATGAGGAGTTAGTAAAAGTTTAGTATAATGCGTATTTAGTAAATTACTTTCCAATAATGCATTCCAGAAGATTTTCATGTCTTTAACTGTCGTAAAAGCTCCTCCATCTGGCCCGCCATTAATTGGAACTGAATAGATATTCGTTCTCCAACATTGATCATCATCAATATACCCTAGTGCTGTACCTGCAGGCAGTTGATCCATTCGATAATACCCTGATTCATGCATCCCACATTTTCGAAAAATGTTGTTCTCCACATAGGTTGTGAATTCCATTCCTGAAATCTTTTCTACAACTAGACCTAGCAAAATGTAGCCAGCATTGTTATATAAAAATTGTTCTCCCGGTTTAAACTTCATATGATTGTATTGAAATAGTGGCAGGAAATCCTTTGGAGCACGGACGTGATACATTGGTTTTTCTCTCCATAGACCCTCAAAATCATTCATGACTTCTTCATCAAAATAATCCGGAATGCCCGAACTATGCGTTAACAATTGGTGGATAGTGATGTTTGGATCAAAATTAGGGAATTCAAAATCCACACACTCTTTAAGTAATGAATCGAGTGATATTTTACCTTCTTGGACAAGCTGACAAATTGCTACGGCAGTAAAAATTTTACATCCAGATGCTATACCGAATTTCGTATTCACCGTATTCTTAATTCCATCACTACGATTAGCATAGTCATATACTTTCGTATATTCTTGTTCTTGATTCCCGAATAAAATGGATCCTGAAAAATGCGACGTCTTACCCTTTTCTTCAATAATCTTCTCAATAATAGAGAAATTCATATAGATCTTCCCCTCTTTTCTTCTAGTGGTTTCATGATCTTGTATCTATCAACCCTCACTGCCTTACAACAGATGCATTAGTGTGACCTTCACTTCGCTGCTTATATCCAAATACCTCACATATCTCCTGATCAATATCTATACTCGTTACTTGACCCAAGGACCATTGTCCGTAGAGTGAACGCTATGTTAGATAATTTCCAAGTCATCTCTGATTTGCTTTATATGAAAATCTTAAATTTTCTATCTGTTCTTGATGCTGTTTATCATGATGAACAAATATCTTTGCATACGAATCGATTGTATATTTCCTCTTTCCCTTCCCAATCGTAAACGATATATCCGAACTGACGCTGTTAAGCAAAGATACTAGTTTTTTTCTTGTTTCGCGAAAACCGTTCTTCAGTGCCTCACTATCTTTATAGTTCTTAGCTAACTCAATAGCCACTATATTATGTGTATCATGGTCTATAAATTCAGGTAATATAGCATTATCTTTCATGTAAGGAACCATCTTTTCAATACTATATGCATCCCAATTAGTCAAATGACTTATAACTTCCTTTACAGTCCATTTCCCTTCGGCAATAGGTATTGATAATAACTCATCGTCAATTGAGTCTACATAAAATACAAACTCTTCAAATTCTTTCATCGTTTTTGACATCTTAGATCTCCTCCAATATGTAATTTCATGAATTTCGTATAGCGTTTTCCAACATCCTCTTTGCAAAAATCACTGAAAATGAATTAAATACAATATGTAATATGAGCGCAAACAAAATCGATTGTGTCATCACAGTCATGGCTCCTAACAAAATCCCACCCAAGAAAGCAATAATTATAAATCTGATACTTTGCGCTGATAATTTATAATACTGCAAGTGACAGATTGCGAAGAGAATCGCAGAAACAATAACTGGAGTTGTTACAGGCATATAAAGAATTTGTATAATATCGGATGTGACAAAGACCTGCTCTAAGTTTGGCAATATCAATCCTCTAAAAATAATTTCCTCTATTATTGGATAAGTAATGATAAAATTTACTATATTATACTTTCCAATCGGATTATATCCTGAGAAGCGAGATGATACGATATACACCAAGATAAGAAATCCGAATATGGGTAGTCCCTTCTCATAATGAATAGGCATCTTAAAAATATACTTATCATTAAAAAAAGGTACAGAGATCAATATGATCATAGCCCAAACGAATACAGTATATTTCCCGATTTTTCTTAAAGGGGTTATTCTTACACAGGTCTCCACTAGCTTATATGAAAATGTCAACAACAAGGAAATGCCTAACATTAGATACATATTTGCCCCCTAGAGAATCAAACTTTCCTTAGAAAGTATTACTCTTGTTTATTTTCAGGAATTTCACCTAACGTTTGCGTATTCGCGACGTGTCTTCCCCTCTCTTCTTGCGAACCAAAGACGCAGCCCCCAGCGTGATATGGTGTTATCGGATGCAACGGACATCTTAAAATACACTCATGTCAACTTCTTACCCAAAAATAGTGCAACTCTATGTTCTTTATTTACATATCCACCTGCTTTATCAATAGTCTCTTTTATCTTCTCTAGCAAAGTGCTTTTTACTGGTTTAGATAGTTGTCTGTGTCTTGAATTTGTATTTAATAATGAGACAAAGTCATTACTGGTATGTGATTGGGTTTGACTATATTCTTTCACGATAATGTTTGTAAAAAGTCCAGTTTTCTCAGTAATCATTTTTCTCTCATATACTGTTTCTTCTGGCGATTGATACTTTGAATCATCTAAATGCGGTGCTAGTTCTTGATAATGTGATCTAATTTCATTGTTTACATCATCGAAAAGTGGGACATGTACTGTCCAAAAGAAAGCAATGGATCCTGTATCTTCAAGGAGTTCCCACACTTTTCTGTATCCGAATTCAGGTTCAATAAAATGGAATGCGGTGCCTGACACAGCAAGTTTATAAGGACTGCCTGAACCGTCCCAATCTTCAAATGATGTATTTACTACTTTAATCGTATTTACTGATTTAAATTTTTCCGAGGTAAATTGAGCTAATTTATCACCTAGTTCAATACAGGTAATATTTTTAAAATCTTTGTGTACAAATCCCCCAGTTGCTTGTCCTGTTCCACAACCAATTTCAAGTATCTTTTCATCATTCATAATATTCGAGTAATTTAAAATATCATCAAACATTTCATTAGGATATGTGGGTCTATATCGTTCATATTCCCTGGCAATGAAATTGAAAGTTTCTTTGTTTTCCATATAGTACCCTCCAATATTCTAATTTCGGTTACTTCCAATACCGTCTTTGTATCCACGAACCCTTACTGGCTTAAAGTGCGAATGTGCCGGTCCGATCGACTTAGCCAGGATTGTCCGGCTGCTCCCGCTTCCTTGCCTCTGCCGGACCGAGGGCCAGATGCCTGAAGCATGATTAGGTTGTTATGCGATGTTAATAGCATCTTCGAATACGCTCTCATATCAACTTTCATTATCTCAACCCAATATCATAATGTCTTCTTATAAATTGAAGTTGTTTTATATGATGATCCTAAACATATCTTCGATATATAAAGAATTTGACCAAGGTGTTCGGAATAATGAGATGCACACTGCTGTAAAACCTCATATATTGTTCTTGGTTTTCCTCGCACTTCTATTTCTCTTAATAGATCTTCATTTTGCAATTTTTTTATACTTTCAATTAATAACGTAAACGAATGATCAATTCTATTTAATAACTCGTCCTTTGAAACATACAATTCTATGCTAAATTCATTTTCTCTAGATCTCTCATCCTGATATCCATGTAGACCTGTTCCAATTCTTTGAAGAATATTCCCTTCTATATGAACAACCAAATTTGCTATTGTATTACTCTCATAATTAGGACGATAATTTACTTCATCATCATCTAATTGATCTATTCCTTTCTTCAGAATATCTCTAATTTCTTCAAATTTTCTTACTAATTGAGCAAATATTAATGTATTAATATCCATGGATTCACTCCTGTCTATATCAGATTTGATAGAAATGTAGCATAACGTTTACGTATCCATAACGTCCAACCGACTTAAGCGACCAACTGGAGCGATAGCGATACGGTTAGTCGCTACGAATGAGTCTGCTGAATCTTCTTCCTGCCAATCGCTTCTAGCAGTCTGAGGAGCTGTCAGGCTCGATGCGTGGATGTGATGCTAGGAGATGTCTCCCGCTCCCTAGATTTACTTTCAACAATTCTTTATCTGTTCCGTTATATATGATCCTTCTTGAAAAATTAAACAATTCAACTGCATTCCATATGCACATCCACCATCAATTCCTATCTTGTCTTTACTAAACCAAATATCTGATGTGCCATGGATATCATTAGTTCTTGTATGTCCGAAAATAACTTTTTTACCTAGATCCTTAAAAGTGTGTCGAATGAATTCATCCTTAATATACATAAAATCATGTTCTAGTTGGTTCTTCCAATCAATAAAATTGGGATTCAATCCTGCATGAACATAAATGTGATCATCATCTTCGTGAAATAAAGGTAATTCACTTAAAAAGTCTAGGTGGTGACCAAAAAAAGTATTAATTGTATCCTTCGCCTGGTTCAATATCTCATTAGAGATTTCGTTATTAATGATATTAATATCACAATAACTTTGGAGGGTTTGTATTCCCCCATGTTCAATAAAATTAGATCTAATCAATGCGCTATCATTATTTATTAAATCAACCAATCGTTGGTCATGATTGCCTCGTAAAGCAATAGCATTATGCATATTTACTAATTCGATTACTTTATCAACTACTGCTTTACTATTAGGCCCTCTATCTACATAATCTCCAAGAAAAATCAATTGGTCATCTATCGAATTAAATTGGATAAGGTGCAACATCTGATTTAACTGATCGATACATCCATGAATATCGCTAATCATAATTGTTCGCTTCATCGAATCTCTCCTAACTATAAATGTTTTTAAGCTCTTGGGTAATTTCACCTAACGATGCGTTTTATGACGTCACAACGGCTTAAGGACCAAGAGTCCATACGGCCTTGCCACTTAGCCGGTTGGATGTGTCCTGATTACACTACTTCGACAATCCCTCTTGGCGACCAAGGAGCGGTAGCGACGATGCTGAAAACTTGTTATATGATGCTGAAGCTTCATAGAATAAGCTCTACAATGTTCTGCTCTAATCTGTCAATTAAGCAACAAAATGTCAAATATGTTTCACAAACCAATCCCAGCCTGTACCTACGTGCTCCGGTTTGTGAGAATCTGAGCCATAGACACATGCAATTCCTTGTTTCATACATTCTGCTAAAAACCATTCAAGAACGTAGGGTTTTCCACATGATTTGACTCGAAGCCCTGCTGTGTTCACATCAAGTCCTACATTTGACTTAATCAAAAGTGGAATAATTCCTTCAAGACGAGTTCGAACTTGCTTCTCATCAATAGAAGGCAATTCACTAGCAAATTTCTCTATTAAATTAATATGTCCAATCCGTTTTCTAATAGGAAGTTGAGCTACCCAAGTAATGGCTGCTTCCACGTGATCATAGTATTCGTTCACAACATTCTCCATTGAACCGTAAAAAGCCAAGATATCTTCTCTAAAACTTTCTGCTGTATAATCTATACAATGAATACCTTCAACACCTGGCAAATAGTGCACTGAGTAAATAATATCCTGCAAGTCCGCATGCCAGTCATTTACGATACGCTCAGTAAATGACAAGTGAGCCGGTAAATAATCAAGTTCGAGACCAACAGTAATATCTAGCTTGCTTGCATATAGTAACTTCATCTTCTTCGCATACTGAAAATATAATGGTAATTCTTCAATTGGCATAGCTAGTCTCTTAAATAAATTAGTGTCTTTAAACAAACCTACAGGCAATGGAGAGTGTTCGCTAAGTGTATATCTTTCAAATCCCAAATCTATCGCCCGATCTATATACATTTCTTGTCGTTCACTACTCCCATGGTAACAATATTGGGTATGAGTATGTCCGTCCCATTTCAATTGCACTTCCACTCCCCTGCAGATAATTTTTGATTTTTGATATCTCTAAAATTTATATTTCGACGGTTTCATATAACGCTTCCGTATTCACGAACCGAGAACCTTAAGCTTCCACGTGGGTGGCCGCGTCTGCGGTTAGGTTCACAGGGTTGTCCGCCTAATTCCACTTCCTCGAAAATGCATCTGCGAACCAAGGGACAGCGTTAGTTGACATACTGCGGAAATGTTAAGTTAGACAAAGTCCTCTTGAATTGAATCTCAAATCATATCTTTATGTATCCATCTCATCCCAGGCGCATCGAATGGACGCTCTTCAAATCCAAATTTCTTATAATAATTAAATTTATCCTTTGCTGCAAAGAGTTGGACCATCACTATATCGTGTGCTTTACATTTATTCAATAACCGTTTCAATATTTCTGTTCCTACTCCTCTTCCATGATATTCAGGCAATACAATAAGATCACAAATCAACGCATGCAAGATACCATCGGATATGATTCGACCTGAACCAATTAGATCTTTACCATCATAAACCGAGATTAAATACCAGCTATTTATTAATGATTCTCTAAGTTTACTTAACTCTTTTGAAACTATTCCTTGCCACCCTGTACTTTCTACTAATTTAATAAAATCTTCTGCAAAGGGTGCTTTTTCAATATATAGAAATTCCATTAATTACCTCACATAATGTATTTATAGAATATAACTCCACGGTTTCGTCTAACGTTCTTGTATCTACGAACCCGAGAGGCTTAAGGCGACTACGTCGCCGGCTGCGCTTGCGCAGTTAGCCTCGCGGGATTGTCCGAGCTGAATTCGCTACCTTGCCATTCTTTCTTCGGGCGGACCGATTACGAACGAACCGATGCATGAGTACACAGTTATACGAAGCAACATGGTCCGGACTACATTGCTATTAAATATTATTATCGTCGGTTTCATAAATATTTGTGCTACAACAAATTGATTTATTATATTTTACTTCTACAAGAATTTCATCGTCATTTGATCCTTTAATAAATCTTTGCTTTAATTTCCCTTCATTATTTGAATAAATATATGAAACCTCTACATCTTTATATCCTTTAACGTAGCTGTATTTATATCCATCTTTGGTTTCATATGAATATATTTTTACTTCCGGATCATTTTTAGCTGATTGCAGCCATGGATCTATCTCTTTTTGATGTTTAGGTTCGACTTTATTTAATTCATACGAAAATAGAAATGGTTTCTGGTTTTGTTTGACAGTGTTGGAGCAACCTATTGTAAGCAAAAGTGATGACAAGATTAAAATCAAAAATCTCAACTCACTTCACCTCAATTCAAAAGTCTGTTCGTGTTCTTATTAATTTCACATCGTGGTTTCGTATAACGTTTTTATATTCATGATGCCTGGCTAATGCAGGTCTGTCCGGTTGCTTCTACTTCCCCACAACCCCTTCTGACAGACCGAAGGCATGCTGATGCGTGAATGTTAAGCGGAGACATTGTCTTCCATGATTAATCTTGCATATGAATTCCAATCCTTATTATCTGTGTTAATTTCATCGGTTGGTACTACTGATTTTGTTGCTTGTATTCTAAGACTGTTTTGGGTTTCAATTAATTCATTACAAGACTGCTCGATATACTCATCAGACTTATTAATCCATTCTTCTGGATTTCTGCTTTTAATTCTTTCTTCTACCTTATCGTTCGAAATAGTGAGTAAAATACATTTAGCACCAAGCTCATATAATTGTCTTTCTAATTCTTGTATTTCAATATCATTCGAATCGGGGAATGCAACTCGATGATTTAAATGAAATCTTTCAAATATAAAAAAGAGACCTCTCGATTTTCTTCTACCCGGTCCTAAAAAAGTTGCCCAGTCATTTAATTGCTTTATCATATCTACTCGGTTTCTTAATAATTCAATATGTTGTTCTCGAGATAACTGAACTAGCTTTCCATGGACGTTATTCAATATTTGCGAGTAATGTTCTCCGAGTATAACTACGCTTATTTCCGATGTTTCATCTTGTGCTTGATATTGTTTTATTGCTTTAAGAAGAGATGTTTTTCCTGCATTTGAGTACCCCTCAAGGATGATTCCTCTAATATTCATTTTCAAAAATTCTCCTCCATACAATCATTTCATATAGCGTTTGACATTCCTGACGTTCAAGCAGCTTAAGGGACCCTTGGTCGGGGGCATTTACTTAGCTGATTGAATGTATCCCCTGAAATGACTTCCTGATATCCCTCTTGGCCGATCAAGGGTGAATGCCCGCAGTAAGAATGCTGTGTTATCGGATGTTTGCACCTCCATTGAGTTACCTCAATAATCTATTCCCAATAGGGTGTGCCTGTATATAGAAAAGACTTATTACTTAAATATCTACTAAATTCTCTACTTACTAGACTATTTATGTGTCCTTCCAACCATTCATTAGAATCAGGCATCCCTAACCAAAAACCTAAGGTATCTAATTGACCTGCAATAAAAAATGTTTCAAGTAACGATTCATAGTTTGACGGTAATGGGAATACGTTTAAATAACATTTCAATAGAGTTTCTCTAAATGAAGGATGAATATATGAAAATGTCCATCCAAGATCGAATAAATAAAATCCAAAACCACAAGCACCGAAATCAATAGGACTAACTTTATCATTGTGAAATATATAGTTAGAAGGTATTAAATCAGCATGGATTACTCCCCAATTAATATTTGTTTTTTCAAGATTTATTATAATGTTCTTAGCTTTTTGTCCTGCTAAAATAAGTGTTTCTCCACTCTTAATAAGAGTACCATTCTCAATGGCAATTTGAATTCGTTCCAATGATTTATCAAGTTTATGTTCATCGAAAGTCGGTCGTGAAAATCCATATGGAACGATCCATTTACTAGATTCAAAATGGAGCTTTCCAATCATCGTCCCGACTTTACCTGCATCTTCAGCAGTCGGAACATATGGCTTTTGTTCCCCATCAACCCAAGTTAATAAAGTACAATACATAACCTTGTCACAATGATTAACTTCGGTTATAAGATTATTATTTTGGTTATATATTGGTTTTGGAACTACTATATCACTTGCTTCAGAAAGAGCATCTAACCATGTTACTTCAGAATGAATAGACTCCTTTGTACTCCAAATCTCTTCAAATCCCTGGGATCGTGATTCATGAATTCTAAGAGAGAATTTTTTGGCACTATCCGTTTCATTAACACGATATATGACATTGCCACTATGACCTATATACTCAATCTCATAATCAATGAGATCATATTCTTTCAAAGCTTTCTTAGAGATTTCAACATAATTAGCATTTGGCAATTGAATTTATCACCTCTTTTTATGTATTTGTGCCGATTTCCTATATAACGTTCCCGTGTTCACAACGTCGAGAGGCTTAAGGTCGCTCAGCAACCGGGTCCGCCAGGATTTATCCTCGAAAGTGTGTCTGGCCTGAATTCACTTCATTGATTTACTATTCATTTTATAGTTGGCCTAGGAAGTCTCTGTCTTAACCATCTGATTTGTCCCCGATGATTTATTTCATCCTCAAATACATGAAACCAAATGAAATAATTATTTGAAGGTAATCCAGACCATTTCCGCTCTTCATATAACCAATTATCATCTTTTTGTCTGAATTCTTTTAGAGTTCTAAGGCGTACTTGTTCAAGCTTGTTTACATAGTAATCAAGAGAATTACCTCTAATTTCATTCCGTCCCTTTTCGCCTAGTTCATAAGCTGCAAGCCATTCTTTTAATTCTTCCTCATTTGGTGTTCTATTATCGAAAATCTCAATTTGAAAACCGATCTCAACCGCAGCTATATGAAGCAATAAAGCACCAATCGTATTACTATTTGGATCTTCTAAATAATCAAGTTCATCAATCGTTAGCCCTTGAACTGCATTAATTGTTGTAAATCTTGCATAGTTCATCATTGATACGAGTTGACTAATTTGATGATTCATTCCTGTAATATCCATAATCTTAAATTGATTGTTTCCATGCATAAAAATTCTCCTTAGATATATGTTTTTTCCCCGAAATGCACATAACGTTCTTGTATTCACGAAACAACCCAGCTTTAGATAGCTCTTATATTAGGCTAGGTCGTTTGTTGTCTGAGTCTTCTTCCATGATTATACATCTGAAAACCAAGGGATGGTAGCTACGCTGTGTGAATACATTGTTATGCGCTGTTATTATCATCGAGGCATCGCCTAAAAACTTTGATCAAGATTACAACTCTATTTTTCACTTTGGTATACAAACTCAACTTCACCATCTAGTAAATATCGATATTCAAATAATTGCATTGTTCTTTCCCTAATTCTCTCCCGTATAACCGTGGCTAGGCTTACCGATCCTTTGGATCCAAGGTAACCATTAGTAATAAATGTCTTCTCTACAAATTTTGTTTCCCTTAAGTGATACTGTAACCAATCTTTCTGCGATTCAATTAGTGATTCTCTTGGTTCTCTATCCAACTTAGAAAGAAGCTTTTTATATATTTGATTCAACTCTTTATCCCAAATCTCTGTATATTTGCTTTCCAACGCCCCCCATTCCAATGTTGTGATAATCTCTTTGGAATTTTGAAATTCATTAAATTCCACTTCATAATCATGATCTATAGGATTTCGAAGCATTTCATCATAAAATTCTCCTTTCAATTCATAGTTCCCAATGCTCATAGATAACACTTCATTATTAGAAGGTTCTGATTGACCTTCCGTTATTTCCAGTTCAGGATTCATTATTGAATTAGTTTCGCTGTTCAACGTAGTCGATTGACTATTATTTTGACAAGATGAAAACATTATCGTAACAAAAAATAATAAGAATAT
Organism: Paenibacillus sp. GYB006; assembly: GCF_036577645.1. Lineage (NCBI taxonomy): Bacteria > Bacillati > Bacillota > Bacilli > Caryophanales > Paenibacillaceae > Paenibacillus > Paenibacillus sp. GYB006. The sequence continues at coordinate 131,729 of NZ_JARBDA010000004.1, read as the reverse complement.
TTTACCTTTCATGAATTATCTCCTTAAATATTATCTTAAAAAATTACCAGTAATCTCCTATATCGTTTGTGTGTTCCTGAACCCACCCGAGAGGCTTAAAGGAGCAGAGCGACTGAATTTATTGAAGCCATTGAGCAACCCTTTATCGGAATTAGAGGCTTTCGATGAAGTCCTATTTTGTACTTATCGCTATTTTTCTTCTCCAATCACGGGTGCATCCCGTAGCATGAATTTCTTGTATCAGAGATGCAACTGACCTCCTGGAAAAAACTTAAAGTTTATATCTTATTCCCACTTTTTTCTCCCATCTTTCTCCGCCAACTTATTATCATTTGGCTCAACAACCAAATAAAAAGTGAAAGACTCAAAAACAAAAAATATGTATTTATATTGAAATATTGATTGTTAATGTGAATGGATAGTCCTGAAGTAATCGAATTAATATAATCCCAATCAATTGTTCTAAACTGCCCTTTATATACTTCTGCCAAAAAAACGCGGTGACTTCGAAAACTCATTATTTGATAATATACTCCGATCACATGATGACAGATTACTAGCAGTGATAATATAATGACTGTTTTTTTGCTTATCATCTTATCCTTAAAGACTATGAACCATTGAAAGGTCAAGACTATGAAAAATGTGGACAATGGAACTAATAACAATATTGCAGGATTTCCATTACCAGAACTTCGACCTGGAGTTGTGGTCATTGAATTTCCAAACATAAAGATAAGAAAAATAATGATTAGAGTAGCAAATAATGCTTTATTTTTCATAGATCCTCCCTGATAACCCGAGTAACATTATTTGCAGTTGTTTCATATAACGTTCTTGTATTCACGAACTAACATAGGAGTTGTCGCAGCATCTGCTTCTTCGAATTCACGTCTGCGACCGAGGGGGTCAGCCGGATGCGTGAATGAAGTGTTATACGATATTTCACTTAACTTCCTCAAACAACACACAAATTCATTTCTTGATCGCATCTACCATCAGGGTATAAACCCGAGAGCTTTAATGATCAATAAGATGATCTAAAAATAAATACGCCTTCTTGATTCCCATGCTTGAAAATGAAATATCCTGCCTCGTCACAAACCTGCTCAGATTTGACTCAGGATAATATCCTTTAGTTCAATCAGTGTCTTAATTCGGTAACTGGCCTGGGAGAAGTCATGTGTTTTTGTGAAATCGTTATGGACAATAGCACAGTCGATACCAGCCGCTATGGCAGAGTTCAGCCCTCTGTTCGAATCCTCTACAACCAGAGTCTCTTCTTTAGTAGCACCGAAACGCTTTAGGCCGGTCAAGTATGGTTCCGGGTGTGGCTTGGTGTGCTCGTAATCTTCGCGAACAAGGACGAATTCCATGAATTGTCTGATTTGGCGCTTTTCGTGGATAAGTTGAAAATCAGCATGTTTTGCAGTAGTAACAATGGCCATGCGGACGTACTTTGACAGTTCGGCTAGAGTTTCAATTACACCCTCAATCTCTATAGCTTCTGTTCTTAGATATTCCTGATAATAGACGTTACGGACATCACGCTGCTTGCTGATGGTCTGTTCATCAATATCTGCCGCCCTAGCCTGGGACCAAGTGCCCAATGACTGGGTCATGTCACGGAGGTATTGATCTTTGTCCAAGGTAAATCCAATATCGGCCAGAGCGCGTTCTCCCGCTTTGTAATACCAAAATTCAGTATCAACCAAAACACCATCATGATCGAAGAGTATATACTTTTTCATTGTTTCGTCTCCTTTGTTAGTTGCGGCAACCATGCGGCCATCACGTTTCATATAAGATTCTATTGTTCACGACGTCCCACCGGCTTATGGACTGAAGGGTCCAGCTGCGCTTGCAAAGTTAGCCGGTGCGGATGTTTCAGCCTGAATCTGCTACTACGAAATGCCTCGGGCGGACCGAAGGTCGAACGGACTGAAGCATGAACATGTTGTTACAGGATGCCAGCTCCTTCTATTCTTGTAATATGCCATACATGCCAAGCAATAGAGTTTTTCGTATCCAGAACTACCACAGGATACCTACGAAATGTCTCTTCATTAATTTCTTTAACTAGTTCATCTTCAAGTGTAGAAATAACTGAATGATTCATATCTGCGGGACTGCCACTTCTTGCTAACCAAGGGGCATAGCCTGCAGCGTAGATACGATCTGTTATAGGGTGTCTGTGCATTCTTCGATACCCTCATTATCAGTTATATTCACTAATCGTTACCCTTTAGCTTAACGAGCGTAGACCATTTAACTAATAAAAAAACACGTTATCTTTGACAAAGCAAAATAAACGTGTTTTTTATTTATTTTATGCAAAAAAAGGAATGATGCCTAAAATCGGATAAACTATTGCATAGTATTGTAGGGGGATAAAAAATAGTGTATGTCGATTTCCTATTTTGAACCGCTCTCCTGTTCTTTCATTCATGAAAATTTCATCTTTATCTCTATTCAAACGCTTACCGATAAACCATATAAGTATAGCGGATAAGGTTAATCCGATAAAGTAAAACCATTGGAAATTTTCATCATTAAATCCTAATGAAGCAAGTAGACCAACTATTAGTACAGGAAAAATGATACCGATAATTCCCCATCCTCGCCAAAAAATCATTACGTTCATCCTTTCCTAAGTAAATTTACTATTATGTATCTATTTTCCATATAAAATTATACTTTCTACATAATAAATAAATCAAGAGGTTTATCCCGCCTGTTCAACATTGATGCGAATAGATCTTGATACTTTCTTATTGAATATTTATTACTTGCACCGATTTCTTATAACATTATTGTATCTACGAATCCGAGAGGCTTATGCGCGTAAGCGCCGGGTCCGGCGGACTTAACCTCGCAGGGTTGTCTGCTGATATCGTTTGCCCGAATCACATCAGACCAAGGGCTGAACGGCCTTCAGCGTAGATACTATGTTATAAGATGTCCTCGCCTTTCTCGAACCCACATAATGAATTTCTATCTACCTAATGTTATTATTTCTCCTTTTTCGTTTACTCCTCTAAATATAAATCCTCCAACATCCTTTGAATATAATTCTAAGTATGATGCAGCGAAACCATCTTCTAATTTTAATTCGAGAAATACCGTTGAGTTTTCTTTTATTTCTTCAAGATCATCTAATATTACGTTATCGATATTATCATTACTTACAATTACTCTCTTAATTTCAGGGTTTTCTGACTCGACCGCAATCATTGTTTCGTAAAGCTCATTTGAATTTAAACTCGCCGACCATGTCCGTTTAATGTCTCCCTCTTTTCCAATCAGAGGTGTCATGAAATATAACTCAGCAATATTAGATACGTGATAAAACATACCCAATTTAAATCCTATTAGTTTTACATAGTTAACATCGCTAGTCTTCAAGATAATTATTTTCTTGTTTTCGTATTCTTTTTCATATATTACATCACCGTTTTTATAAGGATATGAGTCCCTAATAGCCTTACTCTCTGTAATATAAAACCCAGAATTATTAAATAAATAATTAATCAGTAATAATAAAACGATTAGTAGGATCGATCTTCGTATGATTTTACGGTACATATATACTCCCTTCATTTATGGGTTTGCAGGGATTTCTTATAACTATTTCGTATTCACGAACCCGAGAGACTTAAAGTGGTGGAGCCACCGCTACGTCTCACCTTAAGGCGCGCAAGGTTGTCCGCCGATGCCACTTTCGCACTAGCCGGACCTAAGCGTGAATATGATGTTAGGCGATGCCGTACTGAATTAGCCCTCAATAAATGCCTTTAATTTCTTGTGCTAAATTCTTGTATATATTTTTTCCGGTCTTGTACATATTGTTCAGTGTAATTAGTTCCTTTAAAACCTTCTATTACATTTTTCCAAAATATCCTTGCCGGAAGATTGTTCTCCATTTGCGAAATCTTCCAATTTGCTTTGTACATCTTAAATGCTTCTATTGCTGCTTTACGACCTATACCCGATCTTCTGTATTTCTGTAAAACCATAAAATCGTATATCACATGAGTCGGATCTGGATCGGTATCCATATTCTCGAAAAGGACTACTATAAAACCAACGATTATACCTGCTACTTCTATAAAAAATGGATTCCACCTTTCGTCACCTTCCCAATAATAATCTATGTTTACTTCAAATTTTCCGTTTCTATTTACATCTCGACCTGTATATTTACTGAAGTCATACTCATACAGTTCATATAAATTAATTAGTATACTTTTATTTTCAGGATTTACTGGTACAAGTTTTAACTGCATGTTCGCATCTAACTCCTTTTTGTTTTTTCAATGCACTTGCATACAGGCCATAAGAATATTCCCGTCCGGATCACTAAAACAAAAAGAAGCTAAGTCAGGAAACTCTTCAATTTCTGTTGTAATTTCGGCTTTTAACTCTTCTTTCACAAATTGGTATTCTTTATAAATATCTTTGGTATTCAAGTTAAACAAGGGCTGATTAGATGGTTGAAATTCATAAACCTCATCCCAACAATGGTTATCCAGTGTCAACCCTGGAAGTGAATCACCCATACTAAATGTTTATACAGGTCCTGAATGGTTTTCGGTATGTACTTCTATGTTTAACAGTTTACTATACCATTCGATCGATCTTTCAAGATCAGTGACATGAACAAAGACTGTTCCGAACTTACTATGAATTGGACTTTTCATAATTATTCCTCCATACGATTTGATATTTACGATTTACAGGTTTTGGGCCAGTTTATTATAACGTTTTTGTATCAATAACCCGAGAGGCTTAAGGCGCAACGCGTCGGGTCCGACGGACTTATGCCAGTGCAGGGTTGTCAGGCTACTTCCCTTCCCCTAAATCCCTTTGCCAAACCGAAGGCCGAATCAAAATGATCTATAATAAATCCGCTTTTTTGATCCCACTCTTGAAAAAACAGTTCCGCTAGAGCTTAAACTACATCCCGCAACAGTAACCATAAAGAGACCGACCTGTTTAGCTCTTATGGGTTTTCGGGTGGTTTCATATAACGTTCCTGTATATACGACGCGAGCCGGCCTTAGATAGCTCCTATCTTAGGCCGGCTCGTATGTCGTCCGATTATCTACCATGATTATACATCTGACGACCAAGGGGCGTAAGCCACAGCGTAAATACATTGTTATATGAAGGAACCGAGTCCTTTTAGTTAACTATCTAGAGTCTTAATTTCTTTTAATATCTCATTAATAATCACACCTATCGGAACTTTATTTCTCAATGCTTCTTGTAATCTACCTTCTTTATACCACTTTATTCCTAGTTCGGTAGCTTCGGGGTAGTTTATTCTGTACTTATCCAAAAATCTGATTGCTTGATCTCTCCCTAAAGTCCTTATTACATGATCAGTTCTTAATACGCGTTGTATCTCCCCTAAATATTTCCTGTCGCACTTTATATCAAGATTTCTTGACTTTATAAATGAGTTTTCAGAATAAATCAAATTTACCCCACCTGCGATCGGATCTGTTGCAGCAAATCTTACTTTCCTAACTCCCGACATAATTATTGCGCCAAAGCAAAGTACACATGGTTCTGTAGTTGTATAAAGTGTATACCCCTTAAAATCATTCGACTCTAAAATATCTAGTTGTAATAATGCATTGATCTCTGCATGGGCGAGCCTGTTTGAGCAGGTTTGCTTGATAGGAGCACTTGCTTCGTTGATTCTATTTCTACCTCGACTAATTACTTCATTATTTGAATTAACTATAACTGCACCAATGGGAAATGAACCGTGAGCATATGCTTCCCACGCTTCTTCAAAACTAGCTTTCCAAGAATCTGATAGTGTTTCCCACACATTTAACACCCCATAATTACCGTATTCGGTTCTTTCATATAACGTTCTTGTATTCAAGAACCCTCACTGGCTTAAGCCGGGTACGACAACTTAGCCAGTTCAGAGTTGGACGGCTGCCCCACTTCTCCGAAATCCTCAAGCGAGACCGGGGACCGAATGGTCCGATGCGTGAACATGTTGTTATGAGATATAGCATCCACTTGAATTACTTACACACGCACTTATAAATGGAATTTGTTCTTAATAATTCCTGCGACTTCATCAGCACTTAAATTAGTATTATCAATTCTCAAATAGTTTTCTCTTGTGATTTCTCCTTTATGGGAGTTGAGTCTATGTTTTTTCATCGTGTTGATCAAGTCCATTTCAGATTGTTCAACATTTCTTTTTGTTGCTTTTTGATCGAGTCTAAAAGCCGTTGCATTTCGTGTTATTCTTTCTTCTATATTTGCCTCTAATTCAACGAGATAGATTTCGGCACCTTTCGATTCAAAAATATCACACGTTTGTTTAACAAATTCCCAATCTGCTTGAAGATCGAATCCCCATACGTAAGTAAAAATAAGCCCATATTGATTACTATTTGAGAACGATTCAAAGAACTCTCTTCTTACGATTTCAGATAGTCTCCATGTGTCGCTACTGAAACCAAAGAAGGGATGGAACAACTCGATCGACATGTGATTGTGAAATAACTTCAATTCGGTTATTTTCGTTAATTCATGACCAACAGTCATCTTACCGACGGCTTGGGGTCCAAATAACAATATGAACTTAATAATAATCACTCCTTCTCTTAAGATCTTGCCCCAATTACATATAACGTTGTTGTATTCACGTACCCGTGAGGATTAAGGCAGCAACGCTACTGGGTCGTTGACTTAACCTCGCAGGGTTATCGCCTGTGTTTATTTCCTGGCACTATCCCCTACGGGCGAATCAAGGAGAAGAAGCGACGCGGCGCGAATGAGGGTCTTATCGGATGTACGAAAGTTCTTCGATTTAGCTAGATTTAGATTTGTTTTAATGTTTTTACTATTTCATTTGTTATAACCTCAGACCCACTAACATCCAGTAATTTAAAATAGACACTACGCAAAAGATTTTTTGTATTTCCTCTCTTTATATCATCTTGAGGATATATGTCTAATCTTTTAAAGCCACCAAGTTGTTGCACCCAATTAAGTAAAATATCCTTCTTTAGAATATTACGCTTTACAATTTGAATGACTACTTCTGCCATCCTTTCATCTTCACCGTTTATAAAATAATAGTTATTAACACAACCCTTTTCTCCTATCAACTCTAAAATACACAATAAATGTTCAGAAGAATAATAGGACGCAGCCGTAATCGAAACTAAAGCATCAGCTGCATGTGCAATCGAATGTGCCCATCCCTTATCTAATATATATCCTCTAAAATCCTTCTCACGTTCGAAATACAAGGTTACTCTCGAGTATATATATTCATAATCAGATTCAGTTAAATAATTGAAGATATCGTTATAATGTAAAGCTAGTGGTATAAACAGGGCTGAAAAGGAACGTGTAAATACTGTATCTTGATCGATATCACCTATTCCATGGAATAAATGATCATCATCCAAAGTCACATATAACAATTGTCTTACTAAATCTATACTTAGTTCTTGATCCATTATCCATCTATATAAAGTTCCATAAATGAGCTTATCTCTTAATTCATCATCAATCGACCCAATGTGTTGAATCATTTCTTGGACTAGATGTTTCATGTCTGTTCCTTTAGGTGTTTTAAAATTATTATTTTGTACATCTCTTAGAAGATCTTTTATTTTGTTCATGTACCTCTCCTTCTTATAAATTTCACACGAATTTCCGATAACGTTTTGTATTGAAGAATGTCTTGTCCCCTAAGAGTCGCTGCTTAAAGCTTAGGCTAACCGAACACCTAATGCAGTGAAGTCCCAACGGGCTTAGGGGGCTGACTGTAGTCAATCGTTTCTCAGAGTAACTTTGGGCGTAAATCCATTGTTACTCGAAGGATTTTCTGGAAGCAGCCATTGTATTTAAGGCGTTCTCAAAATAGCTATATACTTCATCTGCAATTCCCAGAAACTCTTCAACAAGTACATTACTATCCAAGTAACAAGCATACAGATACTCAACTAAAGCGGAGTCAATCTCGCAATAGTTTAATATTGTATTCTTCATCGTACTAATGTCATCTTGCCATTCACCTGTATCTTCCAAAACCAAAGAGTATAATGCTCGAATTAATCTCTTAGAGTGACCTTTGATATATCTAGTTTTCAACATGTTATCACTAGCATTAGAAAGTGCACTATGTATACGATTTACTTCCTCCTTGGTCTCTCTATTTAAGTCTAAAATGAACTCTGGAGAAATAACGATCGGCGGTACGTTTTCACCAATGTCATGACCATACATGCAAACACAAATGATCTTAACCCAAAAACCCCACTCATTTGGTTTATTTAATACATCGTCAATCGAGCAAATTATCGTATCAATCTTAGTTACTACTGGATATTCTTCCAATAGCCTGTCTTTAATATTTGATAATCTTTCGTAATCAATATCTTTGGGATTTACACATACAATAGTAAAGTCTGCATCTGACTTAAAAGGTACAGCAATTCCTTTTGGAATCGAGCCACACATATAAATGCTATGAATCTTACCTTTAAATTCGGTAAGTATATTATCTATATACTTATCAACCAAATCCTTATATTCACTTTGTATTACAACTTTACTTATAACTTTTTCTAATATCATATAGACTCCTCCTAAACTAAGTTGGCACTGTTAGATTATAGTGTTGTTATTTATAAAAATAATAAGCACCCAGAGATAAGGTACTTATTATCATACTGTTACACAGTTTTAGATTTTCTTTGAATAACATTTTTTGTGTATAGATAACCGATGAAGATTGTTGTGACAATTGGTATATACGTAAGCAGTACATTTTTATACGTTAAATCTCTAATCATCGAATATTCTCCCCATTCTAACCAAATACGCAATCCAAGTCCTATCATATTGGTAAAACCGATTCCAAAAAGTATAACTATTGATTTTCTTCTTGTTGTAGCACATAAAGCAAATCCAAGTATGAAGTAACAATAAATTATAACAACGTTTAATATTGATAATTCATAACTTAATGGAAATAAGGATATTGCTTCAAAAATCAAGAAAAATATCACAATTGAAAGTATTATACGTCTATTATTCTTTGACATCAATTCTATTGTTGCTAATATTTCTTTCATTAATATCTCCCACCATTTTGATTCTTTGTATTTTATTATACTAAAGACTTCTACCCTATAACCATTTATTTCAGTAAAACTGCCATCAATTGCGTCAAACTTGTTGATCTTATAATCACTACCGAATATCTCTTCAATATGTTCTAACAAGAATTCAACATTTCTTTTCGTTTCTATCTCCTCAGTCAATATCGACTTTGGGAATTTCACATAACGTTCAAGTATTCACGAACTCTCACTGGCTTAAGCGCGCAGCGCAGGTTCGACGGACTTAGCCAGTGCAGGGTTGTCGCCTGGCTCAATCTCTCCGAAATTCCTCTCGGCGACCGATGGCGACCGCTATATGCGTGAAGATGTTGTTAGGCGCTGTCATTGACTACAAAGATAAACTAAAATTGATTTAGGCTTGGTTTTTCTGATATTTTCTAATTTTCTTCTATACTAACTTGCTCTTAATCTATAACCTCTCGTAATCAAAACTGTTCCATGCTAAAAAGATACAAATTACTACAACGGAAAAAAAGATTATAGAAACCTTTAGATTTCTACGAAAAATAATGCCAAATGCACAGAAAAAAATTGCGGTAGCCATTTTAGCCAGACTTTGAAAATTAGTATTATAGGAAAAAAATGAACTACTAAATACAATTGAAATTATTAATGTTGAAACAGTCAGACACTTAAACCATACAGGCTCGTTCATCCATAATCGGAACAAAAATTTGATCTTTTGCATCGTAGCATCACCTTTCTCGATATTTTTTCTTTTGAGTATTATTTTTGAACGAAGATTTGCATCTGTCTTTTTCAAAGATTTTCATGATCCGAGAGGCTTAAAGGTGCGTAGCGACTGGGTCGAAGACTTAGCCTCGCAGAGGTTGTCTGCTGGATACTACTTCCTCGAAATCCTTCTGCAGACTTAGGGGCGTATCCCCCCAACGTGAATATGTTGTTAGCAGTTATGGTCTTCTTTGAGCTGCTTTCAATGAATTTACGACTTTCAATGTGCTTGGTTCATTAAGATTGAGATATATTCTTCTTCTTTAAGCCTTGTCACCTTACAGTTCTCATTGGATTCAAATTCTACTATTCTCTCTTCAATTTTTTTATTAGTATTATCTTTAAATATGTCCTCTCTATCATAGTGAGGAAAAATAAGCTTGTCGGTTACACCTAATGCCTTAAAATCCGTTAAATCTATTGTGTTCATCTGTGGAGTAAAGAAATCGACAATGTTAATATTCGGTCCCAGTAATAACGCTCCAGCACTTACTCCAACTATAATTACATTCTGTTCAGCCAGTGTTTTAATAATTTCATCTGCACCACTTTTCTTAGCGTAATACAATAATGTAAATGGATTTCCACCATTGATATATATAACATCTCTATGTATGAGAATTTTCGGGTCATCAAATTCTATATCTACAAAATTAATATGCTGAAATCTCATGTCCTTGAAATCTTGCATTGCCCTTTGTGCATATCTATTATTTTCTTTCATAGGGGATCCTGTTGTAATAATAGCGACCTTTAATTGAGAAATATCTCTATCAATAAAATCCAGAAATTGATTTTTAATATCTTCAGTATAAAAACCACAAGAGGTTAGTAATAAGCTACTCATTGAAATCCCCGTCCTTAGATAGTTTATCTAATCTTTATAATTAATATTAAGCATTCCTCTGATTTATGTTAACGTTTCCGTGTTCACGACGTCCTACCACCCTAAAGAACGAAGTGACTGGTCGCGATGCGGTTGGGTGGTTCGGATGTGTCCTGGCAGCTACTTTTCCGACTTTCCTTCAGGGACCGAGAGGCGTATGCCCCGATGCTTGAACACATTGTTAGAAGATGTCGATGACCTCTTAGAGTACACCTACAAATATTGGTTATCCAATTGCTACAATAATACTTGTTATGAGCAGTAACAAAGATACAGGCCCCCAAATTCTCCTTTCCCATACGCTCCTTGTAATAAAGTTCAGTATTGTTGCGACTATCGAAAAACAAACAACCAACCAGATAGCTGTTTTTGTGAAAGTGTTCCATCCAGGAAATATTAGATCTGCTTTACTTAGTACAATAAAGGCAATGAATGTTAGAATAATAGCCTGAATTATAGAAGCTACACGCATAGCGGGTGGATATTTACCAGGATACTTCCCCCCCATTGCATACCTTCCCCAAGGCATTCCCGCTGCTAACATTAGTTGGAATATAATCACAACCCCAATTAATGTAGAAAATAATAATGCAGATTCCAATGAAAACATATTCTAACCACCCTCTTTTTTTTATTTCTATTATTGAAGCCTGTAACCTAAAGCCAAGGTTGAGACCATGAAAATCTTCTAGAAGAAGTGAACCACCAGTGAATGTATTGTTTATCAAAACAAAAATACAAATGGTGTGTGAATGCTTTGTTATCTGTAGTGCTTTACCTCATGAATTCGCGTTGAAATTTTTATTTTAAATTTATTATTACTGTTTCTCCACTATCGATATTAGTTTAAAATGTTCTACAACAATTATGGTTTCATTTGTTAAACTTAGGCCTTCATTGCTCAAAGGCTCTTCCCAGCAAAAATTATGATCATTATAAAACTCTTCTATAGATAAACAATTTTCGCCCTTAGCAATTCTATCATCAACTAAGCCATAAGGAATTTCATAGTTTTCTGTAATCTCTATAGTACATCTTTGATTCCCTCTTCTATCAAATACTGCTACTAAATCACCAATAACAGTTGGCTCCTCTATTGGATCATCATAGTACCAGACTTTTGGTGTACAGGTAACGGTTTTCGCCCCTAAAATCACTTCACTTATAAGTCTATCGTCGTTCTCGTCCTTACCCCAGAATATTATTTTTTTCATTTTTTCACCTCATTATTTTTCCTATAACAATTAATCAATTTTTCAATTACTGATTGTTTTAATAAGTTTGAGTATTTCAGATAGCATTCTCGTATTCACATCGTCCCCACCGATTTAATACTTCTAAGCAGCCGTCCGCGTGCGGTTAGTCGGTGCGGATGTATTCTCCTGATTCGCTTCCTCTGACGGATCAAGGATCGGATTAAGCCGATCCGCTGTGTGTATATTGTGTAATGATTGTCGAAGTCTTCTCGATTCACTTACACAAATTATTCTACGTCATTTACATTTCCATTAAGCTTTTTATATCTTTCCATTCAGAGATCAACCTGATTTTATTAACCTATACAATAATTTTGCATATCATTCGTGACTCTTATATTTTGCAATTTCCTCTATTCTTTTTCTCATTTCTATGTCCTCAAGTCTTAACTTATTTAATTCAAATTTTGATGCCTTTATTACAAATAAAAGCCCTAAGCCTATTACCATTATGATTATTCCTTTTACCGAAAAGGATAAAGAATTCAATGAATGATATAAGAACAATAGACTTCCAAATACTATAAATAAAATGGATATAGCATAGGCTTTCTTAAACGAATCGAACATTAAATTCCTCCTGTCTTGAACTTTATTAGCTCTTGTCTCAACTGCACATAACGTTTTTGTATCTACGAACCCGAGAGGCTTAAGGCGCGAATGCTCCGGGTTCGACGGGCTTAGCCAGTATGAATTCTACTAATTGGAAATCTCTTCACGACGTAACTCCCGGGACCGAGGACAGCTTGTCCCGCCAATGCGTGAATACACTGTTAGCTGGTGTTAACGTCTTCCTCGAACCACAATTATTATTCTTGTAATCTCTCCTTTAAGAAAGAAACGATTACCAATTTTTCATCTTCCTTATAGTTATTGCATTTACTCAGTTCAAAAGTATAATGATCTTCCAATTCTCTAATATCTATTCCTTTACAAATATATTCCTTCTTTCCCGTATTAGAGCTCATTCCATCCCTTGTATTATCCACCGTCCAGTATATTTCTCTTCCGTTTGACATCACATCATGTATCCAATAACCTCCATCAATTACTGGAGGAATTAACATCAAATTATCTCCCTTTCCCTCTTTGAATCTATTAGCCAGAACTTCTAGTCGTTTAAAATCTTTTCTATCAAAGTTGACCAAGAAAAATTCATTCCTTGATTCTTCTGTAGTACTTTTATCTTTATTTGTAATTATTAATGCAATTATCAGAACAAGAATTATGGTAAGTAATATATAATTTAGTAGTCTATGACTCATAATTATTTTTACCTTTCCGTTAATTTTGGCTAACGTTCTGTATTCACGACGTCCGACGCAGTCGAATTTGTCCGGTCTACTTCAACTTCCACATTCACTTAATTTTCATCTCGTATTTTCTGATTTATTTCATCCAAAGATCTTTGAATCGATTCCATTCTTCTTAATGCTGAATTTTGATTTCCAATAACACCAGCAAATCCTATTACTACAACGACAATCATAAATACCATATTAGTCCTCCTAGTTTGATTAAACTCACTCTCTTAGGAATTTCACCTAACGTTCTTGCATTCACGAACCTCCGCAGGCGGTTATCCGCTGAACATGTTTCCACGAAACATCTCTGCGGACTAAGGGTCGTATGACCCGCTGTGTGAATGATCTGTTAACAGATGTCATTGCCTTCTTTAGCTACATTCACTATCAATCACTTATCAACCAAGTCTTTGCTTCCTCTGGATCTGAGAAATATGATACAGGGTATGCTAGCTTTAAATTCTTTATTTTGCGCTTTAACTTCCATTTACCTATACTTGAAAGTCCAACAAATGAGATTTTCGTTACATAGCCATTTAAATTATTTAGATTGTTCACAAGCTCTTGAAGAACTATATCTGTTGTAGATGTTTCATACAGATCAATCCATATTCTCAGTTTTTTATTCGCTTTAAAAATAAATTCTTCTTCCAATCTCATTAATTCAAAAAGTTCTTCATATTTTTTATACTTACTTCCATATTTAAGACAATGGATTTCTCCACCCTTATAATAATATGGAAAAAGTGAACCTCCGGGCGACTTTATCATTTAGGTCACTCCTTTAGTTAGTTTTGAATGTTAGCTGGATGGTTTCAGATAACGTTCCTGTATTCAAGACCCAGTGAATGGTGGGTGTCTGGCAAATGCCGGTCCAAGGGCGTATGCCCGCAGCGCTAATATTTTATTAGATGATGTCATATGCCTTATTTAATCTTATTTACTTCTCCATTCACTTGCTTTTAATCCGTAGATTATTCGGTTTAGATTCCTACCTTGAATATATTCATAATCTCTCAATTCACCTTCTTGTTTAAATCCTAATTTCTCAGGAATTGCACGACTTCTTCTATTTTCTGTTGCTGCTCCTATTTCAATTTTATTTAATTTATATTTGTCGAAAGCATGATTGATAAGTTCTATAACTGACTTCGTAATGAGTCCTTTTCCCTCGTATTCTTTACCTAACCAATATCCAATTTCCGTCTTCTTATTCTCTTTATCTATGTATAGGTATCCGATAGATCCAACTAATTGATCTTCATTCCATATACCTAACCAGTACCCTTCCTCTTTGGCGTAACTGATTCGTGTTCTTTCAATGAACGCTTGAGAATCTTCTACTTTTAAAGTCATACTCGGAAATTTCAACCATTCCCCAATATGCTCCCTATTTCTATTAATCAATTTATATAACTTGTCTGCATCTTGAATCTCTAAAAGTGATAAATAAGAAAGATCATCAATTTTGTATGTAAACATAATTATTTTCTCCTCGTTTTCTTTGATTGATTTTGTCATATGATTTCATCTAACGTTCTTATATTCAACAAACGCCCTAGCCTTAGATAGCTCTTATCTTAGGCAGGGCGTTTGTTGTCTGAGATTCTTCCATGATTATACATCTGATAACCGAGGGGCGATAGCCCTGAAGCGTGAATATTCTGTTAGACGTAGTTTCTGGCATCTTCGAAATTGCATAAAACAAGATCATTCTTCTGATATTATTCTATCACCTGTAGTTGTTGGCTGAGAAATTACTAAGAATTCTATTGTATCTTCAGAATTATTTAATACTTGATGTGCTGTCATGGGTGGAACTTCGATTCCTTCCTAACATAATAATTCAAATACTAGTCCATTGATCTCATTAGTTGCTTTACCTGATAGGATAAAAAAGAATAGTCTTGATCTATTATGATAATGTCTAATTTCTCTTGCACTTGGAGGCATTCTTTCATGAATAATACTTAAATCTCCTTTTCTCACAAGGTGCCAACCATCACAATTAATTCCCCAGCTATAATGTTCGCCTGTTTGTTTACTTATCTTCATCTTTAGGTTTATTTCTTTCATGTTTGTTTGGTTATAGTACTTAAATGATCCTATAGGAATTACGTCTAACGTTCCGTGCTCACGACGTCCCACCACCTTAAGGCTCCGTAGGAACCGGTCGCGACTCGGTTGGTGGCGGGATGTGTCCGACTAATTCTGCTTCACTGCTATTCAGATGCCTAATTGTTTCCTCTTAAAACTCCGTTTCGGATTGAGGGCGAATGCCCGATACGTGAATAGTATGTTATAGGAAGCATCTGCATTCTTCGATATACTAAACTTCAATAATGCCTACATGAACATACGGATAATCCATTTGTTTCTTAATATTCTCTATTTGTTCGCTCCCTAAAAAATGTTCAATGACATATAACCCCAGATCTATAGACGTAGAAACACCACCGCCGGTTATTACATTGCCATCACGAACTATTCTTGTTTTAATCACTTCTTTACAATACGGTTCCAATAATTCATAAGAAAATGGATGTGTTGTGGCCTTTCTGTTGTGTAAGAACCCCGCAGCTCCAAGTAGTAAAGAGCCAGTACATACTGAAATTTTGTATTCGACATTCTGTGCTTTCTTTAACCAATTAATAAATTCTTCATCATATCTTAGTGCTCTAGTTCCTAATCCACCAGGAACAAACAACATATCATATTCCGATAAATCTGGGTTCACTCGATTTACTTTTACCGTCACTCCAAGTTCATCCGTTATCTCTTCTTTAAGCCCACACATATCCCAACAGGAATCCTTAGTAGCTTCAAAATGTTTAAGTCTAGTAATGACATCATAGAATCCTATTAAATCTAAAAATGTAATTCCATCGAATAGAATGAATGCTATCTTCATTGAATCACTCCCAATTTAATATGATTGCAGGTATTTCCTATCACGTTTTCGCATTCATGAACCAGAGAGGCTTAAGGCGCTCGCGCCAGGTCGTAGACTTAGCCTCGCAGGGTTTATCGCTTGAATCCTCTTCTCGTTTATTCTTCGTTAGGCGATCCAAGGGCCGAATTGTCTATTGCTTAAATTCTATGTTATGTGAAGTTTATGCCACCCTGAGTTAATATACTAATCACTTTCATTTATATTGTTAATTAATTCAATTATCTCTTGATCCGTTTCAATATGTTGGCGATCCCTTAACATTTTTTGAGCTATTGCACTGTTTATTTCGCTGAGTGCCACAACAGCATGGTACCTTATATCGGCGTTTTGATTATTTAAAAGGACTGAGAGAGGGAGAACCAGATCATCATTTGGATAATAAGAAGCTACTTGTACCGACCAATATATAACTCCTATATTACGGCTCTCTAAAGCATCTATTAAATGTCGCAACACTTGTTCCTCACTACATTTCAATAGAACATCTTCAATAAGTTGGTATACTCCAAAACCACTGCCCATACCGAATGAATTGAGAAAAAGTGGAATACAATCTGGGGATGGGTTGTTTAAAAAGTAACGTCGTACTTCTTCATATTTACTAACAGTCTCTTCATCCAACAGTTCATCATCAGGTAGAGGTTGATGTTCTTTTAAGAAATTAATGGCATTGTAGTAATTCAAAATCTCACCTTCTACTTTGGGTCTAATTTTCATAGCAGGAATTTCACATAACGTTTGTGCATTCCTGACGTTCAAGCAGCTTAAGTGACCGTAGGGAACGGGTCTTCAGACTTAGCTGATTGAATGTATCGCCTAAGTAATCTTCTTGAAAATCCTTCTAGGCAATCAAGGGCGAATTGCACGCAGTAGGTATGTAGTGTTAGACGAAGCATGCCTGAGAAACTTTCACAATTGCATTTCCATCACATTCATAGTTTTGACATCTAATACCTCCCATTTTAAGATTGACTTTTTAACTAATGTAAAAAGTAATGAGCCTACATATATATTCTCGATTTGGTTATCGTTTCTATATTGAAATATCTCAAATTGCACTAACAATTCTTCTTTATTTCCGTCATTAGAAATTTTATTTATATTTATTTTAGGTTCACTAAGATTATTTTCATTAGAAAAAGTAATCATCTTTTTTATTGAATTCAACTGTTCGTTACTCAACCCTATTCCTTTTATATTTCCCTTGTCTACATTCTCTATTAATGTGTTTACCGTTTTTACCGTTGCATTATTGATGTAAATATAAAAAGTAAGACCACCTACGACGAAGATCATAATAACTAAAAAGATAAATAACCTCTTTTTCATATTACCTCCGATGATATAGCTAAATTTTGTTTCATATATCCTCTAATGTTCCATCTAACGTTCTTGTGTTCCTGAACCCGAGAGGTTTAAAGGAGCGTAGCGACTGGGTGGCTCCGCCACTTAGCCTCGCAGGGTTGTCTGCCTGATGATCTCCTTTTGGATACCTTCGGGCAGACCAAGGAGCGAATGCGACTCAGCAGGAAAACGGTGTTATACGCTGGTTCGTTATTCTTCGAACTCACTATCATTGCTTGTTCTTACATAGGGAATTTATAAGTCTTTTCGGAGGTTTTCGGAGGTGTTTATGTATGAAATGGAGTCATATCCGTAAGATACATCCTAATCGTTTGGTATTAGTTGAAGCACTTACCATTCATTCTAATAATAACAAAAGAACTATTGAAGAAATGTCAGTTTTTTCTGAATATGACGACCCTAAACATGCATGGGCCTCTTATAAAGAACTTCATTTGTCAGAGCCTGTTAGGGAACTCTATATATTCCACACTGGAAATGAATTCATTGAAGTTATTGAGCAACCCTTTACAGGAATTAGAGGTCTTCGATGAAAATACATCTTGTAAATGGTCTGCCTAATGTTTCTCTTCCTCTATCTTACAAGAATAAATCAACGCTTCTCAATAATGTCTTACTGGATACTGGATGCTCCACAACTATCTTTGATACTGATAATCTTGTTGAACCTATTGCCTGGATATAGACTTTATCAACGGAAAGTCGGTTCGGATGTATGGTGTAGGTGGCTCAAGTGAGTTGTGTTACCAACAGATTGTCTCAGACCTCTCTACTGATAGCATCCAATTTACTATCCAACTAGGACTTACAAAAGAACCTTATGGTTTCGATGCAATATTGGGTGTCGACTTTTTTTATAAATATGGGTTGAAAATCGATTTTGAAAATTTAGTTATCTCATAAAGGTTTAACGAACTTGCGTATAACGTATTCGTATCCACAACGTCCCACCGACTTAAGGCTGCGAATGCAGTGGGGCGCGATGCACTTAGCCGTTGCGGATGTGTCCACTTAATATGCTTCCTGCCGATTACTTCCTGTGGACCGAGGGGCGACAGCCCCGAATGCGTTAATGCATAGTTAAAGGATGCCAGCGTATTCTTCGAAGTACTAACATTATTCAACTATCATTCTTCGTCAACTTATATTTCACGCAAGGAATTGGCCAACATATTACGGATCATTGTAGCTAATCTGGCAACTTGTTCGTTCGGTAAGGCACCTGACGCGATGGATCGTGCGGCGGCCGGAACATACCATGATCTTATTTCTTCCTCTGTTACTCCTGACAACTTACAATACTCGTCCATAAAAATGTGATAAGCTTCTTGCCGTGAAGTCCGGAAGAACATATCGACAGCAGCAGGAGTTTCCAGTGGCAAGACAGCATATTCGATTATCACGCAAACTTCCGCAACATCCGCTGCTGGGTTTCCAAGCGAGGCATGCATCCAATCGATCATAACTGGTTTGTTGTCTCCGTCTCTCAAAATCAGATTGCTCAGATTCGTATCCCCTTGACAAAGCTGTCGTTTAGCAGGTAAACGGTCAAGATATTCATGGATGGCCCTTATTTCTTCTTTGGTAAACAATGCAGGATGGCCAATAATAGTTTTTAAATTCTTCTTTTGATCGGTTTCAATGTCATGGGTGATTGTCTTATGAATATCATTGAGCAATCTAGCGAATAATCGTAATTCGTTGTCCACCTTTTGGAAAGTATATAACCTTTCAAATATACGATTGACGAGCGTTTCCCCAACTATCTTTTCAAAAACAATTCCGTGACGGCCTTCCCAAATTACTTGTTCGAACGGTCGGGGAACTGGCAGTCCGCTCTTCCAAGCCACGGAGCTTTTGTTATATTCAAGCTGTACGGATTTCAACGGTGTGTTTACATGAAACAATTTAACGACTTTATCGTCGCCATCCCATTCATACACTTCACAACTCGACCCTGTTGCTATAAATTTTCCAATCATCGTTTATATGCCTCCACGTCATGCGATTTCACAATTGAGTTGTATTGTTATGTAAATTTATTTCATTTAACGTAACTGCCCTTTCCTCGATTAGAAAAACAACTAAGAATAAAATGGTGTTTTTGAACTTTTACGCTGATTCCCTATAACGTTGTTGTGTTCCCGACGCCTCACCAACTTAAGCCCCATAGGGGCGGCCGCCACGCGGTTAGGGAGTTGGATGTGTCCGGCTGATTCTGCTCCCCTGTATCTGTGTTTACTCCCACGAATTGACTTCTACTTCTGTCGGACCGAGGGCCGAATGGCCCGATGCGTGAATACTTTGTTATAGGATGCCAGCGTCTTCTTCGAAATTCTGATAACCCTTATTTTTTTGAATTCTTTGTTTGATTCTGATCGATTTATTCAAATGTAGAAATATATGCCTTGTCGCAGGCATTAGTATTAATCCAGCTGTAGTCTTATTCCCCCAATATTCAAGCAACCAAGAGGCTTCTTTCTTTACTGCATTTTGCTCTTTAAGAATATTAATTCTTCTCGTATCTACTTTGTTTCTAAATTCACCTGGCAATAAATTAGATACAATTTCTCGAGTTTTTTGTCCTACTTCGATTCTATATTCCAATAATGCATTAATATCAATATTCTCACTTAGATCAGCAATTTCAATTTCTGTCATTTCGTTTCCCGAATGCGGATAATCTACTTTAAGTTTCTTAGCCCAATTATCGGTGTATAATACTTGATCACCTTCAGCTACGAGAATATTCATTGTCATATCTTCAATACGTGTAACATGCCACACATGCCATACAATAGAGTTCCGTGTATCAGGTGCTGTAATAGGATACTTACGGTATGATTCCTCCAGTAAATCCTTTAATAAATCATCTTCAAGAGTAGCAACTGGTGAATTGCTCATTTTTGATGAATGTAACAGACTATGTTGACTCAAGAAAAGTTCTTTTGAATTTTGATGTTCACTTGGTTTTAGAATAATATTGGTTAGTTTCTTATGATTTTCATTCCATTGCTTTCTTTGGCTCAAGTCCAAAATAATCCGTCCCTTTATTAAGATTTCTTTGTTGAGATTTTCTGTTATAATGCTTTATGCTGATTTCCTATAACGTTGCTGTATCTACGAACCCGAGAGGCTTAAGGCGCATCGCGGCGGGTCCGACGGACTTAGCCTCGCAGGGTTGTGAGCTGATTCGGCTTCTCTGCCTACCACTTCCGCGAACCAAGGGCCGAACGGCCCGCAGCGTAGATACTATGTTAGATGATGTACTGGCCTTCTTTGGTGTACTTACAGAATTCACGATTATGTAAAAAAACATCAAGTACTTTCTATACTCGATGTTCTTCTATCCATTGTTCAATATTTTCTTCTTTAATTTTACCTTCTGCAGTCTCTAATCCTAATTTAATTAATTCTTTTTGCTCGTATTTTAAAGTAACTCCATTTAAACGTAATAAAAGCAATATTGTCGCTACTCCTATACGTTTATTCCCGTCAATAAATCCATGGTTCTTTATTAATGCATATCCAATCACAGATATTTTCCTTATAGTGCCTTCATAGAGCTCCTGACCATCATAAGTTGCTTCTGCTTTTCTTAAAGCACTTTCAATTATACCACGATCCCTAACTCCGTCCGAACCACCTGTTGCCATAACAATCTTTGCATGGAATTGAATAAGCTGTTCTAGACTAATATTCTTCATTTGGCTAATTCCCTAAGCGCTTCATTGTTTTCATTAATAATATCATCCATAAGTGACTCCATTTGCTGATTACTTCGGTTCTTTAGAAATTCAACAAAATCAATCACCTCAATCTTCTTATCTTCAGGCAATGCTAAAAAATCTTGAATTAGTTTTTCTTCAATGCTCATCACAATAACCTCCTCTTTGTCTTCATTATATACCATGGCGTGATTATCCTTAACATCTTACCTTATAATTGCCGGTATTTCATCCAACGTTTCCATGTTCACGACGTCCCACCACCTTAAGGTCCGTAGGACAGGCCGCGATGCGGTTAGGTGGTGCGGATGTGTCCCGGCAACAGCTTCATCGACTTTTCTTCCGGGAGCGAGGCGGCTTGCCCGCCGATGCGTGAACACATTGTTATCAGATGTTATATGCCCTCTCTGAATCAACTTACATTAATCTATATCAACTATTTTCCAACCGGTTTTGTTAGTATTTTGCAAAGCAAAATTATTGTCATATTCTTGATATTTAACTCTTACTATTATGGTTTCAGTTATTTTATCCTTAGATACATAGTCGTACTCTGTTTGGTAGTTCATTTCTTCAATTGACAATTCCTTGAATCTATCAGATTGAATAAACTCAGCCCTACTCTCATAAAGATGAGTTGCAGTGATTTTCTTAAGTTTTATAAGATCTTTGCTATTCATTGAAGAAAAATAGATTTGAATTACTTCGAACACATCAAGAGGTATTCTCACGTCATATTTAATTTGGTTTTCTTGAATCGATAATTCACGTTTATATCTTTGCAATTCTTGATTTTCTTCAGTCAATTGAGTTGTAATTAGAGTTTGTTCATTTAATTGTTCTTTTAGAGCTTTAATTTCAGTTACTAGTTCTTGATTTTCAGAAATCAATCTCTCATTATCAATTAATAGTGATTGCAAATTCTTATCATTATCGTTATCGTTACATCCAACTATTGAAACAAGGAATACTAATAACAATACGAGTCTAATATATTGCTTCATAGAACCACCTTCCATCGTCACTTGCATATGATTTCTGATAACGTTCGCGTATCCACGACGTCCCACCGACTTAAGGCTGCGAATGTAGCCGGGCGCGATGCGCTTAGTCGGTGCGGATGTGTCCGCTGAACCCGCTTCCATGTCGATCGCTACTTGCGGACCGAAGGCCGACAGGCCCGATCCGTGGATATGATGTTTGATGATGGAATGCCTTTCTTCCTCGAATAAAGACAGGACGTCGACCCTCATAATCTTTTTACTTTGTATATTTTATTATTCAGATTTTAATAATTCAGACGTTTTAGAGGTACTCATTGCCTCATTTACTTTCTCAATAATATTTTGATTGATACATAGTTTATTAATTGCATCTTCCTCTTTAATTGCATTCTTCATTACGTATCCATCAAGTAATATTGAAGCAAAACACTGTGCATCAACAGCTTGCTTCCTTTCAAGGCCAAAAGGTATTGTTCCATAACTATGTGCTGCAGAGTTTCTAAGCTCAAATAAATAATAGTAGAAATCAATATATGTAGTACCAGACTTTCGAAAAGTATCATCTGCATTTATACCAAACTGATCAACCCACTTTTGTTTATGTTCTAATAACCGTCCTCTATTTTCCCTTCCTGGCGGTTTTCCAATCAGGGCTTCAACACATCTACACGCCTGTACGATTGCGGTTTCATATACAGAAATTACATTAGCTTGCTCCCATATATCTGGTTCATGACTTGTATGCTTCTTGTACGGATATCTATCCAACTCACATATTAAACAACAATAGTGAATTTGCATTGAAGAATAAAAAATACTCATTGCAGTAAATGCCTTATCATCTCGTAATAACAGCTCCATAATTGGGGAGAGAAGACAAAGTTCAGTAAGCTTCAAAATAGTACCATTTAGTAATCCATATTTATCAGAGTTACGATATAATTCCTGATCAAATATTGATTTATTAGGATCAAAATAATAGCACCATCTATATTCTAATTCCATTGTGTGCTCAAAATCTCTTGAGTAAGAATACGCAAGTTGAATAATAACCCCAACATTCTTCCAGAAGTTAATGTTCTTCACATTACTCGAGACCAACGAGACTAACGCAGTATCTGTATCCTTTGAATGAGTCCATATGAATAATTCTTCATCATTACATTTCATTATCTGAACAAAATCATAGACTTGTGGCATAAAACTATTCTCAAACTTAATTCCTTGAATAAATACATGATTGCAAACTTCATTAGGGACATCAGTAGGATAACGTTTATTAAGATATTCTTGTTGCTCTTGATACTGTTCCATAAATTTTGATATATTTTCTAATCTCTGTTCCTTCTCTTTATTCTTAATATTATCTTCTTTCACTTTAGCACCTCATTCACTTACAAGTCGCAAATATTGGAAAGCCATCATGTAGTTATTACATATTTTCTCGTCAAGCAACAGGATGTTGAGAATGAAATCTATTCCAAGGATTTAAGGCATTCTTGCATCTAACTTCTTTATCTACGAACTTCGTAAATAAACTGTAATAACAAATATCTATGAACTTCACACATATCGACTACTCACGAACATACATGTACCATTAAATTATAACTTAATTTGGGATATTTGTTATAAACTTTCTTCCATCCCCTCTATCACACTACAAAAACGATCTATTTATGCCTTACATAACAAAAACACAAAGAACCCCAAAGCTATACCTCCAGGGTTCTTCATTCGGTATCCTTTTTTCAAAAAAAACTTTTCCATCTTACTCCACCCAATGCGCCGGAATCTTTAGATAAGATGGAAGCTTAGTAGATGAATCTCCTTTAGCAGCATTCACTTGGACCTGTGTAAGAAAGATACAGCCTGTCAGATCTGCACCACTTACGTCGGCATCTCTCAGATCTGCGCCGATCAGATCGGTAACTCTCATATCAGCTCCTCTTAGATCAGCGGCAATGAGTAGTGCGCCTCTGAGGTCAGATCCTGAAAGGTTAGCACCTTTTAGATTCGCGCCGATAAAATCACTTCTCCGCGTCTTTTTCGGACTCTTTTTCTTCTGTATCTGGGAACGGACACGTTCACTCGTTAGTATAAGCAGCTTATTCACGTTTGCTCTTAGCTCGGGTACATTTATTCGAAGTATGTTCTCCGGACTTTCCCGAGTCAGTCTTTCACATTCTTCAATTTGAACCCGAAGTTCATTATGAAAAGGAGTGGTCACTTCAAGAGCAAGAGCTTCGTGTAAATACCATAACATTTCTTGTATTTGCTGCACGATGGGGAATACAGCAAACATTTCCTCGGCTGTTGCCGGATGACTCCTCCAGTCCTTGCCGTTATATATGACTTGTGAGACTTTCTGACCTGCACCAAAACAATCATACACGGTACAACCTTTTAATCCCTTTTCTCTAAGATCCTGATGAATCCCGCATCGATAGTCCGCGCGTAAGTTCGTGCAAGGCGTACCACCGTCTTTATCAAAAGCAAAATCGGCAGATTTCGCAAAAGGCAAAGCCGTGCAGCATAATCCAAAACATTGATTACAGTCGGCTCTCACAGAATCCAAAGAATCATAATCACTTATAGCTAACGTATGTGACACACGGCACACCCCTTATATTTTTAAACCATCTTTTAAGGTCGAGACCCCAGCATTTAGCGCACTGACTCGTAATGCAGACCAAGGTATTTCGGCACCATGCCGATGATCGATCTCGACTACTTTTTGTTCCCCAGGCAGCAGGTCAAAATAATTATCACTGTAAATCACATTTCCTAGCGGCAATTCAAGTTTTACAAAACGAGCCAACGTGCCAACTGCGGTTACTACCACCTCGGAGTTAGCTTCATCCACCTGTACTAGCAAGTTTGTATCTGACAGAACTAACTCTTTTGGATCACGTAGATAATAACGATTCACTGGAACCTCAATGGTAGACGAAGACAGCTCAATTATAACCTCTTCTGCCCGTCTACCCCGGAGTACTTCGGCCTCTTCTATCGTGATATAACAATTGGCAGACTGAGCCTCCGCCACTGCATCGATCGAAGACGAATAGACTTCTTCCCCGGAAAAAGTTAATACTTTCAGCTCTAGAGTTCCCTGGCACATCTCCAGCGTATCATTAATCAGCCAGAGCTTTAGCGCTTCCCCTGGTTCGTAATCGAGTGACAACAGTATCGGAGCAAAAAAACGTTTCCCATAATAAAAGGAAGCTTTCGGCAATAGCTCATAGTCGATCATCGACCAGCTTGTCCCAGGCCAGCTATCATTTAGCTGCCATACCAGCGCACCCCTGTTTCGTACTTGATTACGCCGAAAATGTTCGATTCCATATTTTAATCCTTCCGCTTGGGTCAGCATGGAAAAATCCATATATTCCTCGATATCCTTAGGAATCCCCGTATACCCTTCCATCAGCAGAATCCCTTTTTGATGATTCGTGTCTTTGTTTCGGTACGCCATTTCTGGACTTCCCCAGTAAAACTGGCCTTCCGGGATATTCTTCTCTAACGTGTACCGATTCGCCGAGGCATGCATTCCGAATTCGCTGCTGAACAGCGCATCATCTTGTTTATAATTTTTAAAACTCACGCCCTGAATACTGTAATCCAGTACAGGAACTTCCCCTGATATTCGCGGATACACAGATCCATGCCACACTTGCCAGTTGTGCGATCTCCGCTGCCTGGATCGTTTGCATCATAACCCCCTTTAGCTCCATACGGAGAGGACGGCCAATAGGGACGGAGTGGATCCAATTCTTCAAGCACTTCCGGGATTAGTTCGTGATAGATCCTCTCTCCGTAAAATGGACTTGTGATATCACCGCTTGCGGTCTTCATATCGTAGAGCCAATCGATTTCATTATTGCCGCACCACAGCGCTAAGGAAGCATGATTTCTCAAACGGATCACATTATCGACCACTTCACCGCGGACATTTTCCATAAAATCATGGTTGAAATCGGGAAAGAGTGCGTTAGCAAAAGCAAAATCCTGCCACACAAGAATTCCCCTGCGATCACATTCCTCATAAAATACATCTTTCTCGTATATGCCGCCGGCCCACACTCGCAGCATATTCATCTGCCCGGAGGCAGCAAGATCAATCAGATCTTTATATTTCTGATCCGGTATGGAGCCAATCAGGTGGTCAGCTGGAATCCAGTTGGCGCCTTTGGCATACACTTTTACCCCATTCAATATAAAAGCAAAAGCATCACGGCCTTCGGCATCTTGCAGCGCAAGCTCCACAGTGCGAATCCCGATGGTTTCTTCATAGGAATCAAGAATCTCTTCTTCGGCAAAAAGTCGAACCTCAAGTTGATATAAATAAGGTGTTCCCAGATCATGAGTCCACCACAATTGCGGGGACGAAATTCGAAGTTCCAGATGAGCATTGCCGCTGTCCACCGGGGTTGTAGCTTGATCCACTACCTTACCATCTTGATCCTTTAGTGCAATGATTACGGAGCAATTTGCTTCTTTATGATATTTCTTTACATTTGCCGTAAGATGAACAATCGCGAGATCTTGATCCGCTTGAATCGTACTTGCATGCACATTCTCAATCCGCGCCTTACGGTACTGGTTAACATGGACCTTTCCCCATATACCGGCAGTGACCATACGTGGACCCCAATCCCAGCCATAGTTCATTGCCGCTTTGCGAATCCATGGTCGCTCCTTCGTGTACGAAGACCAATCAAATAATTCTTTGTCTTGATAATGAATAGACAGCGGATCAAACCGAATAGCGATGGAGTTCCAGCCTTTACGTATGACCCTTGTAATATCAAAACGGTAGGATCTCAGCATATTTTCGGTTTTTCCTATTTCATGTCCATTCACATACACGCTCGCAAACGTATCCAATCCTTCAAAATGAATCTCCGTTCGCTCGCCTTCACCGCTAATTTCACTTAGCGTAAAAGTCGTTCGGTACCACCATTCTTTTTGTTCAACCCAGCGACTCTTGATATCGTTATGACCATAATACGGGGGATCAATGATTCCCCGCTCGATTAACGCTGTATGCACATCTCCCGGAACACTTGCGCCTACCCAGAACCTATCATCAAAACCTGGCGCAGCAAGTTCCATCGGTTTCTTTTCTCCTACATCATAATGCATCAGCTTCCATATGCCTGATAATTCCATAGATAATTCCATCTGTTTATGCCACTCCCTAATGCGAGTCATTGGTAAACATGTAATAGTTTACAACCCATGCTGTAAATATGGAAGCGATAACACGATATTTGTGAAAATAATTCGGCCAGACTATGATTTTACATCCCCTGGTAAGTTTGATAAAAAAAGAACTGTACCCACATTCTCGGGTACAGTTCTTCTAAGGAAATCACAGTTTAAAACTAGTTGCCTGCCAAAAAAGCATCCAGCTGTTTTTGCTTCTCAGCAATAATTTTATCAATACCGGCAGCTTTCAATTTCTCTGCATATTTTGGGATCATTTCATCCGGGTTTACTGCTCCGGAAGTAAGTGCTGGTTTAAACTGCTTGTTGACGTTATTCACCGCGGCAATTTCATTTTTAACAGACTGGCTGTTAAACGTAAATCCAAGTGCTGGGGATTTAACACCTCTTGCATTAAAATCTTTGAATTTTGCCCATTTTTCAGGATCTTCATTGTCCCATAGATAGTTCAGGAACTGATTGCCAAGCTGCCACTGAGCTCCTGGGTTATAGGTCCGGTTATTTGGATCTGTGCCTTCCGGCAGGCTGATGATATTTTCGTTGCCTTCTTTTTTTACATAGTGTTCGCCCTCAATACCAAAGTTGAGCAGATTATTCACATACGGATCAGAATGAAGAAGGTTAATGACTGCCATTGCTTTTTCTGGATTCTCCGAAGTACGAGACAGGGCAAGCATCGCTCCCGATGCATCTCCTGTGGTAATCGTAGGCTGTGTAAGTTCGATCTGAGTCAGCGGGAAGCCAACATAACTCTCTTCTTCCTTGTCTTTTCCGGGTTTCATCCCGTCTGTCCACATGAAGACTTTGCCGGCTTTCGCCTGATCTTTCGGGAATACGGTAGAAGTTGCAGAGTCACTATTAATATATCCAGCTTCATACCACTTGCGAGCAAGTGCAGCTGCTTCTTTAAATTCAGGGGTCTCCACTTCGTTCATCACCGTCGTGTCAGAACCGATTTTACGAATGACGCCAGGAACGGATGCATCGCCAAGATAGTCCCAATCCAGGTTATCTAATAGTCCGTTGCCTGTAGAATTGGACATATAAAACGGAGTTACGCTAGGTTCGTTTTCCTTAATCGTTTTGAGCAGCGGTTCAAGATCTGCCCAAGTCTTCACATTCGTGATATCGAGGTTATACTTTTCGAGCAAATCTTTTCTAACGAGTACACCGCGGGTTGCTGCTAGTTCCTTATTGGTAGGAACACCGTAATTCTTTCCGTCTACCTTCGATCCTTCCAAAAATGCAGGGTCAAGGTTCTTAATGATGTCCGGACCGGCTTTATCCAGCAGATCGTTTAATGGTAAGAAGGCGCCTTTAGCAACGTTCACGGTGTAATTCTGCCATGCTGCCGTAAAAATAATATCTGATTTCTCACCAGACGAGATCATGAGATTCAGCTTGTTGTCCCATTGTCCCCAGTCAATCGCGTTAATTTTCAGTGTGGCTCCGATTTTAGGTTCTATATATTTATTAATCTCGGCCTGTACCTTCTCTACATCTTTCTGCGGTGTCCCTGGGTAGAACAAAGATACTTCATAGGACTTCTCCGTTTTCACTTCTGTATTTCCACCCGTCTTTGGCTCATCCGTTGGTGCAGTACTTCCACTCCCCGAACATGCGCTGAGAACCAGTGCAAATGCAGTGAATGTTGCCAAAATAATGGATCTTTTCCGTTTGACTAATCGTCCGACTTGAAACCCGGTCATGACATGACCTCCCTTATATAATTTACGCATTTAATAATGATTTCTTTTTTTCACAACTTTCTTATTACTCATTCTGACCAGACTTTCTTTTTATCATTTTCCGTACGTACGGACTTCTGTTTCATGATCTAGCCTTTTACCGCACCCACGGTCAGCCCTTTGATGAAATAACGCTGGAAGAAAGGATATGCGAGGACAATCGGTCCGATCCCAACAACAGCCATAGCCATCTGCAAAGTCTTATTCGGCAGGTCCAGCATACCTCCCTGTGAAGAAATCTGTGAAGCCACATTGGAGTTCGAAGTAAGGTACTGGATATCAAGCAGTGTTCGGTACATGAGATACTGAAGACTGATCGTTTTATTGTCCGAAATAAAGATCATGCTGAGATACCAATCGTTCCAATAATTCAGTGTGCTGAATAAGGCAACCGTAGCGAGTACAGGCAGAGACAGCGGAAGAACAATCCTTACAAAGGTACGAAATTCCCCTGCGCCGTCCACACGGGCCGACTCCAGAATCGACATCGGAATCGAACTTGAAAAGAATGTACGCATGACGAGCACAAAAAACGGTGACATGAGCATCGGCATAATCAATACCCATATGGTATTTTTAAGATCCAGCAAGTTCACATAGACCAGGTACCAAGGTACCAAACCGCCATTAAACAACATCGTGAAGAAAATAAAGAATGCGAAGAATCCGCGATACGGCAGATCACTTCTTGAAAGCGGGTAAGCATAACAAGCCGTTAGGGCGACGCTAATGATTGTACCTACGACAGTAACAAAAATAGATACTCCATACGATCGAATAATCTGATCCATATCTTTGAACAAAAATTCATAAGCGCTTACACTAAATGTCTCTGGAATAAACCGGTATCCATTCGCAATGACCGTCGTTTCATCGGATAACGAGATAGAGAGCACAAGTATGAGTGGCAAGATACACAGAGCTGCATAGAAGATGAAAAAAGCATGAATGACAACTCCTGATCGTTTGGAGACATGAAGCGGATTATCGGTGGGACCCATATGCAAAGAACTCTCCTCCTTCTAAAATAGTGCGTTATCCTTATTGATACGACGAACAATGGAATTGGACAGCAGCACAAGTGCAAAACCGACAACCGCTTGGTACAGCCCCGCTGCTGAAGACATACCAATGTCACCACCGATGAGGAACGTACGATAGACATAGGTATCAAGTACATTCGTTACTGGGAACAGAGCGCCGGATTCGAGTGGAACCTGATAGAACAAACCAAAATCCGCATAAAAAATACGGCCGATCTGCAGTAACGTCATGACGATCATTAGAGGATATAGGAACGGAACCGTAATAAAGCGAACCTGATTCCACTTACTTGCACCATCAAGTACGGCTGCCTCATAATACTCTTCACTGATTCCGATGACGGCTGCCAGATAGATGACCACATAGTAACCAATGTTTTTCCAAGTGTTCACAAAGGGTAAAATATACGGCCAGTATTCCGGCTCAGAATACCAGTCTATAGGTTCCTTGCCAAAGAACGGCAGAAGGCTTGTGTTCATGAATCCCGAGTCTTTTCCTAGAAAAGCGAGTACCAGATAACTAATCACGATCATGGATAGAAAGTATGGAAGCAGCATGACCGACTGATAAAACTTGGAAGTGAATCTTCCTTTTACTTCACTCAGCAAAATAGCAAGACCTGCGCCAAGCACCAGATTCAGCAGAATAAACACCACATTGTATGCCAGTGTGTTCCGTGTAATTTCCCACGCATCCGATGTGCCGAACAGATACTTAAAATTTTCCAGTCCAGCCCAAGGACTTCCGAGAATCCCATCCGTGTAGTTCACATTTTTAAATGCGATAATGACTCCAAACATCGGCAAATAGTTATTAATCAGCAGAAACACAACCCCTGGCAAAAACATCAGATACAGTACTTTGTATTTGCCCAGATTGTACAGCATGGTTTTCTTTTTCTTTATCGGCTTTGGCATTGCTCTACACCTTTCCCTCTTTGTATAAGTTCACTGTTCACCCTCTCACTTCAGTGGTTAACTTCATTATAAGATTCAAGCCGCCAACCAAATACTCGGTATCGTAACCTCTTATTGTGTCATTTGATGACTTCTAGAATAAAAAAAGCGAAACGCTCACAGCGTCCGCTCTTGATCTGTCTTATTCCCATTCTGTTTACGATATTGCTGGGGAGTAAGACCCGTATATTTCTTAAACATCTTTGTAAAATGAGTATAGTTTACATACCCAGCCTTGCTTGCTATTTCAGTAACTGTGGAACTTGTGTTTACCAGCAGTTCCTGTGCTTTTTTTATCCTTGCTTGAAGAATATAGTCACTAAGGGAGATCCCTGTTTCCTTCTTAAACAGTCTCGATAGATAAGCTGGGTGAAACCGGGCGAATTCCGCGATTTCTTCTCTCCCCAGATCATATTCCAGCCTCGCATCAATATATAGACATACCTGTTTTACTACTGAGTGCGTGCCCTCTCCGTCCGGATGAAGCAGCAGGCCCGCGCGAGAGATGAGATCATGCGCCCACTCCCGAAGTGCGGCTAAGGATCTCGTTACATCTGCTTCCAGTGGTTCTTCTGCAGGATAAATACGATGAAGCGAAATGCCTTTCTTATGAAGTAAAGGGTAAATGGAATGGAGCATTGCATGATAGTACGATTGCAAAAGCTCTGCTGATACATACTTTTGACTCTCGATCCAATCGATGAGTTCGTCTGCTTTATATAGTACTTCCTTTATCTTTCCTGTCTCCATAAGTAGTGATATGTCAGATGCCCACGGCAGAGGGATAAGCTCAGATGTAGATGCTTGTTTCTCCAAACTCGGCAGCATGTAATGAACTCCGTCACTGCCTGCCACGTTATGCCTGTGGACCTGCTTCAACTTTCGGTAAGACTCCGGCATATTCGTTAGCAACGTCCATTCCCCAATGTAGCAGGACAAACGGCATGACAAATATGCAGTGCACCTAGCCATATAATCCTTACAAGTGAGTTCCAGTGTATCTGGAACTTGCGGAGGCGAATCAGAAGCATATAACAAGACAAGAACATAACCACGCTGATCCGCTATCGCATCACCCATACACCCATTTAGAACGAATTCTTCCGCGGCATTACACAGTCCAAACTCCATAATATCAAGGTCTTGATCAGGGAACTTTCGCAGCCATTCTTCCACGCGAAACAATATTGGCAGAATGAAGGTCCCTGGGTCGATATCCACATGATAGATTAACTTTAATTCCTTAATTTTCGCTTCATTCATGGGATAACGAGAAGAACAGAGATCTTTCCAGAATCGGGTCATTCGCTTTGGTTTCCAGGATTGATCTTCTTTTGCATAAGCCTCATAAGTTTCCGTTAATTTAGTGAACTCGAGGTTCTGCATTCGTTTTTCTAATGCTCGTTTGACGGTTTCCATTAAGCTGGCTGAAGCAATAGGCTTCAAGAGATAATCGAAGCTGTGCAGCTGAATCGCTTTTTGTGCATACGAAAACTCGGCGTGACCCGTCAGAAAAATGGTCTCCACCTGAGCAGCATGCTGCTGAACCCAGATCTGAAGAGATAATCCGTCTTCTTCCGGCATTTCAATATCACAGATCATAATATCAACCTGATTGTTGATGAGTACGCTTCGAGCTTCATCCGCTGACATCGCTGTATAGAGATGATCAATACCGATTCCTTTCCAATCCACAGCATGCAGCATAGCCTCAACTGCATAATATTCATCATCCACGATGAGCAAGCTGTACATTCGTTATCTCCTCCCCTGGTAATTGACGATGATAGTTCATTTTTATCTGTACATCCGCTCCGCCGCCGATCTCATTATCAAAATAAAGCTCTGCATTCGCCTCTTTCATTTTCCGTAGACGATGCTGTACATTCCAGATGCCAATACTTTTCTCCGTTTTTTCCTCGGGCGTATATTCCCCCTCCTGCAGCCTAGCAAGCACATCTTCTGGGAAACCCGGACCATTATCCTGAATCCGTATCAGAAGCTGTTCCTCTTCTGGTAAATAGACGACCCTTATCGTAATGCAGAGTATATCTCTTCCCTTCTTGAAACCATAGAGCACGCTATTCTCAACAAAGGGCTGAAGGGTTAAAGGAGGAAGAAGGATCTCTTCACACCTTGGGTCTAGTTCCCACTCGTACTGTAGTCGATGCGGAAATCGCAGTTTTTGAATTTCAAGATAGTTCTCTACATGTTTTAGTTCGTCTTTGATCGGAATTAAGCTGCGGTCGGCCTGCATACTGAAGCGAAAATAACCAGCTAGGTGTTCTGCCATTTTCTGAACTAGATCATTTTTATGCAAGGCTGCTAAACTGTGAATAATATGAAGTGAATTTAAATAAAAATGAGGATTGATTTGCATCTGCAGCTGTTTCAGTTCCGCCTCTTGAACACGGAGTTGCTCTTCATACATACCAATTTTTAAGTCCTGTACCTCTGCGGTCATCTGATTGAAGGTTTCCGTTACAAAGGTGAATTCAGGAGAAGACGATGGACCGAGTTTCACATCCAGTTCCCCTCGGCTGACCTTTTTCATCCCTCGAATCAGTGTATTCATTGGTTTGAAAAGAACTTGCCTTAGAAAGAAGAGCGTGAGAAGAAGTAAAATGGATGCGGCAAAGGGGAGCAGGCGGATAATTTGCTGGAATGCAGGCAAGTTTCGCATAATGCTCGACTCTGGCAACATGACCACATAGTTAATGACTGCCTCATGAGCAGGTACGCCGATCATTAGATAACGATCATGTTCTTCACCTTGTTCCACGACCTGATATAACGAAGTGAGGGCTGATTTATTTTGTGAAGCCAGTCGTACGATTTCCCCTGGTATTTCCGTACTGGATAATGGAGTTCCCCGATTTGATAAAATCACCGAGCCGCCGCCTTCTCCCCATTCTGTGCTGTGGACCCGCTGATTGAGACTGTCTATCGGCACCCATGCTCCGGCAATAAACTGCTCATTAATTCGCACCGTTTTCACGAGATGATAACTGTCTTTGATTTGAACAATCTCCCACTTATACGTAGGAACATTAGCGCTTCTACGAGAAGCCTCCGGCATCAGTTCTTCAATCGCTGTAATTTTTTCATCATATCCATTTTGCGTAGCCAGGACGGTGTCCTGATGGACGATATCATATAGAAATAAACCATCTAGCAGATCATAAAATCCGAGATCCGTTCTGAACTTATTGACAATCCGCTGCTTGGCAATCGTGTAATCGCCGCTTCCATACGATAAGAAAAATAGCGAAATGATATCGGGGTCCTGTTCTCCCAGACTGTATAAATATCGATTCGTTTCCTTCAGAATCCGTTCATTTTCTTCCACATTCTTAACAACATAATTGCGATTCGTCAGAGAGACCTGATCCCGCACGACACCCATAGCATAGACGTTGTTGAAGTATAGGAACAAGACAAGTGGCACCATAATCAGCGAGAATCCGGTAATAAATTTAAATCGCAAAGAAAATCGAAAACGATTTTTCATAAATCATCCTCACCATATCCACTCAATTTGAAAACGTTATCAACAATCTGTAATTCGCTGGAGATGGAACGGATCCTTCTAGCGGTAATAGATAACCTCATTTCCTTGTCCTTGTTCTTGTTCTAAACCTCCATACCGCTACGATGATTAATAATAATATGAGAGAGAAAATACTATATAGGATGCCTGAAGATGGAATACCTTCTTCATTGTTACTATTTATAAGCTGTCCGGTTCCTAATTGCTTTAGATCTTCTCCTGCTTCCGAACTTAGAAGGTTGTTACTGCAAAGACTCGTAAGCAGCGTATCATCTTTATCCAGACTCGCGTACACAAGATAGGTTCGATCTTTACTGAACTGATAACCACATGAATTTGAACCTCCATCTAGACTGGTGATGATAACCTCTTTATCCTTAACACCCTTCCATGCTCTCTCCACCGCAAAAGTATATTCACGCACCTGACTATACGGGGATAAACTTTTCGTTTCACCAATTTCAATGACTGTTCCTTCAAAAACTGCAGAATAGAGTTCTAATTTCTCCTTTGTCTCAAGAAAGGCACAACTACAAGCATAAGCTTTTGAAGAATAAAATGTTGTTAGCTGAATTAGTACCAATGATATGATTAGTATGATTGATAATATACGCTTTATCATAGACTTCCTCCTTTTTATGAAGATGGAGATTCGGGATAGAGCCTACAGGTTCGGTTTTTTTCTACATGCAGTAAATTGCTCAAATGCAAATGCGATACGTATCAGAGTTGGTTCGCTAAAAGCGGTTCCTGCAAATGTAATTCCAAATGGTCTTCCGCTATCTTTATAACCTGCAGGAACTGCGATCGAAGGATAGCCTGCTCTAGCGCTGATATCTGCACCTACATAAGATGGAAAAAGGATTGCATCTAGACCATACTTATTTACTGCGTAATCAATACCGTTATTTTGTGATTGGTATAAATCAGATATCACTTCTACTATGTATTTTGAATTCTTGAGTGGATTGTCTAATTGTTCTTTATGCTCTAAAAGATTTTGTCCATACTTGAGTGCCCTTTCAGCGTTCTGTTCGTTCCAATCAATCAGTTCACGAAGAGAATGGACCGGAATATGAGGTGGAAGACTCTGCAGGTAATTTTCAACACTATGCTTAAACTCGTAATTTATCTTGTTCCATCCCCACTCTCTATGAAACGATGGGATTTCTATATCTTCTACAATATTGGCGCCCGCTTGTTGTAACTTTATTACCGCATCTTCAAACAATTCCGCATCATATTCATCTGTATCACGATACCGATCTATAGTTGCATTTCTAAAGATTCCGATGGTTGCATTCTTTAATCCATCACCATCTAAAAACGTTGTATAGTCTAGATTCGAATTTGGATTTTTCCAGGTTGCGGAGTCATTCTCATCTTTCCCTGCGAGTGCACCCAGTAAGATGGCTGCATCCGTAACCGTTCTCGCCATAGGACCCGCGGTATCTTGTGAATAAGAAAAAGGGATGATCCCCGAGCGGCTGATCAGTCCAACTGTCGGCTTTATACCCACGATCGAATTCTGAATAGCCGGACTTAATATGGATGCAGAAGTTTCGGTCCCTATTGAAACTGTAGTGAAATTCGCTGCTACCGCAGCAGCAGAACCTGTGCTTGAACCTCCCGCAAAAAAGTCACCATAGGGGTTTAAGACTTGTCCTCCTCTTGAACTGTATCCCGCCCACATCTCCGTAGACATCCCATTAGCCCATTCTGTCATGTTCGTCTTTCCTAGAATAACAGCGCCCGCTTCTCTTAACTTCTGTACAAGAAAAGAATCTCTTGAACTGATATGATTCTCCAAAGCAATTGCCCCAGCACTTGTACGCATTTTATCGTTTGTTTCTATATTATCCTTAAGCAGGACTGGAATTCCGTGTAATGGTCCTCTAACCCCCACGGTTTTTCTTTCATAATCTAATGCCTCCGCAATAAAAATGGCGTCAGGATTTATTTCCATAACAGAATTTATGTTTGGTCCGTCTTGGTCATAGGCTGCAATACGGTGCAAGTAATACATAACAAGGTCTCTAGAACTAACTTCCCCCTTCTCAATGGCAACTTGTAAGTTGCCAATCGTAGATTCTTCAATATTAACATGATGCAGTTCATAACAATCCCTCATATCGTTCACTCTCTTCGATTCGTGATCAGGTTCATTTACCCTTGTATTTGCCGTTGTTTTTAGCGTTTATGTACTGTCCTTGCTCTGATTCAATTGCAATATTCTCTGCTGTATCTATTCCTTTTATTTTATATAGTTTCGTTCCTACGGCATATTTATTTGAGAACCCATTAGAGTAGATGCCCTCAAAATCGTAGTATTGTTTCACTTCACCAATCTCATCCTCAATCTCACTTTTATTCACTTCTTCATTCTGAATTTGATATATGTCTTCATTCCATACAACAAAAGGAAATGCCCAGTCAGCTGAACTCTCTTGTGAGTTTGGAGACACCTTAGAACTGCAAGCCGAAACCAGGATCAATAAAAACAAACAACAAAGTATGATTTTGTTATTTTTCATATCATCCACCTTTTCCTCACTGAGTCTACAAAGCGTTATTAGTATCAAACCCAATATAAGGTTCCATTCGGCCTAGTAGTATTTCAATAGTTCCTTGTCAATTTCATCTATGTATCCTATGTCCGTATGTAAATCCCAGTAGATCATCTTCTCCGCTTCTTCGTTATCTAAAAATGGTCTTTCGTTATCAATTTCTGCACTAAAAAGACCGCCGTATTCTGTTTTTCCATTCTTTAATTTGAATTTCATTAACCCTCTGAAATCTATTCTCCCTGGTATTTGATTCGTTTCCTCCAGCATCTCTCGTAATGCACAAGCTCTAAGACTTTCTCCTGCTTCACGAACCCCACCCGGGAGTTCCCAGTTTTGTTTCCAGTGATTAAATAGTAGTAAAAAACCATCTCTATTTCTTGCTACTACTAATGCATGAGTTATCGGGTGATTTAATGTCAATTGATCAATTCTATCTTCGGACAGATCAATAATCTCTTCAAAAATATCACCTTTTTGATTTATACAAATTGGCATCTTTTTATAACTCCCTTTGTGTTTGATTTTTTCTTGTTATTTTTAATTAGCCCTTTTCTTACATATGCAATTTATCAATATGTACATTGAATATTTTATCTTCATACATTTTCACTTGTTCAATCATATGTCCTATATTTCCTTCACCTGCGAATAACGACATATCAAAAAAATCTTCATCTAAACCAGACCAATATAGATCATTCTCGTCACCAAGGATTTCTACATCGTACTTTAATTGACCAACATAAACTTCCACATAACAATCCTGAAAATAGTACTTATAATCCATTAAATGATGTAATACAATAGCTTCCTGAGGTATCCCTGTCTCTTCTAATAACTCTCTATATGCCGCTTCCATACCGCTTTCTCCAGATTCAATCTTGCCGCCAACAAAATTACTAAGACCTTTATAAGGTTCTTTTAAACGTCTGCACATAAGAACTTTATGTAAATCATTACTATATACCATGAGAACATTGTAACCCTGCAATATATTAGCCTCCTAAGTCAGGTTGATCTTTCAGTCATCAACACGCTCTACTTACAAATAAAATTTTGATATCTTCTTCCGTTTTCTGTTTTTACCTGTACTTCTCCGTAAGATACTTCGTCTATGATCTGATCCCAGAACTTCTGTGCGGGAATATTACCTTCCAGCTGACATAACTCCCATTCTCCTTTAGATCCTTTGAATAAGGATATAGCTGCTTTTCTGCCTACTCCCATTCTTCGAAACTTGCGAAGTATAAAAAAATGAGACAGAACATGGCAGCTCTGAGTCTCATCTTTTTCCTTCGTCATCATAAACCCTGCGATTTCACCTTTTGCTTTAATAACATACGCTTATTTTTCAAAATTTATAATCTCTTGAATATTCGCTTTAAGCGTATCAGTTAAATAATAAAATTTGTTGTAATCTACCTTTGCATTCTCAGACTGAACATTGAACAACTTTACATATTTTAATTCAGAATCGACCATCATTTGGACTTCATAAAGCTTCAAGTCTTCTTTTCTTTGTGCCGAGAAAGTTAAACCGGTGTTATATTCAGGTATTTCTGGTTTTGTAGTAATAACTTCTTCAAGATCAAATATCTCGTCGATTACATCAAATATTAAATCTCCCTCAAAACCATCTTTATCATTTCGAACTGAGAATTGAAACTCAGCATTGTTTCCTAAAGGATCCAGATTGCTTACCAGTACATCTACAACAGAGTTCTCATTATCTAATTGCTTAACTTCATCAATTAATGTTTCTGTTTTCGATTTTGAACATCCCGCTAGTAAGATCACACTAAATAAGATGATACATATTCGTTTCATAAAACGCTCCTTTTTATATTTTAAACGGTTACATACAGCACTTTGTTTGATGTTATTTTTTCCTTATGAATCTTTCGAGTTCTTCCCTAGTATCTGGATGTAATATGATGTTGTTAGAGTTTACCATTCTTTCCACCAAATTAGAGTCTTTAACCTTACGTCCCCATTTTCTTGAGAACGACCTCCAATCACAAACCATTTCAATCATATATTTCTTTGGCA
Source organism: Paenibacillus sp. GYB006 (assembly GCF_036577645.1). Taxonomy (NCBI): domain Bacteria; kingdom Bacillati; phylum Bacillota; class Bacilli; order Caryophanales; family Paenibacillaceae; genus Paenibacillus; species Paenibacillus sp. GYB006. Next base: position 92,182 of record NZ_JARBDA010000004.1, on the reverse strand, counting down.
TGGGTAAAGCTTCTTTTGTTTGTTTATTTACGATCCAGTATTCCCAGTGGTGTTTATTATGGTTTTGATGATGCAGCCATGCATATCTCCACGCTAATTCTATATTCTCATTTTTTTGATTTGAATAGAATTTACGTGCATAAGGAGCAAACTCTTTAGGTGAAAATTTAGACATATCATGTACGATGCCCTCGATATATAATCCTTCTTTCCAGCATTCAATGAATACATTTAACTTATGATCGATGACATAGAGAAAATATCGCCAATAAACTAGAAATATAGCAACCCTCTCCCTTGTAATTGGTTATAGGACGCCTGCGACAGAATTACAATAATAAAGTGTCGATAATAAGATGAAATTTCATTCTGCTCTCATTCAACTCAGATATCCCATATCCTTTCAAGAACTTGCCAAATTCTTCTTTCCTATCCGTATAATAAGTAAGACTTTTAAACAAGTAATAAATATCATAATAGGGATCTGATATACCTGAATCCCCCAAATCTATAAATGCTTCAATGCGGCCATCATTGATCATCACATTCCCAGAGCCATAATCACCATGAGTAAAAACTAATTCATCTGCAGGTGCTTTATTCTTCTCTAAAAAGTCAATTAGTTGCTCCATTGTATGATTGGGAAATATATTGTTAATAGCAACTCTGGCTTCGCTCTCTCTTTCTTTAATATTCATTTTCACCATATCGATTAATTTATCTGGTAATAAATCAGTAAACTCACAATGGTTAATGGGAACATTATGTATTGTTCTTAAGCCTTCTCCCAAAAGATAGCCTAGACTTTTTTGTCCTTCTTTTTGCTGATAATCTTCCGCGGTACATCCCGCTATATAAGTCATAACTAAATATTCCTTGCCATTCTCCACCTGGTAACCAATAACCTTAGGAGTTGGAATGGTTTTATGTGCCCATTCTAGTCTTTCTGCTTCACGCAATAAACTACCAGACTCAGCAACGTTCTTTACTTTCAGTACGCACTTTACAGAATTACTGAATTCTAAAATGTACAGTGATTGATAATGTCTTCCTTTATTGATTCTCGTTATTTTAATTAATTCTGATAAATTCACTAAGGTACTTGGTATCGATAATTGGTTATTGTTCATTACGACTCCTTCCATTATGACTGATCCTTAACATTTACAATAATAGTTTCAAAATATTCTCCTCCAAGATAGACATCCAATTGCCAAAGTCCACTTGAAGGGAGCATGAGAATGGAAGGTGTATGTGCATCAGCTCCATTATTAGAACCACCAATAGAATCATATTCCCAAACTAATGTTTCTTGAGGGGTACTGGCATCTTTCACCAAAGCTTTTACTTTTTGCTGAGTCTTAACATTTATGGCTTCCACTCTAAAAGATTTTAGTTGAAGTTCTTCATTAGTATCCCAGAAATGCCACATATACTTGTTAACTGTATTTACAACGAAATCAGGACCAAGTATTCCTAGTTTCTCCTCCACGCCAATCATAGCTAACTGATTTGAGTAAAATGTTGGACTTGGTCCTACCACAGTCTCGTTATTTGATTTACATCCAACCAAAATAATAAGAAATATAAGGAATAGGACACCACGGTTCCGCATTCATTCATCTCCATTATTTATTATTGTCTCTCGGTTCTACATATTGTTCTAATTCCTTCTCAATTTCTTCAACATCAACTCGTTTATTCCATTACTTTATAACAGGGATCAGACCACTCGGTAATTCTCTGTCATGAATCCAAGCTTCAACCATCTTGTTAAATAAATCAGGTAAAGCTAGGGATACTCCATGACCAACATTCGGTATGATCACCCCTTTACAATTCATATTTTTGTCTACTAAGTCTGATACAGATTTTTTCATTATTTGTTTTTCGTGATTCCCAACCGTTATTAAAATCTTTGCTCTAGACCTACTGAATTCTTTCGGTATACGAAAAGACATGTTTTCTTCAAGAATCTTGATAAGAGTGTTCCGCTCCATGTTCGTTGTTTCTTTATAATACGTCTCAAACATTTGATCTTCGATATATAACTGTTTTGCTTGAATCTTCGAAAATGCACGATTTTTAGTTAACCTATAAGTTAAACGGACCGTAGGTTTAATAACTTTATTAGCTAACGGAATAGGCCTAACAAGTGCACTGTTGATTATTGCGTAATCTACGAGATCCGGGTACAGACTGAGTATTTTAATAGCAATCTGCGCACCTAGAGAAAATCCAACCAGAATCACTTGTTTACCTTGCGCTTTTGCTTGAATTAAACTCCCTATTTCTTCCGCACTGCTATGGATAGAAAAGTCCATTCTTGAACTGAGACCATGCCCAGGTAAGTCCGGAACTAAGCAATGATAATCATGAAAGTATTCCAATTGCTTCTCCCACATCCAACCGCTGACTCCTCCCCCATGTAAAAAAACAATGAGAGGATTTTCCAAATCACCTGACTCTTTATAAAATAACCGCAAAAGAAACACCACCTCTACTGCTTGAAAGGTACACCCCAGAGTTAGACCACATTGAAATTGCATTGTTATACGATGTCTAAGCCTTCGAAATACAACTCAATAAATAAGATCATCCACTATTGCTATTCCTTTTTCATTACAATAGTCCTTATACTTCTTTAATACGGTATAGATATCATCCTGACCAATAACTCTATTATTTGCGTCGAAATATTGGAGTGAACCACCTAAGATAAATAATGTAATGACCTCTTCATCTTCAGTAATCAGCGTGTGAATATCTCCAGGAGGTTCAAAAATAAAAGTTCCTGGTTTCGCGGTCCAGTTACGCCCTTCGTATCTCCATTGTCCCTGTATTTTGTAACCAATAACTGAACCACCCGTATGACGGTGACGGGACAGCACTTTATTGCTTTTTATTTTAAAAAGGTACGTCCAAGTCCCCGTAGAAAGGTCAAATCGTAGCGGTTTAAAATAACAGTTAATCTCCTCTTCATCTCCTTCTTCAAAAGGAACCCAAGGTAAATCATCAATATGAAATACCCTTTCAGGTAATTGAATGTTTTCTGCTAGTTTTATAACAGCTTCATTAATTAACTGGTTCATATCGTCTTCTCCTAAGTTCTGACTTTTTACAGATTTTTTCCACCTTGAGTCTTTCTGTTATACGCATCTTCTAAAAGTTCTTTAAGCCCTTCGGCTTTTCTCTCCATAAAGGTACTCCAGAATATCTTTCCCTTAAGAGCTAACTCTTCCGGAGTATATAATTCTGGATCAAAATTACCCCAACACCCGTCTGAGGTTAACTTATCCCAGCCCATAAAATCAGCGTATTGTTTATTTTCACTAGGTATATTCGATCCCATCGATTCTAATTTGACCTTATCGGGGCACAGCCACATGGCAGTACATACCGACAATAAACCACCGTGCATTTCATCTAATCCTTCAAATTCTGCTGCTTGAATGGCAACTGACCATGCATCATGATGATGATGAGGATGAATGACTATTATTTCAGGATATTTATAATTAATGTGCTTAATGAATGCCCCTTCCCAATAAGAACCGCCATGACCTGAGCATATAACAAACTTCTTGAATCCTTGCCTCATTAACCCAGTCATAATTTCTTCTATCATGGTTGTTATTAAGTTCGGACTAATGGTTACCGTTCCTTTATAGTTCGCATGTTCCTCAGAAGTATTAAAAGGTAGAGTAGGAAGTACATATGCATCTAACGCTCTGCCATATACTTCAGCATATCTTTCAGCTATTAAATTATCTAAATGCATAGGCAAATAAGGACCAAACTGTTCGGTAGCGCCGATCGAGATAATTGCTGTATCGATACCGCTTTCAAAGAGTTCTTTGGTGGTATTCGTATAATTCAACATGAAATCACAACCTTTCAGAGAATGAATCCGTTTCCCCTGTTTCATACTGTTATATCATTAAACCATGAATATTTGTTAAATTCAGGGAAAAATATATATGATTATAATCTATTTTATACAAAATTCCAGAACCGAAGATTTACTTTACCTCAGTCCTGAAAGATAGAGCGAACCATAAATAGACTGATTAGCAAGGGCCGAAAAAGAAACTAGTAAGGTGCCATATTATATACTGACACTTGACGGTTAAGATAGCATCGAAGATAATTACAACCACACCAAAAATTGTAGCATTTAGATGATTGATTTTGAAAAGGGGCGATCGTGATTAGCGGGTTAAGTGATCTCTATAAATTACAGAAGCAGGGAACAAAAAAGGATATCGAAACCCCTTTAGTCAATGCCATCTTCCGGATGTATGATAAATTCCCAAGACTAGGCCTTAATGAGCGGATTGGCCAGCAAGATATGTCTCTGGATATCGCTGATGCTTATATACATAGCCGTAATGCGATGATTGAAGCTGGAGTCGGCATTGGTAAGTCCTTCGCTTATCTCATTCCTAGTCTGCTCATTAACCTTATCTCGCAGCAGCCGATCATTATTGCAACCTCCTCCATACAGCTCTCAGAACAGATCCATAAAGATTTAAGATTCATCGGAAGCCGGCTCGGATTTACATCCGTTCGCTCTGTAGTTGGAAAAGGCATGGGGCAGTATGCTTGCCGTTATAGAGCAGCAGACCTGATTAAGTCAGGTAAGTCGGGTGATTCAAACTCCCCTCTGTCTACGCTTGCTCAGCGTATTGTGAATTATGATATTGATGAAAGAGCAGATATTAAGGGCGGAGTTAGTGACACACTATGGACCAATGTCTGTGTGAATGATTGTACATTTGAACGTTGCCAGTATAAAAGCACATGTTCATTTTACGAGATGCGAGCTAAAATTAACGCCAGCACGAACGCCATGGATTTTATTATCGTAAATCAGGACCTGCTCATTCGTGATTTAATTAAGAAAAAAGAAGGATCAAAGGGATTAATCACTGAACGTCCGGCTCTGATCGTTATTGATGAAGCTCATAATCTAGAAGCAAAGGTTAGAGATGCAAGAACGCTCGAGTTCACATTCCGGGGAACGTGCCGTATTCTGGATGACGCTCTACAACTTCTCTACAAGCAATCCGCAGATAAGAGTCTTTTTACGCAATTTAAGTGGTTAAAAAAGTGTGTTAGTCACATTTTCAAACAGGTAGAGACAGATCTGCTGCAGACAGCCAAGCAGGACAATGACCGGATCAAAGTTTCAGAGATCACAGGCATTCCCTTAAAACATGGAGTGCAGATCCTGAAAGAGTTTCATCTCAGCCTTTCTGTCCTAACTTCCCGGCATGAGCGGGAAATCGATCATATTTTTGAAGCCATGAACGGACTTATCGATCTCTTTGAGGTGCTCGCTGGTGTGGAGGACAACTATCTCATCTGGGCAAGTAAAACTCAGCGTGATGCCACCCTAAGTATCTGTCCAAAAGGCATTAGTCAATTTTTAAAATACTCCTTATTTAACGGCAAGACTTCGGTTATTTTAACGTCAGCAACGCTTTGCCAAAGTGGTGAAACACTGGAGGAACAATACTCATATCTTACACAGTCCCTTGGATACAGGGGAGATTATATGGAGCGCCAAGCTTCACCGTTTAATTATGACTACCATACCATGATGTATATTGCCAAAGATGTCCCCTACTATAACCATAAGAACAGGGAACATTATCTTGAAGCGGCATACAAGGAACTGATAAGACTTTGTAATTTAACGGGCGGACGAACACTGGTCCTTTTTTCAGCTAAGGAGGATATGAAGTACGTTCATAAGAAGTTAAATGCTGAGAAGCTTGCATGGACGTTACATGTTCAAAGAGAAGGCTCGTCTCAGGACGGAGTGATTGCTGAATTCCGAGGCAGTAAAGGCGTCCTTCTAAGTACCGGTGTGTTCTGGGAAGGCGTAAATATTGAAGGTTCCGATTTGTCGCAGTTAATTATCTTCCGTCTTCCTTTCCCTGTTCCTTCGGATCCTGTCTATGAATATAAGACCTCTCTGGTAGAGAATCCCTTGAAAGAAGTATTTGTACCGGACATGCTTCTCCGGTTAAGACAAGGAACCGGACGTCTGATTCGTAGTGAAACTGACCTTGGTGTACTCAGCATACTCGATTCCCGTCTTTCCATTGCTGCCAAAAAGGATTACAGGGAGAAGGTACTAGAAACTTTACCCTTTAAAAGGGTTACGGAAGATTATAAAATTTTAGAACAGTTTGTAAAAGAAAAAGGGATAACCATTAGATAATGAGAAATTATCGACATGATATGATGTCTTATTTTAACATGTACAGTGAGCACCTCTTCTAATTCATACGTTCCCTCTTCATCGAGGTCGATGTAAGTGAGTAGATAAGAACTTCGCCGTGACGTCAAGCACTTGTGAATTCCAAAAGCCGGGTCCATGATCTGCGCCTACTACTTTATAGAAGAATGCTCTCTGTCCATGCTCTTTCAAAGCTTTATACATCTCTATGCTCTGGTTTATATGTACAACATGGTCACTGTCTCCATGAACAATAAGAATCGGTGGAAGCGACTTATCTAGATCTTGATGAAGAGGACTTGCCTTCTTCGCCAATTCTGTATGTTCCTGTACCTTTCCGCCAATAAACAAGCCTTCAGGAGAATCAGCCGCATCATGGTCAAGAATATTATTGTACTTCCCTAAGGTCAGCAAGTCCGTAACCCCATAATAATCGATGATCGCACTAACTTCGTCTGACTCCTCACTGTAAAGGCCGTTATCATACTCGCCCACCGTTAGACCCGTCATTAAGGAGAGATGTCCACCTGACGAATCGCCCCATACCGCTACGCTTTCCGGATCTATTCCATACTCCTCTGCATTCTTGCGCATATACCGAATCGCGCACTTCACATCCTCAACAGCAGCTGGAAAACGCGCAACATCCGTGTCCCGTATTTCTACACTGGCAATCACATATCCCTTAGCCGCCATCTGAACAAGATTAGGAATGGAAGAGTATATATCCTGTTTTCTCCATGCGGATCCTTGTACATATACGATAAGAGGAAACTTGTATCCGCTTCGGGAGGGCGTTATGATCTGCAATCTTCGTTCCACATCGCCGTATTTGGCATAAACTACATCAGGGCGATAGCTGCAAGAATAATAGGATTCTCCCCCAGCAAACTCCCCATATATAATCTGTGTTCCTTCTGGTGTTTCGTTGGCTGCAATACCCGCTGCTTTCTGATCCACTTTAACAACTCCTTCTATATGAATAGTAGATTCATTGTGGTGAAGATGAGTGTCCGAGTTCGAGTCGTCATCACCATTCATTAAATATAGCAACTATAGCAATACACCACACAATAATGCCAAATAGAAGCCCACTCCAAAATACTTCAGCTTATGACTTGTTTTTCACAATTTTTTTGATTGCTCTTAATAATGCGACTATGAACAAAAAACCTAATATTGGCATTATATAAACAGCGATGTACGCAAATACAATCAAGATTCGAGTTCCTCCTTCTAGAGAATCCTATTTGAAAACTTACTTCTCTGTATTATCAAACCGAAATATTAGTTTCTGTCCGTCAAAGGTATCATCATTCAACTCAACATAATTGCCTTTCCTATAATTAGAAACGGTCTTCCGCCAAAATCTTTGTCCTGTTTGGTTTCTTTCAGAAGGATTAGTAAACAGTTCCCATTTCCCCTTCAATTGCTCAAACACTTTGGTAGCAGCCTGTTCCGCGATACCTCGACCTCTATAAGGACGTAGTAAGAAGAACTCATGCACAAAATAATCAACATTCTCTGCACAATACGGGGAAGTAGCAATGAGGATAAATCCCGCCGGACAATCATCTGCTAAAATTAAAAAGGGATACAAACTGTCTGGTTTTTCCCACCAAATATTTTGAACTTCATATTGGTCACTTAGTGTTTTAAAATCATCACTTTCTTCATAAATCCCATGAACATTTGGATACCTGACATAGTGTTCTGATAGATCATACAGATATAAAGGATATATGTTTTTTATAATGTGTGATTCCTCTTTACTGGTTAATTGCACTTTGATATTCATGAATTCGCTCCTTAGATAATAATGTGTAGGCTTTGTCATCTTGATGAATTTCTCATAAGATATCATTATTAGATATACCAATTCTTATTATTTCATTGCCCTGAGTGTCATACCAGACTGATGCGACAAGTATTTTATACTTCAATCTCTTCAGTCCTTTCGTATACCGTTCTTAGTCCTCCATAAATTCACTTACAGGTTTACGTTCTCAATATGGTTCTTACTTCTCTCTTTAAATCTTCAAATACGGGTCTTTGTACAGTGCTTATATCTTCTATATAAATATCTTCAATAAATTTAAATTCTAGCTTTAATGATTCTTGATTATCATCGTTATATATTAGCGTATTATTGTCTTCAGCAATTCTCCCCTCTAAATCCACTTTTGCATTAAAAATGAACATGACAAAAACGACTTCATTTCCGTCTGGATACCTATATTTCATGCGTGGTCCGCTATAAACTGAATAAAGTTCGTACTGTCTAACTTCAAGACCGGTTTCTTCCAATACTTCTCGTATCATAGTATCTTCAATAGACTCACCTGCATCCATCCCACCACCCGGAAGTCCCCAATTGCCATAATCTGATCTTTTTTGAAGTAATATTCGTCCTTCGTTGTCTCTTATAATAGCTCCGCCCGTAACGATGATCTTCATATTAGGTTATTCCTGTTTTGCATTTCTCATCCGGATCATGGAGAAGTTGATTGTAGACTCTAGTACATATTCTTTCATAGGCATTAAAGAGGGAGTGATCCTAAGTTCTATCCCTTCATCCAAAATAGCTGTGACCAAGTCATCCATTTTTTCAACTTCGATTGGAGTTACTGGGCGTCTTGCTACATAATATCCCGCATTTTCTTCTTCTAACTCAAAGTCTGCTGAATCAAAAACGTAGCGATAAATAGATCCTTTTCTGACTCGATCATACCAACCTGTTTCAATTGCAATCATCCGGTTCACCTGAGACATTCCAAAAAAACGAGTTATATCTAGTTCTTTTGTATCTTCTTTTGGCCAAACGCAGACTCTTGGGCAGTCCCTTGGAAAATAGTAATGTGGCGCATGATACTTATCAATGGTCCATACTTTTGCATCAGTTTGATCGTAAATTGTTCGGGGGTTAAAGATTTTAATATCCGGATTTTCACTAAAATGAAATAGCTTCATTACACACCTCTCTATTAAAAAGATTAGTAGTTTCGCATACTGTTTTAAGATCGATTTAATTTCTTTTGGTCATCCTTGTAAATCGTGGTCCTGCTTGGAATCCTGTTTTCTTATATAGTAATTCTGCATTATTTCCCACAGTAACACATAATTTTATTACTTCCGTATACGCACTAGCTGATTGTTTTATGTAGTTAAGCATGAACTCGGCAATTCCTTTATGCCTATACTGAGGGACTACACACAACTCCCCGATTTCTGCAAAACCTAAGGGCATTTTTTCACTGATACCAGAGATACAAAGTCCGACAATTTCTTGGTTTTGTTCATCTACGACATATACGGAAAGATTCCTATGTTTATAAACTTGCATAAGATACGAAATATCCTCTATGATCTTCTCGTCACTTCGAGCACCAAAGATCTCGTAGTCTATTCCACCGCTGTATCCTTCTTTTATTACATTCTTAATTCTTGTTGTATCAAAAGAATCATCTAATAAGTACAAGGATAATCCACTTGGAGGTACCGGCTCCTTAAGCGAACCTGTCGGACAGCACATGACCTGCCTAATTACATTTACTTTAAAGCCATATGAGTGCAGTATATTTACATCGTCTTGCAGAACTCCGTTGATATGCCTTAGATCATGGCAACATGTTAATAATATATTCCACAGTTGTTGTCGATCAGAAAAAGGCGGGATCATAAACGGATACATTGCCGTATCGTTCATCTTTATCACCCCTCCAATTCTATCCTCGCCGCACATGATCCAAAAACTTTGGTCTGTAAATTTTGTGTCATGTAAGCGAGTATTCCAGTCATACCACATCTCAATATCGGAGTTAGAATAGATTACTTGATGAACTGCAAACTTATTTTTATCTGCTTGTTCTAATCTATATTGCTTCATCTTGTGTTGTCCCTCCCCATCTCTTAAGTATTTTAAGAAATCGCTCTTATCAGATGTCTATGGCTTATTCGAGTTAGACAATTTCAATCCAATATCGTTTAATTATATTCCCGTCGTCTTCTATGTAATCTGCATCGGCTCTCCCACCGTTCTTAATAATGGTTCTTTCCGATCCCACATTATCAGCATCACAGACAACTAATACCTCTTTAATTCCGATTTTCTTAGCTTCACTTAAGGATAGTTCTAATAGTTTGGTTGCATAACCTTTTAATCTTTCAGACGGGCGAATACCATAACCAATATGCCCTCCTGTATTGTACAAATGTTGTGTTAATTGATGCCTAATATTTACCGCCCCTAATACTCTATTACTTTTGTCAACCAACCAAAAAGTTGAATCTGATACGATACCTTCTGGTAGACCAACACCTTCCTCATTATCTGACAGTGATTTCAGCATTTTTGGAAAGTCACTTGGATCTTTGCTTATGACCCATGGAACCATATCCTCACCAGATCGCTTCCATTCTTCATAAAAAGATAAGTATTCTTCCTTCAACTTTAAATTAGGCTTTACTAACCTAATCATACGTTTCCACGTCCTTTGAATTACTTTGAATTACTTTCAAGCTTTTGCAAAAAATATACAGCTTGTTCCGCGCCAAATCTTTCGCTACTCTCAAGTCTTTAGTTCGTTTTCACATGCTTAATTACACTTACATTGTTGTTATCTCGTTGTGAGAGTAAATCTAGCAGTCCATCTGGAACCAACTTTACGTCAGAATCCGATTCGAAAAAATCTAGTGGTTTCCATTGAGCTTTATAATGAATATCCCCTTCGATTCCGTCGATTTCATCAAGATCATAAAAGGTCTTATCTTTCAAATTCACTTCATAAATAAAATCTATTTCATGTCCTATATCATCCAAAACACCAAAAATGTTCTCTATGACAGAGATTAATTGCGCTTCTTCAATTTCATGATTCAGTTCTTCCCTAATTTCTCTTATTAATGTTTGTTTACTATTTTCGCCAAACTCAATGGTTCCACCAATTGGTCGGTAGAAAGTTGTGCTGATCCCAGGATAATTAATGACTTCAACTAAAATGTTTTCTTCTTTTCTAATGATCCCTAGTGAAACAGATCTAATCTTCATAAGATTAACTCCTCCGTCTATTCGTATTTTCACATCTTAATTCGAAAGTGTTCTCTAGAGAACAACGTCTCATAATTTCTTCTGTAGAACCTGTTCCTTTTGCTTTATATAACTTGATCTTTCATATGTTTGTATAGCAGCTTCATTCTTTTTACCTGTTAATAATTTCACTGAAGAAACACCTCGTAATTTAAGTTCTGCCTCAATAAAAGCCAACAATGATGTCGCTATCCCTTTTCTTCGTACATCTTCTTTAATGAACATTTCTGTAATTTCAGCATGAGGATTTGGATAACATATAGATTTGTAAAATTGCGCGCAAGCGAATCCTACGGGTACATTATTCATTAAAGCTAATGCAACAAGCTCATTAGAATAAGATAAGTTTTCAATAACTTCTTCTTCTGTAATTCCCACTCCATTAAATTCGTTATTAAGTTTAACAAGGTCTAGTGCATCTTTTGCGGTTGCCCATCGAAGATGAATATTTGATTCCATCAAGTTTTTCACTCCTTAAGTAAAATGAATATTGCTGCTCCTTTAATTGCATTTGATGTAATCGCATTCAACTTTATTTTAAACTTGCAAGTTTATAAAAAAGTCTAGTTTATCGCTAATAAAATCATCGTCAAAATCAATACTCCCATGAATATGAGAATCTCCTAGACATAACCCCATTAACCATAGCTGCCTTATTCCCACAAAGATCGGTACTGCCTGCAAATCCTTTTTGCTGAGTCTTCTTACCGATTCATAGCCCTCAATAAATGCATTCCATAGTCGCTCTAATTTGTCCGGATCATGACGAAGTCGTACTTCCCTGGCTAGTCGAAATTCCGCAATATCGTATGCTCTCCATCCAAATCCACATAGATCGAAATCATAATGAGTGTATGACATATCTTCTTTGAAGCTAATATTTGTATTTCCATGAAGATCACCATGACAGATTCCCCAGTCCAACTCTTCTAGTGGGAATTCAAGTAGTCTTTCTTCTAATTGTTTTGCAAACGTTCTAAGCCATTCAAAATCCACACTTCGATGAGTCATATAGGGTTCGATCGAGACGAGTGATTGGTGGATAAGATACTCCAAGTCTAATGGCTGTCTTGTAAATTCAGACTGAAAACCATCTGTTTTCATATGAATATCAGCTACTGCTTTACCAAAAAGATGACTTATTTCTTCATCATCAATAGACCTTTCGGTCCCTTCTGCAAATGAAAAGAGCACGCCGAATCTGTTGCCCTCTGGAGCGTTCAGCGTTTGAATGAAATTCCCGCTCTGATCAGCTATGGGTAGAGATACCGGGATCTCTTTCCCATCTAAGTAGGTTAACAATTCAATTTCAAAAGCAACTTCGGAATACTCAGATCTTCGAACCGCCCTGTAAACTCTAAACACATAGTTATTTTTTGTTGTTTTAATATGATAGGTATCATTCATCCCGCGAAGCAAATAACGGAACTCAGTTATATCATTCAGACCATAAGTCATTCCTATAAATTCTCGTAGTGCCTTATGAGATAAGGTTGAATAAGAAACTGGAAAATACACCTGAGATTTCTCCCTCCTGTTATTCATGCTCCATCTTCCTTTAGTTTTTCAATAAATTCATCTTTCGTTAACCCGAACATAATAAAGTCCAAGTATTTACCATTTACATATACCACCTGACGGCGGACCCCTTCTTGAATACAACCGAGTTTCCTCATCATCTGCGCCGAACCGACATTACCTTCAAGAACATAATCATTAAATTTATTAAGTCTTCGTTCTAGGAATGCATATTTCAAAAGAATTTTCATGGCACTTGTTCCGTAACCCTTACCTCTATACTCTTTATCTATTACAATACCGATACTAAATGTTCCATTTCTCTCGTTGATGCTGTTTAGATTAATACCGCCAATGCTATCGCCATCCAGGTTTTCAATAGTGAACATAATTCGTCCATTTGTGGATGTAAAGTTTGCATTATCTGCTACGAATTTTTTTGCCCCCAAAATGGTAGGCGGTAACTCCACAGCACATTCAAGTAAAATACGAGCAGGCGTGTCGAAATCACTGATATAACAACTCTCCCAGTCTTCTTCCTGTATTGCACGCAGCCTCACCTTTTCATCCTGCCAAAAGTAATCCGTGTAATCTATTTCTCTCATGATAACCTCCAAGATTTTATGTATTTGAATAGATACCTCTAACTAATCTACTTATCTCAACGCTTCGCAAAAGTATTTCATCGGATTAACGAGCATACCGAATTATACTATATCCTTTATTTTTATGTAATATTTTACAAAATACTATTTGATTTAAACTCATTCTTTCCCACCAGTTATACGAAAAAAAGCCGCGATCTACGCGACTTCCCTTAGGTAGTATTTAGTTTGTACACATTTATTTTTACTTTTACTATTCTAACGATTGTTTCTGCAACTTGGGAATCAGAACATAAGCAAACGTAATTATCGGACTTAACCATAAAAATGTTGCATATGGAATATATTCGATAACAGGAACCCCTAAGGTTGCTGCGAAAAAGGCCCCGCTTACCCCCCAAGGAATCAGTGGGTTAACAAGCGTCCCACAATCCTCAAGTGTTCGCGACAAGGTTCTGGTAGGAATTCCCCTGCGTGTATATTCATCCTTGAACATCTGACCTGGTAAGAGAATAGATAAATACTGTTCTCCTGTCATTCCGTTTACGGCGATGGATGAGGCACCCGTCATAAGAACGATATTGCTCTTACGCTTCAGCGGCTGAATCAACTTACGGAAAAAAGCTTCAATTACACCACAATACTGCAATAATCCACCGAGCGATAAAGCGATTAAGATGAGGGATACAGATCCCATCATCGACTGAAGTCCACCCCTATTTACGATAGAAGCTACCGTCTCATTCGTAATCGAGCTGGTGTAACCACTCTGCATCACGCTGAACCAAAAACTAACAGACGCCTGCTGTTGAATAAGTGCAGTAATGAGTAATCCGCTGACGATCCCAACAACAAGTGTTGGAAGAATCGGCACCCGCTTGACTGAGCATACAATAACGGCAATCGGGGACAAAAGGGTTAACCAATGAATATGAAATCCATCTTGTAATGCTAACTTGATTGCTTGAATAGACGATAAATCAATCGTGCTCGGCATTGGCAGAAATAGGAAAAATATAGTTGTAAGAATCAGTGCCGGCAGTGTGGTAAACATCATATTACGAATGTGAGTAAAAATAGAAATTCCCGCCACTGCTGGAGCAAAATTCGTCGTATCCGAGAGCGGTGACATTTTATCTCCAAAACACGCGCCGCAAATAACGGCTCCTGCAGCAATGGTTGGTGCAATACCAGTTGTTAAAGCAATTCCCATCAGAGCGACACCTACCGTGCTCACCGTAGTAAAAGAACTGCCGGTAAACATCGAGACCATAATTGTGATATATAATGCGCTCACTGCAAAATAATGAGGTTTAATATAATCCATACCATAGTATAAAATAGTCGGCACGGTGCCGCTCATCATCCACACGGCAATCAGAATACCAATGAGTGAGAGAATGAGAATGGGCATAATCGCCGTTTGAATCCCTTGAATTATTGCGGACTCAAGTTTTTTCCAAGAAACTCCGAATATACGCAGCAATACAGCTGTACCTACTGTGGTGAAGAGAAGCGGGATATGCGGCTCTGCTTTTAATAGAAATATGGATACAAATAATAATGCTAGAATAAAAATAATAAGCGTCAAACTTTTTGAAAAACTAAGCTGTCTGTCCATGATGAAAGCTCCTTATACATGTTCGGATATGATTTCATATCTTCTCGTTTTCAATATTTATAATACGTAAGTCAAGTTCACTTTTTTACTTTTAAGCTTTTTTGCTTTTGTGCATTGAAGTACTATCGTACTATAAACGAAAATAACGTATTACGTCAACGTAATAAACATACATATAAGGTTTATATAGTAAATACAATTAATCTTCATGTGATAATGAACATTTCATCAAACAAGCTCCCCAAAAAAATGTCCAGATCGAGTTAATATTTCCATTCATAAATATATAAACTTACTTTTATATATTATCTTGACATTAGTAATTAAACGGAGTTATAATAAATACATAAAGAGTTACATACAACAAACAAAAAAAATGATTAACCATTAGGAGGAAATCACAATGTCAAAACTAAACATCGGAATTATTTTAGGAAGCACTCGTCAAGGTCGTTTAAGTCCACAAGTTGGAGAATGGGTGAAAAGTATTGCTGATCAGCGCGGGGATGCTAATTATGAAATTATCGATATAGCTGATTACAAACTTCCACTACTCGGAGAAGAAGATGCTACAGAACAAGCAACTGCTTGGAATACGAAACTTGCAAGTTTAGATGGGTTTGTCTTTATCGTTCAAGAATACAACCACAGTATCTCCGCTTCATTAAAGAATGCGCTCGATTATGCACGCGAAGCTTGGAACAATAAAGCTGCTGGTATCGTAAGTTATGGTTCGGTTGGTGGCGCTCGTGCTGCTGAGCATTTACGTGGAATTTTGGGAGAGTTATCTGTGGCAGATGTTCGTGTACACCCAGCCCTTTCCCTCTTCACTGATTTTGAGAATGGAGCAGTATTTAAACCGGCAGACCTGCATCTTGTCAATGTGAACGGTATGCTTGATCAGGTAATCGCTTGGAGCGGAGCACTGAAACCACTGCGCCAAAATTAATTAAAAAGGTTAGATTTACATCTAAGAAACGCCATCCATACGATTTATATAATAATATACAGCCTTTGTTCGTATGACCGGACAAAGGCTGCATTTTATTCCAAACAAAAAACCGCGTTATCCGCGGCTCCTTATGTATTTGTTAAACCCAATATTTTGTTGTTATTACGTTCATGAGTGTTGATTTATTAATGGTCATCTTTTGCAAGTCTGAAGAACAAAGCTAACGCCCACCAACAACATAACAGTATAACTACAGCCATCATCGTAATGAATTCCATGTGATTGCTCCTTTCATCTGCCAATTCATTTATTGTAAAGTAAAAAGAGCACTAAATGGCGCTATAATCTTGACAACTATATGTCATTTTATAAAATCCATACAATGTCGGTTTGCTAATCCATTAACAGCACCCACAAAATAATAAAAGCAATAATCGCAACTAGATAAAACAATACAATTTTACCTATATTTTCTTTAGCTTTGCTTTCATATTCGTGGTTTTGCTTTGCATTCTCTTTCGATAAACCTACAAGTACGGTACCCACTCCTCCAATTAATGCTACGACAATCACAATGATATACATAGCCATACAATCCCACCTTCCTCCGTCTTTTTTACATTAGCTTCTTAGTTTTGATTATATAGATGTTATCATAATTGTAAATGTTTTCATTTTTATTAACCTATCCCAGAATTCATTCACTTGAAATTCCACCACGCATTGGTATTTGCTTAAACAGGCTTTGATGTGACAACAAAAAAAACACCCGCGCTTCTTGTTACTTCAACAAGAAAAGCGTGGATGCTATCGTTTTACCAGAAGAGCAGCAAGATTCCTAATATAACGGAAATAGCAGCCAAAATCCTAGCAAGGACGTTCTTTCCCATTACTTTACAAATAACTGCAACAAAGGCCATTGCTCCAACAGCACCTACAGTGATTTTCTCTGTAGTTTCATTGCTTGGGAGTGCGGTAACATTCATAAATCCGATCACTAAACCAAGAATTACTGTAATAGAAAAAGCAATATTATTTACCTTTCTATCTTTTACTATAAACATTAGTGCGATACTAACGAGACTCAGTATTGATACAATAACAAACATAATAAATAATACGCCAAGCGCCATAGTCTCATACCTCTCGTTGTTTAATTTATGTAAGCTTCCTTCATGATTCTTCATTGTGTGGTTATTTCTATATCATTACCACTTGGGAGTGATTATTAAAACAAATTATGTTTTGTATGAATTATGCAAAGAGAAAAAGTGCTGACATGAATGCCAACACTTTTGTTCATCTGATAAGTTTTACGAGCATGCTAATGATCTCGATGGATGATATAGTCCAATATATGCTTTAGAAAAACACTATTCCGAGGCATCGCTTTTAGAGCATCTACAGCATAACAATAGTGTTCCCACATGGCTTGTGCTGCACCGTCCGCTCCAAGTACAGTTACGAATGTTGAGTTATTATTCTGAACATCTTTCCCCGTAGGTTTCCCAAGCAATTTCAAATCTCCTTGCAGATCAAGCAGATCATCCTTAATCTGAAAAGCAATACCCGCATGATAAGCAAATTTCTTCAAAGTTGCGATTTCCTTTTCTTCCACGTTAGCAAGAATGGCCGGCATGATCAGGGAAGCTTCAAATGCAATTCCCGTTTTGTAAAAGCAAATGGTATTCAGTTCATCTAGCGTGAGCTCTTTTCCTTTGGACTCTAGATCCATCGCCTGACCCATGCACATCTCTCCTGCTTTTTGTGAAGAATATTGCATCAAAGCCAGGACAGATTTTGGGTCAAATGCATCTAGTGAAGATTGCTCCTGCGTTGCCTTTTGAATCAGAAATAGCCCTGTTAATTCTGCAGTTGCACTATTATACACTTCATGTAAAGTAGCGTGTCCTCTGCGGGTTGCCGCATTATCCTGTGTGGGCAGATCATCGAAGATCAGGGATGCCGTATGCATATATTCCAGGGAACGCAGCAACGGTGCAATGGCGGAAGAATGTAAGCCATATTCCTTCACTGCCATAACCCAAGCCATGACGGGACGGATTCGTTTGCCGCCGCCTGCAAGACTATAGTTGGCAGCATCCGTAAGCGGTTCTTTCAGCGATGAAGCCTGAACCGGTTTCGATATTTTCAGCAGGCGGTTAATCTCGGTTTGCGCTGTGTTTATCGTGTTTAAGAATTCTTCCTTTTCAAGACGCTCTTTTTTCATCACGGTCAGCAGCTGATCACGAAGCAGTTTATCAAAGAAATCCACATCTTCTGCTTTTCCAACCATCTGCTGAATTAGCCGGTTAAATTCAGGTATGCTAGATGTGAAAATATCCATAATCTCATTGTATTTGCTCGAACCTACACGTTTTTTGCAGCGTTTTAATCCATTAATAGCACGATCGAGGATCACTTCACGAGTCTTCGCATCCGAATGGTATACATTACGAATTAGATTGGAGATAACGGCCCAGTACAGCTCAAAAGGATTAATTAAATCCGGCCGCTGGTGTCGGTATGTTAAGTAATAAGTATAAGGCGTGACTGCTCCATCCCGCAGATCATCAAACATATCTGCAAAATCATCTGCCAACTGATTGTAGATTCCATAAGCAAAGGTTCGATTTTCAAATCCTTCATCCATAGGTTCACTAATAACGGATCTAACGATAAGACGCGACGATGATGATTTGATAATGATCGGTAGATAGATTTCTTCGTTCGTATAACTCCCATTGGATAGATCCTTGATACGATCTTGATCTTGAGATTGAAAAAACACATACGATTGTTCTAAGAATGTAGCCTGTGTATCTGCTCGCTGATAATCCCTAATGAATTCAAAAGCTTCTCGAAGCTCAGAATGAACATACTGAATCATTTCCAAGTTTGTTCCAGTCCATTCTTCCAGATCAGGAACAGATCCGGTAAGAAGCGAGATTCGTATCATCTCCGAATATTGCTCTTTCTCCTCGTTACTCAGTACATCCGAATCTAAAAGGTCGTCTATAAATGGATAAGTGAGTCCATAAGAATAACCCAAACGAATGGCTGCATCTAAACTCTCAGCTCGTTCTTCAGGCGATACCTCATCATCCATCTCTTCCATCACGTGAAGAACAACCCCGATAATGATCTTCATAAGTTTACGCTGTGCTTGTTCAGCGTCCATCTCTTTAGGGATATGAGCAGAGACACGCTTCAGTTTGTTCATCACCCAAATGGTTGCATTCTCTACTCTTTCTTTCTGTGCCCATCTATAAAATGAAGCGAAGTTAATGAAATCAGGCTCTTCACGATCACTCGCTGTTCCAGGAGTAAGCAGATACTTTTTAATATCTGTAATCAGACGCTGAATACGAATCTGCGTATGCGGATCATCGAGCGCTTTACCAAGATCCCTCATATAAATATAGGAGACGCTGCGATCTAAATAATCATCTAATTTACCCGTATAATGCAGCCATTTCATGTACTGATAATAGTCATTCGAATTTGGAGTTTTCTTTCTGCGCTTTAGAAATTGAATAATGGAATTTTCATGAACATGATCTTTTTTCCATAACAAAATGTCTTCTGTTAATAAAGATACATACGTTTTATCTATAAACTGATTATAAAGTGTTTCATAATACGCTGCTGCTTTTCGTTCTGCTTCCTGATACCAATGATCCGCACGAACTGTCATTTCTTTATTCATCTAATGGATTACCTCAACTTCTTTATTGTTCATCATGTCTACGTATGCTTTGTAAGAGATTTCTCCATAAACATCAACAGATCTACATCATACCCAGTCCTGCCATTAAGACATGTTCATAGCATTAATACGGAATAAGGGCGTTTAGGTTACGGAAATGTGATAAATCTTCGTTTATCAAAAATCCCCATAAGAAAACCGCCTGTAATAAGGCGGCCATCTATATTTATTATACTGTTGTTAGACGAAGAATTATTCAATCCACTGTCTCGGTCCGATGGTATGGAATAATTGTTTGCGTTCGGTTCGGATTGCATCCTGGATACGTCTGTAGGTAAAATCACTAATGGGTTTCGGCAAGTCCGTAATATCGTAATATCCGCATTCTAGAATTTCGGGCGAAGATGGCTCAGGTTTTTGATCAGAAGAATGATCTGCGATAAATACAAAATGATGCATGTCAAAGTTAGGATCATAATAAACACCGGTTAACTGCTCCATTTGTACCGTAAGTCCAACTTCTTCTTGCACTTCTCTTATCACTGTTTCCTCTGCTGACTCCTTCTCTTCGGACTTCCCTCCAGGAAGATCCCAATTATTCTTGCCATAGCTGTGTTTTACTAACAAAATATGACCTTTAGAATTCAAAATAACAGCCGCTGCACCCATGTACTTCGTAGTCATATCAATTCCCCCATATGTTCACAATTGGTTCTCCTGTTTCTAAACGGATCTTGCTTTCTCTAATCCAATCTTTAAACCACTGGTTATCCGAATGACTGAAGGTTTCATCGCCCTCAAAATTGCGAAAGGCTCCAATGTATACAATAAGTTCTCTGAGCCTTAAGAACAAAGGCATTTGTTTTAACCATTGCTCTTCAAGCTGATTCTCTTCGCGGTATCCCTTTAGAAAAGGTTCCATAAATCTACTCGCTTGATACTCTCTGAGGTTCTTTCCTTCCTCCCCGCCATATACATATACAAGATAATACAGCTGTATAGCGATGTCTTCCACAAACCAACTATACTGGGCTTCATCAAAATCAAACAATGTTATCTCGCCTTGTTCTCTGACTAAATAATTTGCATTAATAATATCCCCATGAATCAATCCGTAAGCATCTTCACTGATTGGCAGCTTCTGAATCGAATGTACCAATTCTAAATAACGTTCTCTTACCCCAGTATGAGAATCTGGCAAGATATCGATATTTTTCAAGTAATAATTTTCAGTCCACTCATGTCTTCTGATCTTAGCATCTGCAGGTTTATACGATTTCGATAACGCATGCATTCTACCCGTTAATCTCCCTAATCTCTCGTACAGTTCATGATCCTTAAGGCAGTCGGGGTAATCTATTTTCTTTCCCTTTGCTTTGTCAAAGACTGCTGCTGTAAAATACATCTCTTCTAATTCTGCAGTTTCAGTCCTCCTTCCGTGAATGGAGGGTACTGGTGCAGATACAGATATTCCATGATCAGCCAAGTAAAGAATCCACTCTAGCTCTGCTTGCACTTCACTAAGGGTACGATGCGCACTTGGGGTGAATCTCATTATGTACTCTTTGTTATCAACCTGGTATTCATAAATGAAGTTTTGAAAACCGCCAATATAATGTAAGTCTTCTGTTTTTATACCATAACGGCTCACAATCTCTTCCCTGTTTACGTGATCAAAAACCGCTGCGATTTCATTTTCCATATTAATCGTTGTCCTCCTTATCATTATTTTTGTTGATTTATGTACCAATCACTTGTCTCTTTGATCGCCTGTTCATGTGAGGTCGTATCAAAAGCAAAATGATTACTAAATTTGCTGGAATCGACAATAAAATTCTGATCTTGTTGATACATTAACTCTTTAAAATTTTTCATGAACGGATTAAATAAGCCTGTTACATTGACAATAAACTTATTTGCAATTCGATATTTCGGCACCTTAGATAAACGAGATGATATTTGTTCAACTAACTGCCGAGTGGTCATTGGTGCTGCATGAGGAATGTGCCATACTTCACCAACAGCTCTATCCTCATCACCTAGAATGGTTAAACCTCTCGCAAAATCTTTAATAAAGATGTGGGAATGTAAGGTGTCAGGGTTGCCGATCAGTTCAACTGGCTTTCCTTCTAACAAATGTAGAAAAACTCTCTGACCCAGCATAGCGTTTAAAGCATATGGACCATAGAAATCAGATCCTCTTCCAATGGTTGCTCTAAGTTTTCCCTGCTTTACAGCATCCATTAAAGTGGTAGCCAGCTGAGCGCGCACCCTCGTTTTTTCCCCAACAGGCTGGTAAGCCATGTTCTCGTGAAAGGGCTCTTTCTGAGGACCGTATGCGTATAGATTATCAGCGTATACTAACTTTACATCATTCTCAGCAGATGCTTGTATTAAATTATTCATGATGACAGGCAATACCGTCGGCCACTCCCGATATGGAAGACCCGTGGCATTATAAATAACCGATGCATTTTTCAGGATATTTCGGGTATTTTCCAAATCTGTCATATCACTTTTGATGCATGGTACACCTTTAGGCACTATCGCTTTCCCGCTTCGATTTACAGCTTTTACTGACTTGCCTTGCTTTAATAATTCATTGATTAATGCTAGACCCAAAGGACCTGTCCCTGCGACAACGTGTTCGTTTTTCGATAACATTATTATCCTCCTTACCACCTTTTATTTTTTTAAAAATTTCATTTAATTGAATTTTTTTACATTATATAATACATATTGACATCAACTATAGGGAAATTGCAACGATAAAAATATATCCATATTGGTTGCCATTCGATTACGAATTTCGTTTGCTTATATCGCGATATTAGTCTCATTTTTCTCTAGCGCAGAATTCGAGAAATTCATCATAATAGATACATAAAAGAACAAGAAAGCGACCTTAGAACGACTAAAAAGGAGCTAATTTCCACTTTGGAAACTAGCTCCTTTTTATATATCATTTATATAAATCAAATCAAGGGGAAGGAACGCCGCCATTTGCATTGAGTGTTTCACCTGTCACATAACTTGATTCATGACTTGCCAAGAATACATAGGCTGGTGCCATTTCAGCAGGTTGACCAGGACGACCCATCGGTACATCCGCACCGAACTCTGCTAATTTCTCTGTAGGCTGTCCTCCTACCACTTGAAGCGGTGTCCATACCGGACCTGGAGCCACCACGTTCACCCGAATTCCTTTGCTAGCGACTTGCTGTGCAAGAGCTTTACTGAACGTATTAATGGCCGCTTTCGTTGTCGCATAATCTAGTAAGATCGGTGCTGGGGTATAGGCCTGAATAGAAGACGTATTGATAATCGAACTTCCCGGTTTCATGTGTTTAATCGCCGCTTTACACAACCAGAACGTGGAATATACATTCGTTTTAAAAGTCGCATCAAACTGTTCGGTTGTAAGATCTGCGATGTCTTCTACAAATTGCTGTTTACCGGCAACATTCGCAAGTATATCAATACCGCCAAGTTCTTTGACTGCATCTTCTATTAACTGCTCGCAGTACTTCTCATCTTTCAAATCACCAGGGATCGCAATCGCTTTTCTTCCTGCTTCTTCGATCCGCTGAACCACCTCTTTGGCATCAGCTTCTTCTTCAGGTAAGTATGACAATACAACATCCGCACCCTCAAGAGCAAAAGCAATGGCTGCAGCACGTCCAATCCCGCTGTCTGCTCCGGTTACGACTGCTTTACGCCCAGCTAAACGTCCGCTTCCGCGATAACTAGTCTCCCCAGCATCCGGCACGGGGGTCATTTCCTTCTGTAATCCAGGTTCAGGTTGTTTTTGTTTCCACTCACTCGTTGCTTTCGGATACTGAGTAGTTGGGTCCTGCACTTTGTATTGATCTTGTTCAGACATCGTTGATCCCTCCATTATCTTGTATGTGTGTTACATTAAGTGTGTTGGATATCTATTAACTCCTCTTTTTCTAGTAACCGGGATTGACTAAATTCAAACGGGTACTAAGTCGAATGTCTTTAAAACGGATATACTTATCAAGTTCAAAGTCTTTGTATAATCCAACATAGGTTTGCATTAATCGTACATAAGTTTACACTAAATGTTATATTTCTCGTTATATTGCGTGAAGATCTAATTAGGATTCGAAGTTTTAGTTTACATTTGATATCTGATCTTTATACTTATAAATATGCATTTGCTATTTTCAACTAGAGGAGGACTTTTTCTTGAGTAAAACTATTCAAATAGGTATCGTAGGATACGGAAATTTGGGCCGTGGTGTGGAACTTGCCATCAAGCAAAACCCAGACATGGAGCTTGTAGCCATCTTCACTCGTCGCCAGCCGGATCAATTAACATCTGCTAATGGCAGTGCGAAATTCGAACATATTTCTACAGTAGAACAGTATAAAGGTAAAATCGATGTGATGATCTTGTGCGGAGGTTCCGCAACCGATCTTCCTGAACAAACCCCTGCTATTGCAAGTATGTTCAACACAGTGGACAGCTATGATACTCATGCGAAAATTCCTGAGTTCTATGACAAAGTGAACGAAGCAGCAGTGAAAGGAAATAACCTTAGTGTCATCTCTACAGGATGGGATCCTGGTTTATTCTCACTAAATCGTTTGCTCGCTGAATCTATCCTTCCTGAAGGTAAAGATTTTACTTTCTGGGGTAAAGGCGTAAGCCAAGGGCATTCCGATGCTGTTCGCCGTGTTCCGGGTGTAAAAGCAGGTGTGCAATACACAGTTCCTGTTGAAGAAGTCATTGAGAGCATTCGTTCTGGTGAAACACCAGAACTTACGACAAGAGATAAACATCTTCGTGAATGTTTTATTGTCCCTGAAGAAGGCGCAGATCTTGAAGCGATTAAAGAAGCAATCGTAACTATGCCGAACTATTTCGCTGATTACAACACGAATGTTCATTTCATTACGGAAGAAGAGTTGAAAGCTGAACATCAAGGCATGCCTCACGGTGGGTTTGTTATTCGCAGCGGTGTAACAGGCAAAGGTACAAAACAAATCATGGAATTCAGTCTGAAACTCGAGAGCAATCCAGAGTTTACTGCAAGCGTACTTGTCGCTTATGCAAGAGCTGCATATCGCCTCAGCAGTGAAGGACAAAATGGAGCTAAAACTGTTCTTGATATTCCACTGTCTTACTTGTCTCCTAAATCAGGAGCAGATCTTCGTCGTGAGTTGTTATAATATACGAAATAAAAAAGAACCTTCATCTGCAGATGAAGGTTCTTTTATTTAGATTACAAGTTATTTTGAAAAGCTTACGAATTATTTGACTTCAACCATCCAATCAAGTACATCCTCTTGCTCACCATTCTGGATACCCGTAAGTGTATCATATAATCTAGCTGATAATTCACCGGTATTTCCCTCGTTAATGACCATCTTCTTATCTTGCCATTGCAGTTCACCAATTGGAGAGATCACCGCTGCTGTTCCTGTACCGAAGGATTCTTCCAAAGTACCGTTAGTGTACGCTTCATACAACTCATCGATAGAAATCAAGCGCTCTTCTGTCGGAATATTCCAGTGTTTTAGTAACTGAAGAATAGAGTTCCGAGTAACCCCATCCAAAATACTTCCCGTTAAAGCAGGTGTCACTACCTTCCCGTCAATCTTGAAGAAAACGTTCATGCTGCCTACTTCTTCAATATACTTCCGCTCAATACCATCTAACCATAGTACCTGAGCAAAACCGTTGCCAGCAACTCCGGAATGAGCTTTTAATCCGGAAGCATAATTACCCGCCGTTTTCGCCATACCTGTTCCGCCTTTTACAGCACGAACATATTCAGATTCAACATAGATTCTAACTGGCTTAATTCCTTCAGGGTAATAGGAACCAACAGGAGATAGAATGATAATAAATTGGTACGACGTTGAAGTGGATGCTCCAAGCGAAGCTTCCGTTGCAATGATAAATGGACGGATATATAAAGATGTTCCTTTTTCGGTAGGAATCCAATCCTGATCAATTTGAATTAATTGCTTCAATGCTTCCAGGGCGAATTCTTCATCAATTTGCGGAATATCAATACGATCATTCGACAAATTCAGGCGTTTAAAGTTTTTATGCGGACGGAATAATAGGATTCTTTCATCAGAAGTACGATATGCCTTCATTCCTTCAAATACGGTTTGTCCATAGTGAAACACTTTGGCCGCAGGATCTAGAGAGATCGGTTGATAAGGGATGATCCGCGGGTTATGCCAGCCTTCTTCCGGATTATCATAGTCCATCATGAACATATGGTCTGTATAATACTTACCGAAACCAAGCTCATTTGCAGCCGGCTTCTGTTTTTTTGTCTTCGTAAGTTCAATTTCCATTGATAATGACACGATTACCACCATACTTTCTCCAAACTATTATTGTGTTGAATTGTAGCACCTCTTAAAGTATATTGTAAATATCTTTTTTATAGATTATGCATACCTTTTAGGTATGATTGTTGGGAGAGAGAATCATGGACATTCGGCAATTGCGCTACTTTCTAGCCATAGCAAACGAAGGGCAAATCACTCGCGCTGCCAAAGTGTTGAATATGGAACAGCCCCCCTTAAGTCGTCAACTCAGACAAATGGAGCAAGAGTTAGAGGTTACCTTATTTGATCGCAGCGGACACAAACTCTACCTTACCCCTGCAGGAGAGATTTTGCGGCAAAAAGCAGAACTCCTCATTCAACAGTTTCATGAAACGATTCAAGAAGTGAAAGAGGTGGATGAAGGCGTTCTAGGGATTCTTTCCATCGGCGCAGTTGTATCATGTATTTCCCTTCTTCCACCAAAAATCAAGATGTTTCGTGAGCAATATCCTGAAGTAACCTTTAAAATCAGTGAAGGCGATCATTTTCTGTTAGCTAAACAATTAGAACAAAGAACGATTGAACTCATTGTGGCTAGATTGCCATTTGAAGCGACTTCCGAAATGAGTCCCTATTCTGTTTTACATCTACCTTCCGATCCATTTGTTGCCGTACTCCCAAGTGATTGGAGACTAGCTTCATCTCATGATTCAATAAGGATGCACGAACTAGCCGATATTCCCTTTCTAACATTAAAGACAGATGAAACGACTGCCATGCATAACCGGGTGATGAATGAATGTAAACGACACGGCTTTGAACCTGCTGTCATTTGCGAGTGTTCGAGTGTAGCCATCATTATTGCGCTTGTAGCATCAGGGATTGGAGGAACGATTCTCCCAAGATCGGTAATGGCCTCTTTCCCGTTACCTGTTATCAAAATGCTCCCCATCGCGGACATTAACTCTGAATCTGATGTAGGGATTGTCTGGTTAAAAGATCGCTATCTTTCTAAAAGTGCCCGGCATTTTATTGCCATGTTTCAAGAGGCTTAGCTACATCAACTATTATATATAGTTTCCTTCGATGCGAATTGATATGTTTTATATTTTCCATTCGCCGAAGCAAATTTTAATAAATTTCCGTCCTCTGGAGTACCCAAGAAGTATGCTCCAATACATCCTGTTGTACATCTGTGACCTGACAACAAAATATTCACTTGAGTGTTACCATACATCGATTCAAGTTCATTCATAAATTGAAATACTCTCTTGATATAACTGTTTACGTCTTCCACACCTTGATAAATCGCCGGATCAGGCGTTGACCCGCTCATTATCACTTCTTCTCTATGTAGTAGATCAGCATCTCCTAGATCAAACACATCTAGTCTTGCATCTATGGTTGCTTTCATTCCACTCACGATCTCAGCGGTTTGGATTGCTCTGATCTGCGGGGAAGAAAACACGTAGTCGAATTTCACACTATTCATTTCTTCTTTTGATATTTCTGCCTGTTTGATTCCATATTCGTTAAGCGGTAATCCTTTTCTTCCTTGGAGCCTGCCTTCTTTATTCAGATCGGTTTGTCCATGTCTAATCACGTATATCATATAAGTATCCCCTATCCCGTAATATATACATTTAGACTACCATATATCAACTATCAGTTCACTTCTCCAGTTGTTAGATGCAATCTTATTGATTCTAACTTAAAGTCAAAATAACATCATTCTACTAAAAATGTTGAACTCATCAGGGTCAAAAAGCACTCCTCCACAGAAGTGGAAGAGTGCTATTAACCAGATATAGATATCTAACTATATTTATTATTGATTTTTACTCATTGCAACGAAGTCCGGAACGGTTGGGTTAGCAAGATAATGTCCGCCTTCTACTTGAATCGTTTGTCCTGTGATAAATTTAGATTCATCTGAAGCAAGGAAAAGAACCGTATTAGCGATATCTTCTGGCTCTCCGTGGTAAGGAAGCGCATTATATTTCATAAATGTATCTAATAGTTCAGGAGACAAGTTATTTTTAGCTGCTGGCGTAAGGATAAGACCTGGTGCTACACCATTACAACGAATATTTTGTTTACCGTATTGTGTTGCTACATATTTAGTCAAATGTACGACAGCTGCTTTCGTTGTACCATATGCTGTACGAATAATATCAGATGCGAATCCAGCCATCGAAGCTGTGTTAATGATCGCTCCTCCACCAGCTTTAACCATATGAGGAATCGCATATTTACATCCAGCAAGTACACTCTTCAGGTTTACGTTAACTAGGTGATCCCACTCTTCTAGATCCATGTTTACAACATCCAGATCTTTTCTCAAGTTTGTCAAACCAACATTATTGAAAAGAATGTTTACTGTTCCGTATTTTTCAACTGTTTTATCAACTGTTTCTTTAATGGATTCTAATTTGGAAGCATCCAAGAATATTCCGTATGCTTCGCCGCCTTGATTTACGATTTCTTGAGCTGCCTCTTCTGCACCTTTTTGATTGAAGTCAGCAATAACAACTTTAGCACCTTCTTTAGCAAGAATCTGTGCTGTTGCAAGCCCGATTCCTGAAGCTCCACCTGTGATAATAGCTACTTTACCTTGTACGCGTTCCATGATTTATGTTCCTCCTGTATGTAAAATGATCTGTCACACGAGCTTCTGGGAACAAGTTTACTTATATGTTAGTAATCTCTCACATTAAATCTCGTAAACAGTGATTTTTAGCACAGAGAAGTATAACATTATGAGAATCATAAAATCAAGTCTCTCTTATATTTTAAAATTAAGATTTATTGTTTAGATATAAATGAATTTACATATCCTTGCAATACATCTTCACTTCCTGTAAAAAAAGAAAATCCCTTTTTTGAATAAACCGACCGACATAATCTTTTGGTTTATCATGTTTTATTAATGAAACAGCTTGCTCATAATCCATCCATTTCAATTGGAATCCATTTGCTTGTTCTTCTTTTGTAAAAGTTGGCGTATGGCTAATTTCTACCGCTCTAGCCAGAAAACAGTAGGATTGTTGTATTAAATGATGCTGACCTCTATGTTCAATAATGGATCCAAGATTAGAGATCATTTCTATCTTCGCCCCAACCTCTTCTTTTACTTCACGCAGTAAAGCTTCTGACCATGTTTCATTAGTCTCCACACCACCCCCGGGTAATTTATGATAGTTATTTTCCGATACATAAAGGAGAGCGATTTGATTAGATTCATTTAAGATGATTGCTCTTACAGCCTTTCGTATGTGAACCTGATCAGGTAAGTTACTTCTCATTAAACCTATATCTATGTCAGAAATTTCAGCGATTAATTCCACTCTTACAGCTCCTTTAATCTATTTATCCCCTCTAACCATGGAAAGGGCTGCCTTATGGCAACCCTTAATCCTTTCGTCTTTCTCTTATTCTTTTTTCGTTGTGTAATAGTGATACTTCTTTTCCTCAATCTCTATATCACGTTCAAACACAAATCCGGATTTATTGATCACCCGATTAGATGAAAAATTGCATATCTGTGCAATAGCAACGAGTTGCTCGGTATTTGTATTACAGAACAAGTAATGAATGAGTCCCTTCACTGCTTGCGTAGTATACCCATTATTTCTATATTCGCTTGCTATCCCGTAGTAAATTTCTCTCTTGGGTGGAGTAATTTTGTCTAGCACTCCTGTACCGCAGACCCCAATGAACTTACCTGTCCCTTTCGAGATGATTCCAAGACGCAAACGAATTTCTCCTATATCCCCATCTGTAGATACAGCTTGTAAGAATTGTTTATTCTCCGGGATTTCGTAATTATGAAACCATTCTTCTCTCTGCTCCTTAGACACATTCCAATCTACTAGAAACTCATGAAAATGTGGTTGCCAAGTAAGATCGTGAAGGGCATCTAAGTCCTCTGCCATATACTCTCTCAGCATAATATCTTTGCAATCTACCGTTAATATCTCATCACTTGTATTGATGACATGCTTCATGTGAACCTCCTCAAAATAGCAGGAGTACAAAGCCGATGACCTGGAAAGACATATCCAATAATACAGTAACTCCTCAAGGATTCACTGCATTATGCGATAAAATCAACACTTTGCTCTGCATCCTTGTAATGGTAATAATCCTTATTAGATAACCTATTACAAAGTTACTGGCATCGTGTCGTCCTCCTTCCATTTATATCCATAAAATTATAACAAGGTTTTCGTTCAACTTCAATCTCTTGAACTGGGATTCCACACTAAAAAGAGCATGAGAAATTCCTCATGCCCTTCATCTACATTTATACAATCGTTATCACTTGTCTTGCTTTGGAATCCAGCTCCTGTGCGGAGGAGAGTACCACTGTAAAATCCTTCATGGCAACCTCAATCTGCTGTTGACTTTGCTCAATATAATTCTGAATTTCCATTGTCCCTTGAGATATATTTGAAATCTCTTTCGTTATGCCCTGTACACTGTCTCGTATCTCAACAATCGAATTCTCTACCATCGAAGACAGTTTCTTCACTTCTTTAGCCACAACATCAAACCCTCTGCCATATTCACCTGCATGGGCAGCTTCGATTGCAGCATTAAGTGCAAGGAGCTGCGTCTGGGAGGAAATGTTACGAATCGTTTTCACTACGTTTTGTATGGATTTAGCTTCCTGCTGTAAATCTGTAAGCGTTTGCGTATTTATGGCAGATACATTCGCAATGGAGAAGATACTTTTCAACAATTCTTCGCTGCGTTCAATACCCATTTCAGCACGTTTGTTTAGGACCGTAGACATTTCCTTGAGCTCATCTACAACAGCCGTAAGATTATTTTGGCGATTCGTTATGTTGGTGGCTACCTTAGTTACAGCGAGAATTTTCTCGCCCTTCTCATCAAAAATTGGCATATAGGTAGCTTCGAGCCACATTTGATTCCCTTTAGCATCTTTACGTTCAATCTTATCCTGATAACTTTTCCCACAAAGGATATTGCTCCAGAACTCTTCGTATTCTGGACTATTAACAAATTTGGTAAAGCATAATTCCTTATGTAACATTCCATACATTTCTTCTCTCGAATAACCCATGCTTCTTGCAAATCCTTCATTCACATACGTTACACGGCGTTCAAGATCAAATCGAATAATTGCTAAGTTCTTCTCCATCGCCGAAATCACGGATTGATATGTCACGCCATCCTCCGTGCTGTTATTACTTATCATGTTCAATTACATTCCTCCACACTCTTTACTCGGGCTTAACTAAAATAAGAAATAAAAATCGCACAGTACCAATGGGTCAACAAAGAAATATACAGGCTAAATGGTAGTCTGTCTGTATTAATACACACATCTTAACTCTTCAACTAATTTCATGTGTTATTAATTAATTAATTACAATAGTAATACAAAATATAACAAATAGCGATAAAAACCGACAAATTCTATGGATTATTTTTCCTTTTCATGTTATATTCACACTGTTCACTTTATATGAAAAAGCCTCGTTCTGTGAGTCTTAAAACATATTAGACGTGGGAGGCTATCATGATTAAATTACGTACGATTCTTGTTCTTACATTCACATCTTTTGTCATTTTATTAACTGCAATCATTGGGACACTCCTAAGCAATCGTTCAGCAGTGAGATTACAAAATGAGATCGGTCAATCCCTTTCGAGTATCGCTTATCAAATGTCGGACAAACTCGATAGTTTCATGTGGTCCCGTGCAGGTGAGGTTGAGATTTTAGCAGCTATGATGGAAATGGAACAAACTCAAGATGTAGATAAGACCCAAAAGTTACTTAATCAATTAAAGGCGAGCTTTCCCTCTTTCTCCTGGGTTGGATTTATGGACGACCACGGTGAAGTGCTAGCTGCAACTGACGGAATATTAGTAGGAAACAACATAGCTGAACGTCCTGTTTTTAAAGAAGGAATCAAAGGAAAGTTTATCGGAGATGTACATGAAGGTGTATTACTCTCGAAACTTCTTCCAAATCCCACGGGAGAACCCTTACAGTTCGTCGATATCAGTTTACCCGTACAAGGTAAATCCGGAACTACAATTGGTGTACTTGCTGCTCACTTAAGCTGGGAATGGTCAAAGGAAGTTCAGAGAACGATTCTCGAACCTCAGAAGGACCATATAAAAGACTTAGAATTATTCATTATCAGTAAAGCAGACAGCACGGTACTGCTTGGCCCGAAGAATATGGTGGGTGAGAAACTTAATATTAGCAGCGTTACAAAAAGTCAAAAAGGAGAGAACGACTGGGAAGTTGAGGAATGGCCCAATGGAAAAAGCTACCTCACGGGTTATGCTTATGGGGATGGTTATCTGAATTATGAAGGCCTCGGCTGGACTGTACTGGTTAGACAACCTACCGATGTCGCATTTTCTTCTATGAGCCAAATGATGAACAGTTTTATTTTTATTGGTATTATAGCATCCATCGTATTTGCCACCATCGGTTGGTTTCTTGCGGAGACGATTTCCAGACCCATTCGCGGAATAACAGCAGCAGCGAATCAGCTTCGTTCAGGTAGTAATGTTACCATTCCTGAATACAAGAGATTTGCTGAGATCCACAGTCTTTCTACATCGCTGCGAAGTTTAGTTGAATCGTTAAGTCGTTCTGAATCTGCACTCGGAGATATGAAACTTCTCGCTGAAAAAGATCAATTGACCGGACTTCCGAACCGTATCGCACTTGAACGTTATCTAGAAGAAACGATTGAACATCTCGATCTCCCCTTCGAGACACTTGCATTTATGTACATTGACTTGGATGGTTTCAAAAAAGTAAATGACACACTAGGCCACCAAGTAGGCGACTTGCTCCTACAGAAAGTTGCACAAAGACTTCTTGTGGTTACGAAACCCGGCAACATTACTGTTCGATTGGGAGGAGATGAGTTTCTGCTCATTCTTCGATCATCACAGGCTGTTTCTTATCAAGAGTCTCTTGATTTAGCTGAGGAAATCATCACTTTCATGAACAAGCCATTTATTGTTGATTTCAATCATGTTTCCATAGGCTGTAGTATTGGCGTGGCATTCTATCCTTTACATGATCCGAATGTCGGTAACATTATTCGAATAGCGGATGAATGTTTATATCGATCGAAGCAGTCTGGAAGAAATCGAGTTACATTTTATGAAGAACATCAAGAAGAACAAAACGATTCATAAAAGTATAAAATGCGGCGTAGCAGACATTTCTGCTATTGCCGCATTTTTTAATATCAATGAGATTAGTATGCAGAACATCGTTCCTATATCGTGTACCCATCCGTTCCTCAAAATGTTCTAGTTTTGTTTAATGAAACTTATGATCACCTGCTTATATTTCTCCGGTTCTTCAAGTCTTGGAAAGTGAGCACTTTTATCAAAAGATACGATGGAATGATTAGGTATTTGTTGTCTATATGTTTCCTGTTGTTCTACCGTACATACGGGATCGAATACACCTGTAATTAACAGTGAAGGTTGAGTAAGTTTGTGGAGCTTTGGAAGTAAACTTTTAAAAAATTCGCCCTCCTCCTGCAGTTTATTGATATGTATCTGACCCCTTTCCCAAAGTTCGCCCGGTGGAACCAACCGATCTACCAATTCATTATATACTTCAGGGTTCATGCCTTTGAAGTAAAGATGATCACGATGTTCACCTAATTGTTGCCCAATCTCCCCCCAAGCATTCCAAAGATCACTTGCTGAGAAATCTCCCTCTACATACTGATTACACTTCTGGATGCCTTCTTGATGGTTTAAAGATTGAAAAATAGGTAATGCACTTTGAATAAAATTTCTCATTGAGCTTTTTATATCAAAAGAAGGGGTTTCAAATATTACTCTTTTTACGGTATTCGGATACTGAATCGCATAGTTAAATGCCACATATCCACCAAATGAATGCCCTAACACAGTCCACTGACGAATCCCTAAATGAATCCGTAAAGCCTCACAATCTTCTATGATATTTTGTATGCAAAACGTTTCTCCTTCTGATATAGGGTCAGATCTCAATACTCCTCTTTGATCAAAAGCAATCACCCTTACGGTTTCCGATAACTCCAATGCCTGATGATAACAGAAATCGACGCAACTGGCTCCAGGTCCTCCATGTAAATATAATAATGCCTCTTCGCATGTGTTGTTGTATTCCTCAACATATAACCGAGTACCTCGAATGGGTAGTAAGGATTTCATTGTCTCCTCCTTTTTTCTTCACTCTTAATTATTATCCCCCTTCACTTATAATCCTTCCGATATGTGGGAAAAGTAAGATGAATCATTTTCTCCCCTACATGTTTGATGAAAAGGAGCACCCGATGATGAATATCGAGATTGAAAAGTTACGAAAGCAACTTCCTGAATGGGTTAAATCAAGTGTACCTCACTCCTCTGCTGGAAAAGTCGCTTCTTATATACCTGAATTAGCAAAAGCCTCTCATGATGCCTTAGGGATCACACTTTTGAACACAAAAGGAGAATTTGCTTCCGCTGGAAACTTTGAAATGCGTTTTACGATGCAAAGTATATCTAAAGTGTACACCCTGATTTTAGCCCTTATGGATAATGGAGAAGATAAAGTATTTAGTAAAGTTGGTATGGAGCCGACAGGAGATAACTTTAACTCCATGCTTAAGCTTGAACTCGTTAGACCCGGTATTCCTTTCAATCCATTTATTAATGCAGGAGCCATTATGGTCTCTTCTTTAATTCATGGGAGCAGTCAAAAAGAGAAATCAGAACGAATTCTTCAATTTTTCAAAGAACTTGCGAATAATGATAACCTAAAACATGATGAAGATGTTTTTCACTCAGAGCTTGAATCAGGACATTTGAATCGTTCCATTGCTTACTTTTTAAAAGGAAATGGTGTTCTTGATGGAGATGTCGAAGAGGTGCTGCAAATTTACTTTTGTCACTGCTCTATTCTCGTCAATTGCGCTGACTTAGCACGAATGGCTTTAGTTCTAGCTTGTGATGGGACAGATCCTTTGACTGGAAAAGAACTAATTCCGCATAGGGTTGTACAAATAGCAAAGACATTCATGACAACTTGCGGAATGTATAATGCATCTGGTGAATTTGCAATACAAGTCGGCTTACCTGCCAAGAGCGGGGTGTCTGGCGGTATTCTAGCACTGGTTCCAGGCCGCTATGGGATTGGGGTCATTGGACCCTCACTGAATGATAAGGGAAATAGTCAAGCCGGGATCGAATTACTTGAGAAAATCTCACAAGAGATGAAATGGAGCATCTTCTAACATTTCGGCTTAAAGCAGCTAAAGGTGTTATGAAATTAATTCACTTAAATATAAAAAATGAAGCTCTGCCTATTCGTTAGAACTAAATTTGAATAGCAGAGCTTCTTTTATGGATTGAATCCGATGAGCAGAGTAACTGAATTAAATATTTTCCTGTTTCAACGCATCAATGATATTTTCTTTCTTCACTTTGGAGCTGGAATACAGCATAGCCGCACTTACAATCAAAAACACAGCTAAGATAACAAACAGTATACTAAGCCAAGGTAGTGAAAATCCGAACGTGAAGCTGTTCATCATAGATCGGTAAATGAGGTACATCGCCAGGATACTTATAGGAAGACCATATAACAGGGACTTGATCCCGTAGAAGATACTCTCGTAATTGATCATTTTTCTAAACCCTTTTGGCGTCATTCCCATTGATTTCAGCATCGCAAATTCACGTTTCCGAAGCGATATGCTGGTTGAGATCGTATTAAAAATATTAGCAACAGATATTAGCGTAATTAACGCGATAAATCCATACGTGAATACGGACATAAGTAAAACCATCTGTTCTTCACCTTGCCGGTTCTTATACACATTATTAATATAAATATTGTTCTGTTTCATTTCTTCAATAGAATATTGCAGTGCTAATGGATCTGAACTCGATAGGTAAAGTGAGTCTCTCATATTCTTTTTCATACTCTCAGTGACCAGCGTTTTAAAAACCTGATCTGAAACAACGATATTCAGGTTACCCAGATAGGAAGGAGTAATACCTAAAGGCATCTCTTCAGTTAATGCAGCAATTTTTATAGGCCCCATACTTGTTTCTTCTTCTGTATCCCAGTCGGTATAATTAAGATCGATCTGATCTCCTTTTTCCAAATAGATCGCTTTTGTTTCTACATTTTTTCTTGTTTCATAATCTTCATATCTATTTTGGTTGATTACAATCGCAGCCGGTTCATCAAGATCTATTAACTGATCGTAATCGGCTCCTGCCTTTTCAGCGTATGCCTTTAGATTGATATCATCCAGGGCAGAAATTTGAATATAATATGGATATTTTCCGTCTTTTAGAATGCTTTCGTCTTCCTTTAGAGTCTCTTTTAGTTCATCAGCAATGAAAGCTTTATCAATCAAAGAATTTGCTTCTAACGATTGAATATAATTAGCATCTGTGACATTGGGAAGAGCAGTAATCGAGTTAACCAGCTCAGCTGTTTCTTCTTCCGTGTCCAGTTCCATCTGAACTAAAATATCATAATTCAACCCGCTGGAAGATAGTTCAATCGACTTTTGCATCATGGAAGTAAAAAAGGCAATGCTTAGAAACAAAATAATACTGATCACAAGTGAAAAAACAGTCGCTTGGTACCTGCGTTTATTTCTTTTTAAGTTCTTTAGACCAATCTCTGCTTCCATGCCAAATACCTTACGAACAAACTTTGAGGTTTTCACCGCTTTTCGAGTCAGCTTTACATCCTGGGTCTGACGAATCGCATCTATAGCAGAAATCTTAGAAGCTTTCCTAGCAGGTATATACGTTGAGATAAAGATCGTCAGCATCGAAACAAGACAAGTGATAAGAATAGTAGACGGTGTTACTGTTACCGTTAATTTTTCAGAAACTCCTAACACACCTTGAATTAACGGATTTATACACACAAACGTAATCGCAATACCAGCAAGTCCAAAAATGATACCAAGAGGGATACTAATGATTCCAATCACGAATCCTTCAAAGTACACCGAATTTCTTTTTTGTCTTTTTGTTGC
Organism: Paenibacillus sp. GYB006; assembly: GCF_036577645.1. Taxonomy (NCBI): domain Bacteria; kingdom Bacillati; phylum Bacillota; class Bacilli; order Caryophanales; family Paenibacillaceae; genus Paenibacillus; species Paenibacillus sp. GYB006. The sequence goes on along the minus strand of NZ_JARBDA010000004.1, from coordinate 55,074 downwards.
CCCTACACTTGCTAGCATCCCTAAATGTCTAGCTCGTTCAGAAACCGAAATTGCAAACGCATTGTAAATCAAGGCGATCGAACCGACCATAATAATAGTCATGATGATAGCGGATAATGAAAAAAGCATAGTTCGCAAATCACTGTTACTTGTAACGCCAGAATAACGCAGCAGAGAATTATTATAGACGATTTTTTCAATATGATTGTTCTTAGCCAATTCTTTAGCATGAGCGTACAGCGAGTTATCCACTTTGTTTAGAACAACGGTCGCCGTAACCTTATCTCCAGCTGACATTAGATTTTCATCAAAATAACTTATCGCCGTATATCCAGGCGCTTGAGCGGGTTCCCATTCAGGACGTTTTATAATCCCTACCACCGTGTACTCCTGGGTAGTCTGGTTTTGAAGACGCTCTTCCATACGATCATTCATTTTACGTAATGATTCATTCTGATTTAGGTCATAGTTTTCACTTTCATCATCACCAGTAGTAATTCGCTCCCCCACTTGTAACGTTATGGAGTCACCAACTTTATAATCCACTTTTGCATTTGAAGCTATTTCTTCCGAGATAATGAGTTCATTCTTTGCTTGTGGAAAGCGTCCTTCCATTAGTTCAATAGGAAACTGTTCAAAGCCTTTCTCATTATATGACTTGATATATAGATATGGCTTATTGTCATTCTGGCTTCCCTCTAAAGGGGCGTATCCCAGATCTTTTGAGATGACTAGTTTTTTGGTAGCCTCATCTGCTTCAATCACATTAAGCTGAGCTTTATTTACATTGTGGTATTGTACATGCCATTCCCCTTCCGTTGCGATACTCTGTCTCTTCATAAGATCAATAAAGGAAACACCGAGAGACGCTACCGCAATAATCATGGCAACTGAAATAATGACGCCCAAAATGGTAACCAACGTTCTACGTTTGTTTAATCTTAAATGCCGTAATGTTAATTTATTGACGATATTCACGGACGAATCACCTCATCTTTAGCGATCCTTCCATCTTCTATCGTAATAATTCGATCTGCTTGAAGAGCGATTCGTTCATCATGAGTAATGACAATAAGGGTTTGATTGTAAGTTTTATTAAACATTTTCAGAAGATCAACGATTTCAGCGCTGTTCTTGCTATCTAGATTCCCCGTCGGTTCATCTGCTAGCATAATGGAAGGGTTACTGATGAGCGCTCTGCCAATGGACACGCGCTGCTGTTGTCCTCCTGACAACTGATTAGGTAGATGCCCTAGACGCTTTTCTAAATTTAACAGCTTCACCGTATCCGCAAATTGTTTCTTATCCACCTTATGTCCATCGAGCAGGAGAGGAAGCGTAATATTCTCTTCCACTGTTAATACCGGTATTAGATTATAGAACTGATAAATCAGTCCAATTTGTCTGCGCCGAAATATCGCAAGCTGTGTTTCGTTCAAAGCATAAATATCTGTATTATCCACATATATTTTACCGCTCGTTGGCTGATCTACGCCTCCGAGCAGATGAAGAATGGTTGATTTTCCCGAGCCTGACGGCCCAATGATGGCGACGAACTCGCCCCTATTCACCGAAAAAGAAACATCATCCAGCGCCTTTACTGCTGTATCGCCTTTTCCGTATATTTTAGTTAGATTTTCTACTTTTAAAATCTCCATAATGATGACCCCCTCTGTTCATGAGATCAGTATATCTACCTTCCATGACTCTCCGGTGACTCTTAAGTGACTTTTTAGTCACTTAAGAGTCACCTAGCTGAAGAACTGTTATGCCTGAGTCAATTGTGTAGCTCATACATTGTTGAATTTGAAAATGTATACTTTTAACTCATGTAAATATCGTTATTACGGAATTAATTCAAATGACATGTTTATAAAATTTGATGTGAAACTCGGTTCCCGCTCCAGGCTCGCTTTTTACATCAATCGTTCCATTTTGACTCGTAATAATACTTTGTGCGAGTGCAAGGCCAATTCCTACACTGTCTTCACTTGCCTGTTTTCCTTTAAAGAACCGCTTAAATAGATGAGGGATCTCATCCTTTGGTATTCCTTTTCCGTTATCCGAGATGATAATCTCCGTGAAAAGGGCGTTTTCAGCGTATGATATGGTGATTTCTCCGCCTGCTGGCGTATGTTCAACTCCATTTTTCAAAATATTAACCATCGCTTCTGAGGACCAATTCAGGTCACCAAGAAAGGAAGTTGAATCTTCTCCATTAATGATGAGTTTTTGTTCCTTAATATCCATCGGAACGAGCACAGGCTCAATTGACTTTTGAATCAGCTCGCTTACCTTAACACGATCCTTTTTAAACTGAGCTGTACCTGCATCTATTTTCGAAAATTTCAGTAACGCAGAAATAAGCCAACCGATTCGATCAAGTTGGATACTGATATTCCGTACGAACTCTATTCGTTTGCTTCGATCCAGATCTGGATCACTTAATAAATCGGCCATGACCGTCATGGAGGTAAGCGGTGTTTTGAGCTGATGAGATATGTCAGAGATCGCATTGGTCAGTTTTATTTTATCTTCCTGTAAAAGAGACCGTTGCTCCGATAACATGAGTGTTACTTTATAGATATCGTTCTTAAGAATACTGAGCTCGCCTTCCTGGTTATCACGTACATCCAGTGAATAGTTGCCGCTCGTAATTTCACGAAGATAGCTTGATAACTTAGCAATCTCTCGGTACCGGTACCGAGTATATAATATACTACAAGTGATGAGTACTGCTGCAGTAACGATGGTGATCCATGCGGTTTCCCTTGAAATCACTAGTGAAGTGATAACAGCAATTAGACTGAACGAAGACATGGTCAGTAGTAACATTCGAATTTCTTTATTTCGGAACATCCTAATCACCAACCTTATATCCTAAACCGCGCACGGTTTTAATCAGCTTCGGTTCTTGTGGATTATCCTCTAACTTTTCTCGCAGCCTTTTAATATATACGGATAACGTATTATCGTTTACGAAATCACCTGCTACATCCCATATCCGTTCTAGGAGCTGAGTTCTAGATAGAACTTGTCCAATATGATTCGTAAATATAAGTAGTAAACGATATTCCAGTGCGGTCAGCAGAACCTCTTCTCCATTTTTATACACCTTTCCTTCGAGCGTATTAATTCTCACATTACCTAGTTCAATATAGGTTTGCGGCTTCGTTTGTTTTTGATATCGCCGTAAGACAGATTTAATCCGCGAGAGTAATTCCCGAATTCGGAAAGGTTTTGTTATGTAATCATCGGCTCCCATATCTAGACCCATTACAACATTGACTTCATCATCAATGGCTGTTAAAAAGATGACAGGAATATCACTTCGCTCTTTGACGATATTGCACAGATCATATCCGCTGCCGTCGGGAAGGGATAGGTCAAAAATACATAACGTTAGCTCAGATAACTGATGCTGTAATACCTGCACTGCAGATGCCGCATCATAACAGAGTACTGTCTCATACTGATCCTGCTGCAAGGAATATTCTAGCCCAGATGCTATTGTTCTATCGTCCTCAACAAGTAAAATCTTCATTAGCGTTCATCCTAACTTCAATATAATTAGCCTTTTTCGATGTTTATTCTCTCATAATCAGCGCATATACCAAACTCAATTTTGTTACAAACTCGTTAAAACTGTGCTTCGTCACTTTAGCTTTTTTAGTAAAAAAATCAGACTCATAAAAAAAGCCGCGAGCTGCGCGGCATACGTATGTAGTCATCAGGCTTAGCATACCATTTATAGACTTCCAAGTCGCTCTGCTTGTTCTGCCGAGTCCATCTGAAGCTTAGTAATATATATCAAGCGCTTGCTCTCTGGTGAATCCTTATCTTGCTGGAGCTGTCTTAACATAAGAGGAATTTCCCATACAGAGCGGAAAGCAAAAGAAAGTAAGTAACCGAGTCTAGCAGTTTCCTCGTTCCCATTCCATCCATTCTTCCTAAGTCCACCTATGTATGATGTGAAAATTAGATCTCGATATTCGCTGAGCCTGTCAATCGGCACATTCCCTCGGCTCATCGATAGACCTAGAAAACGGCCTAGATCTTCTCCAACACCTGAAATACTGATAAATTGCCAATCAATCACAGCGAGCTTGTCTTCGTCTTGATACTTATCAGGATACAAGACATTAAACTCATCAAAATCTTGGTGTGATAATGTTCTCGGAAGACTTTCCAAAGCAATTAAGTATTCATTGCGTTTTCTTTCGAACTGCTCATATTTATCAATAATGTTCATTACTTCATTGCTTAGATTCATCTGATTCATTTCTAGCCTTAAGGGCATATTTCGGTATTTATCACATTCACGTATCCAGGAACGCATCCAATATTTATTGATCCAAGCGTGTTGCGGCAGTGATTTCTCATTCACATATGCGGCATGAAATTCTCCTAATTTGGCAGCTGCGTAAGCATAATTCTCTTTCTTCCAATTCGCTCTCTCACCCGTCATATCTTCAAGCCATAACCAAACCGTGCCATCGAATTTTTCTTCCATCTCATAACACTCTGGCGCTATTAAATTACCGGGTAACTGATCAAGTAAACCCGATTCATATGCCAAAATTTCACGTTTCCAATAGTTATAATGACTTGGGTCATCCCGCGTTGAATCAGCAATGACGATTTTAATAATCAAAGACCATTGCCGCATAATTCTCCTGCCTATTTCCGTTTCCCCAGCAACACGGTAGACACCGCCAGTAACGAAATTAAGCTGATCTATCGAAATAGGCGTACATGTCCATTCTTTGATTTTTCCTTGTTCAATCTGAAGAATATGGTTTGTTATCTTATGGATCTTGTCCTGATCGATGCGAATCGGAGTCTCTACTGGAATCATCTTTATGTATTACCTCCCAAAAGAATAGGATAAAGTCATAACCTAATATATTCGTTTCGAGAGCTACTTCACCCTGCTATCTCTTCATTTCTTACGCCTGATCTATAAACAACAGATTTCGGTAAATGAATTTGGAAGATTTATATTTAAAATTAAGGGATATTCCGGGTCCGTCCAAATCCATTTTCACAGAAATGAGTGCCGGTGTACGTACGAAAGAGCGAATTAAACATCGAACAACTTTCTCATTCCCACTCCGTACTGCGTTCGATAAGCTCACTGCAAATGAACGATCCTTCGCAAGTTTATAATAAAAAGGGAGTACAGCGCGTGCGATGGCCTGGTGAATTCTTGGGTCAAATGTAAACTGGGCAGTTCCGGGAATGACCGTCGTACCATTAGAAAATTCTAAATATGGATGTTTAACAGGAAATCCAATGAAATAACCGATGCCATTGGACCCAAGCGAAAGCCCTTTCGCTCTAGGCGAGACTTTGGTGAGTAACTGAACCATCTTATCTAGATCTGGTGCAATTACTGCTTTACTCCATCCATCCGAATAACTCTTATGAAATGCAATTGCTCGGTAAAATGGATACATCACTTTTGCTGTATTTTGCAATACTCGTGCCGGTACAAATCCTTGCGCTCGTTTGGGGAGTTTCTTCTTTACCATAGATGTAACCCTCCTAAAAATACTAGGTTGATTCTTATCTATAGTTTATGTTTCCATATGTAAGCGGATTGGGCTGCAGTAGATAAATAATAAGTCCAAGTATTTTTCTAACTTTTATTTCGGATGATATCTTTTGCTAACAATCCAATAATGCATAACGTAGATCATCAATATAATCCAACATAGAGCGCCTATAGTGGCGGCAATTGCTTTCAGATTTATGGACCCTGTAATTAGAACCTCCATCGCATGCTTACTCATGCTGGCTGAATTCACAAATTCGGTAAGGGGACTAAACCCAACCATGATTCTGCAACCAATCAGAAAAACAATCGAAATGAGTCCAATTATACTCTGACTGTTACCTATCGTACTCACCACTGCAATAAAGGTAACGATAAAGAGCACCCACACAAGATAATAAAATAAAGCGATACACAAGTGTAGAAACGGAACATCCGTAAAAAGATAGCTGACATATAGGTAAGATGCAAAATAACCAATAGTTATGCTAACCGCTGCGATCAAGTAATGCGATATTATTTTTCCAGATAGGTATGAAATGACGCTGACGGGTCTAGTAAGAATAAAAGCCAACATCCCATTTGCTTTGTCTGCTTGAATCATTCCCATCATCGAAATGGCTAGTATGATAATTCCCAGTTGATCAAATTGAGATCCTAAGGTACTAGCTAATACTTCTCCGCCTTGCTGAAGAGTCATACTTGGATCAATCGTGATTCCCTGACCACTGCCTAATGACCCTATAATAGAAGGTAAATAAAAAGTTACGATAGGCTGAGTGATCCCTAAAAGGATAAACGCGATCGGCAGCCATACAATTTTATAATCACGTATCATTTGAACAAATTCTTTGTTAATAAGCACGATAAACGGATTCATTTCTTCACCACCAACTTTAAAAAAATCTCTTCCAAAGTATCATGATCCTCTTGGAACGTAACAAGGTCCACATCATTCGTAAGTGCACTTTTTAATAGCTCTTTTTTGTCCTGTTCCATGTTTTCTACTTCTATGTATAATCGATTGCCAGTAACCACGATCTCTTTGACACAGGGAAGATTTTTCACCTTATTTATCCATGAATGATCTTTCGCTGTGATTTCTAGGACCAGCTTATTTTCCTGATTCTGTTTTACTAATTCAGTGATCGTTGTATCTACCATTTTTGTACCATCCTTGATGATGACAAACCGTTCACATATTTCTTCCGCATCACTGAGGATGTGAGTAGATAACAGAATCGTTGTATCTTCTTTTATTTCTTTAATTAGGTTTAACACTTCTCTTCGGCCGATCGGATCCAGTGCGGATACCGGTTCATCCATAATAATAAGTGAAGGTTTATGAAGTAAAGCTTGCGCAATACCAAGCCTTTGTTTCATTCCTCCTGAAAAGGTCCCTACTTTTGTATCCTCCTCGCCTAATAACCCTACTTTGGCCAAAATTTCAGGGATTTCCGTTGTTAAATCTCGTTTTTTCAGTCCAGAAAGCTGCCCCATAAAAGTAAGTGTTTCTTTGGCCGTCATCCAAGGAAAAAAGTTAGGATACTGTGGTAAATAACCAATCTCCTGCTTCACCCTAGATATCTTTTTCCCATTCAGCAACACCATGCCATCATCTGGGTCGATCATATCCGAAATCACATTGATTAACGTCGATTTCCCAGCTCCATTGGGTCCGATCAAACCTACACATTCTCCTGTCTGCAATTCCATTGAAAAATGGTTCACAGCCGTTTTGTTTTTGAATGTTTTCGTCACATTCTTCACTTCTAACCTCATGATTTTTCACGATCCTTTCTTCCAATTACAAAATAGAGGATGGGCCCAATTGTGTTAACAAAGATGATGACCAGGGCCCAAATAAGAATGTTTTTTCTCGTACTTTTGTGTCTGAATAAGTCAAATAAAGCAAGGAGGACTAATAAAGAACCTACGAGAATAAACGGTAAAATAATGGGGATAAAAGCCATAAAATCGATATCTTTCAGTTCATCAAAGCCATAGTGTAGTTTCATATTTAAATTCACCTCATTCATTTCATTATCGTTATTGATAATGATAATATAACTTTGTTAGTCATCAATTGCAATACCTATTCTCATTATTTATAATAAGAATAATATCCATGACAAAGTGAAGGAGAACACGATGGTCAATAAAGTAGAAATTCTGATGCATCCCGTTCGCATAAAAATCTTGCAGGTATTAGCGAGATATAAAGATACAGGTTTAACCCCTTTAGAAATGGTGAAGGTAATCAAAGACGTACCCCAAGCTACCCTGTATCGTCACATTCAAATTATGTTTGATGCCGGAATTATTCGTGTGATTAGAGAAAAGAAGGTCAAGTCCGTTTCCGAAAAATATTACGCTCTGAATGAAACGGAAGCTAGCTTAAATTCAGAAGAATGGAAAAAAGCTTCTGATGAGATGAAACTTGATTATGTGTCCAATTATCAATTATCACTACTGACTCAATATCAAAGCTATCTTAAGAAATTGAAAGAATTAGATCGACAGGAAGATGGCTCTACTTTTTCTCTAATTGAGTTAAAAATCGATGATAAACAATTCGCGGAATTTCAAAATGAGTTAAATGAATTGGTGACAAAATACTACCATAGCGCGCATAATGAAACCGATGCTCCCGTACGAACCATTGCGGTTACTATTATTCCGGATGCGTAGCACTGAAAATGCAGTAGTTATTCTTAATACAAAAAAAGGCACCACATATATAAATGCGGTGCCCCAGACTGTAGACAAACTAGCTTAAACTAGTTTACCTGCAGTCTTTTTCATTTTATATTATCATAAGCTTAGCTTAGATCTTAAGATTATATTTATAATTTAATGATCGTTTTCCTTTTTAAACGCCTGACTCTTTAAGCCCGGGAATCCGCTCATCTTTCCTTGCTTTCAGTGAAAGAAGGAAACATAAGAACAATACGATTCCAGCAGAAACGTATGGGAAGTTCAGATTAACGTCAAACAGAACTCCGGCAATGACTGGTCCTAAAATGTTACCCATACTTGTAAACGCAGAGTTAAGACCTGCCACATAACCTTGCTGTTCCATTGCCATCTTAGACATCTGTGTACTGATGGTTGGTCTAAGGATATCAATAGCCAGGAATACGATAAAGGTAACGAGCAGAATCATCCAATACTGATGAACAAACAAGGTAAGAACAATAAAGAGTGCTGCCATTAATAGACAGAATGAGACGACATTCTTTTCACCAAATTTGTTCAAAATCCATCCAAATACAGTCACCTGAACGACAGCACCAGCGATCGAACCAAAAGTGATAATAACTGCAATATCTTTTGCAGTGAAGCCGAATTTCTGATCTACGAATAGACCAAATACGGTCTCATAATTGGCAAGGCCAAAAGATGCGACAAGCACAATAACAAGTGCTAGGAAATAGGGTTCACGGTAAGAATTAGCGAGCTGAGTGAGCAGATTTTGTTTTGGAAGTTTCACGATTTCTTTCACCTGATCATCAACAACTTGAGGTTTTGATTCTGGCAATACGATCAGGGTCACAATAGCTGCAATGGTTCCTGCAACAGCTGCTGCATAAAACGGAACCCTGATTCCATATTCAGCAATGAATCCGCCGATTCCAGGTCCAATAATGAAACCTGTGGTAATCGCAGCGTTGATGAGTCCCATTCCCTTGCCGCGTTCTTCTCCTGATGTTACATCTGCCGTATAAGCCATAACGGCTGGCATAATGAGTGCTGCCCCGATTCCCCCGAGCATACGTGCAGCAAATAGGAAAAATGCAGTACTGCTAAGACCGAAGATAAGCTCCGATACCGCAAATATAACCATACCGATAATAATTATTTTTTTGCGTCCCCAGTTGTCTGATAATCTTCCCGCAAGCGGTGAGAATATCAGTTGTGTAAATGAAAATGCTGCTACCAGAAGCCCAACGATACTTCCGCTGATTTGCAGTAAGTCCATATAAGTCGGCATAATTGGAACAACAAGTCCAATTCCCGTAAATATTAAGAAGATGTTTATCATTAGAAGCAGGATAGCGCCTCTATTCCTTAACATTAAAGACATAATTCTTCCTCCATCATGTAGTAACCTATGTTGTTATTATCTACTTCTTTTACTTCTTGTTTCTTTTACTTCTTGTTTCTTTTAATCACTTGATTGATTTCTTCCATCGTATTTGTCATATGAATTAAATCATCAATTTTAACCTTGGAGTAATACTTTTCAATCATTTGATCATCGATCTCTTCTAACGTATCCATAAATCTCTTACCTTGTTTACCTAACACAATAAATGACTCTCGTCTGTTGTCAGGATTCACAATCTTCGCAATCAAATCTTGCTGTTCTAACTTCGTAAGTACTTGGCTCACCGCGCTTTTCGTAATATCAAATTCTTGAGCAATCTGTGCTGCAGTCACCCGATCACGGCGAGATATATAAATCAGGACGACTTCTTGCTGTGAGGTGAGATGAAAATCATCTAATTCTTTAAACTCCTTGGTGATGAGTACATTAAATTCATCCAGTATAAGGTTCATACTCTTTATCACTTTACGATAATTCTCCAATCGCCTTCTCAACTCCCTTCGCCCATTAGTTTAGTTTACTTAACTAAACCATGATATATCGACATTATGTATGTTGTCAAACACTTTATTTCAGTGATATTTTCCCGACCTATTTTATGAATTCGAGTTGATTTTCGGTTGTTTTTCGATTGCTTTTCGATTGGTATTTCTGTATTTTTCTTTTGATACAAAACGTTTGGAATAGATTCAGTGAAAGTTAATTAGAAAGAGGTACGTAACATAGATACGGTAATTTGATTTTATTATTCTGAATTTTTCATATGTTGAAATAGTATAGTAATTATCATTTATCTTCTTAGCTTCTCTTTCGTTTTTAGGTAAAAAACAGGCTTGCCACTATGGCAAACCTGTTGAGTTTCTTCTTTTGTGAATTTTTCATCATATTAATGTATCATTTATTTTCTCGTAGACTTTTTGGACGTAAATCGGTCCAGTTTTCCTCGATATACTGCTGACATGAGCTTCGACTTTCCGTACCATATACAATCATCCATCCCCCGGGCACATCAATCTCTTCTGGCCACATCGAATACTGCTCCTCATCATTCATTAAGACAATAAAATTACCATCGGGATGATCAAGTAGATTTGCCATCATGTTCACTCCTCTTTCACTATGATTCATAAGATTCAGTACACTTTACTAGGCTCAAGATGAAAACGAAGTTTTTCGGCAACAATCGGTCCCATCTCCGACAAAGGAATGGGCTGACACATATCTTTATGCCGGCAATGAATATCGTGCTTATCCATATTTCCTTTGATGTAAGGCTTCCACGTATCCGGGGAAATAGGATCAAACCAATCTGGCGTAATTGTGGATCTGAAAAATAACACATCTCCCTGATATTTACCTGGCTTGTACTCCCCAAGAATTCGCACAGAATTCACATAAGTTTCTTTCAGGTTCAAGATCGTTTCTTCCGTAAGACTAGCTAGTGCACTGCCGTCTCTTTGAAGAATCTCCATTGCTCCGGCCATTGTCAGCTTCTCATCGATCATGTCAGGGTCGTACCCGCCCAGTGCCAAAAGGGCGATTAGCGCTTCCTCCTCATCCGGGCCTTTCCCTAAAGGCAGGAAATGTCCTGGATATGCATCAAACATACACAATAAGTCGACTTCTTCCCCTTGTTCTTCCAGTAAGACTGCCATAGCGTGAGCCACATTTCCTCCGAGTGACCAACCAAGCAGATGATAAGGCCCGTGCGGTCTAACCTCCCGAATAAGCTGGATATATCCCTCTGCCATTTCTTCTAGTGTTGAAGGAAGTTTTGTTTTCTCCCCTATCCCTTTAGCTTGAAGTCCATAAAGAGGAACTTCGGAAGGAAGTGATTTTATAAGCCCTGCGTAACACCAACTCAGCCCTCCTGCCGGATGAATGCAGAATAGTGGATTCCCTTCTCCTTTTTTTCGAAGCGGTAACAAGGAATTCAGTGCATTTTGCTCTCCCCCGTCTTCCAGCCGTTCACACAAAGCTGCAACCGTTGGTGCTTCAAATAAAATACCGATATTTAGCTCTACTCCAAGGGAATCCCGAATACGACTCATGAGCTGAGCTGCGAGCAGTGAATGTCCCCCAAGATCGAAGAATCCATCATGGATACCCACTTTCTCGGCAGAGAGAATTTCAGCAAACAGATCACACAATACTTCTTCCTGTGGGCTTCTCGGCCCTTGATAAAGATTCGATGTTCCATAGTCAGGTGCAGGAAGTTTGTTTCGATCCAGTTTGCCGTTATTGGTTAGTGGAAATTCGTTCATAACCACGCAGGCTGATGGAATCATATAGTCCGGAAGGGTGCACGCTGCGTGCCGTTTCAATTCAGCCAATTCAGGATAAGTACCGGCGCTTGGAACTAGATAAGCAACAAGTCTTTTATCACCCGGATTATCTTCGCGAGCGATCACGGCAGCTTGTTCTATAAAAGGATGATGGATGAGAACATTCTCAATCTCACCAAGTTCAATTCGGAACCCGCGTATTTTTACCTGCTGATCTGCACGTCCCATATAATGAAGTGTTCCATTATTGGCCCATCTGGCAAGATCCCCGGTGCGGTACATTCTGCCTTCAGCATACGGATTTGCGATAAATCGCTCAGCTGTAAGCACGGGTTTGCCCAAATACCCTCGTGCGAGTCCAGCACCGGCTACGTACATCTCTCCCGTAACTCCAATAGGTACTGGCTGTAAATAATCATCAAGAACGTATACCATGAGATCTCCAATTGCCTCACCAATGTTACTGGATACTTCTTTCTCTGTATCACTATGACGTAGTTCCTTATAAGTGACATGAACAGTTGTTTCCGTGATGCCATACATGTTAACGAGTGTTGGGGCATTGTCCGTATGCCTTTCATACCAAGTATCCAGTCTGGAAATTTCCAGTGCTTCTCCGCCAAAAATAACATATCGAAGCTGGAAATCAGCGGACAGCTCGGGCTTATCCTGATCTGCTTGCATCAATTGGTAAAAAGCAGAGGGTGTCTGATTGAGCACCGTCACTTTCTCACGAACGAGCAGTTCTAAGAAGGAGTCAGGCGAACGACGAACGAGATCTGGTACGATCACGAGTTTTCCACCATACAACAAAGCCCCCCATATTTCCCATACCGAAAAATCAAAAGCATAGGAGTGAAATAGTGTCCATACGTCCGTATCACGGAACTGATAGTCTTTTTCTGTTGTTCGAAGTAGCCTCACTGCATTCTGATGAGGAATAATGACCCCTTTCGGCTGACCTGTGGACCCAGAAGTATAAATAATGTAGGCACCATTCTGTGGTTGAAGCATGTCCTTGTCGGCCATTTCAGAAATCCTATCCACATTTAAGTTCGCCCTGGATTCATTGCATAACTCCTCGATCGTAGCCGGATCATCTAGTAGAAGAACCGATGTATCGCTGGCTACGTTCCTAAACTGTGACATATGCTCCTGCATTGTAACCAAGCATACGGGCTTCGCGTCTTGCATCATATAATCAATCCGCTCAGAAGGGTAGGCTGGATCAAGAGGAAGATAGACTCCGCCACACTTTAAGATCGCGAGAATAGAAACAATCATGTTAGTTGATCTGGATATTCCAAGCGCGACTACCTTTTCAGGACCTACACCAGCTCGATTCAGAAGACCTGCCAATTGATTAGCCTTTTCATTCAGTTCCTGATAAGTAACTTTATCTTCATCATATGATACTGCTATGTTTTGCGGTGTCTCACGCACCTGAGTTTCGAACCACCTAACAAGGGTTGACTCTTCCATATCCTCTTCAATTCTATCCCTTAGATGAAGCAGTGATTGTTTCTCCTCCTCATCCATAATAGGAAGATATTCAATGGACTGGTCAGGTTTTTCCGTTGCACGTTCTAGCAGAAAAAGGAATCGTTTCGCTATTATTTGAACGGTTTCCTCTTGATAGAGGTCTTTACTGTATTCCAGGAATCCGCGAATACCGTCTAGCGAACCAGAGTCCGTTCGATATTCTCTGAGTTCTAATGTCAGATCAAATTTTGCCGAATCCGTATGAGCAAGTTCAAGCTTTGTCTTAATACCCGATAACGATAGTCCTGGTTCCGGTGTATTTTGAAAAGCAAACATGATTTGAAACAAGGGATGTCTTGATTTTAATCGTGGTGGATTCAATTGTTGTGTGAGCCGCTCAAACGGAATATCCTGATACTTGTAAGCCGCAAGGTCTGTCTCCCGAACTCGCTCAATCAGTTCCCGAAATGTTGGATTTCCCGATGTATTGGTGCGGACAACAAGCGTATTCACAAATAAGCCTATCATATCGCTAAGCTGATCATCATTTCGTCCCGCAACCGGTGTCCCTAGCGGAATATCATGCCCCGCCCCTAACCGGCTTAACAAAGCTGTAAACCCAGCTTGCAAGACCATAAATAGGCTGCTTCTGCAATCCTGTGCCAGTCTTTGAAGTCGTTCATGCAACTCTCTGCTGAATTCTAGCTGTACGGTTCCCCCTTTAAAGCTTGGATTAGCTGGTCTTGGAAAGTCTTTCATCATTGGAAGTTCTTCGGGCAGCTCAGCTAGTTGATGAGTCCAGTATTGTAACTGCTCTTCTAAATAACCGTCAGCTTGTTCAGACAATGCAAGCCATCTTTCCTGCCATAATGCATAATCCGTATATTGAATGGGAAGAGGTTTGTATTCAGGAACTGCGTCTCTACATCGAGCTTCATAAGCGAGTGACAAATCTTGACTAAGCGGTGTTAATGACCATCCGTCTCCGGCAATATGATGCAGTAATAGGACGAGAACATATTCTTCTGGATGAATGACGAATAAATCAGCACGTATAGCAGGTTCCTTGGATAGAGAAAAAGGATAACGAATAGCTTCCTTCACCTTGTTGTCCAGCTCAATGCGTGAAATCTCTATCACGGTAAACGGAATTGAAACCTCGTTTGGACCAAGGATCAACTGCTCAGCTGTGCCACCGTTCTCAGGGTAAATTGTACGTAGTGACTCATGCCTAAGCGCCAAATCATTCAAGGCCATTTTCAGCGCATCTACCTGTAAAAGACCCTTCATTTCAATAACAAGGGGAATATTATAGGCACTGTTCGGTCCCTCCAAACGATCAAGAAACCATAGTCTTTTTTGTGCAAAAGATAACGGGATCTCACTTGGTCTTTCTTCTCGCTGTATAGCTGGGCGAGTATGCACAACATCATCTAATTTCTTAACGAGCTTGGCTACCGTTGGTGCCTCAAACAGATCTGCCAGTGACAAGTCCTTCGAAAAAATACCGCGTATGCGCATAGATAAACGTGCCGCGAGTAAGGAATGTCCACCTAGATCAAAGAAATTATCATCAATTCCTACTCTTGGCAGTTGCAAGATGTCGGCAAACAATTCACACAAAAGCTCTTCCTGCGGTGTCCGGGCTTGACGTAATGTTGTCAGAGAAGCGTAGTCTGGTTCAGGCAGCGCTTTACGATCCAGCTTCGCATTGGGTGTAAGCGGGAGTTCATCCATGAACATGATCGCTGCAGGAATCATATAGTCTGGCAGTCGTTCTCCAACATAACTGCGCAGCTCTGAGTTCGTTACTGAACGACATTCGCCTGGTTCTTGGTCCATGACAACATAAGCAACGAGCTTGCTCTCACCTGCTTCGTCTGTTTTTGATACAACAGCTGCCTGTACTAAAGATGGATGCTGCAAAAGAATGGACTCAATCTCCCCCAGCTCGATCCGGTATCCGCGAATTTTGACTTGGTGATCACTCCGTCCGACATATTGCAATGTTCCATCTGGAAGCCACCTTGCCAAATCTCCGGTATCATACATCCTCGATCCTTTTGTACAAAAGGGATTTGCTATAAACCGTTCTGCCGTAAGTGAATAACGGTTTAAATATCCTCTCGCAAGTCCTTTTCCAGCAATATATAGATTCCCAATCATGCCCACTGGGACCGGTTCGAACCGTTCATTTAATACATAAACTTCTGTGTTCCAGATCGGTCTGCCGATAACAGGTATCGCTTTTTGCGAGACGGTAAGTGGTATTGCAGTAGACCAAATGGTGGTTTCCGTAGGTCCATACAAATTCACAACTTCACAATCCAGCCTGTCTAACTCCTGAAGCAACTCCGTCGATAACGCTTCTCCTCCGGTTAGTACTTTCAGTCCTCGCACCGCCGCTGAATTAAAACGCACTAAAGATTGCCACAAAGTCGGCGTTGCCTGTATCGTTGTTATATTTGAATATGACATCAGTTCATCAAACAATTCAGGATCTTGAACCGTTCTTCGTGGTGCGATTACAATACTTGCACCTTGCAACAAAGGAAGATAAAGCTCTAATGCTGCGATGTCAAAAGAAATGGTCGTGACGGACAATAGCCGGTCGGTTTCCTTCATGGGCACAAGTTCCTGCATCGACATCAGAAAATTGGTGAGTGCTAGGTGATGAATCACCACTCCTTTGGGCTTTCCTGTAGAACCAGAAGTATAGATAACATAAGCGGGGTGAGACGTTGATATTGGCTCCGTTCTTTCTTGATCGGAGATGTCCCTGTCAGAATATTGTTTCAATGCTCTTCCGAGATCAGCTCCATTTATCGTCATTTTGACAATAGGATCAGGAATAAATGCTTGTTCTTTCATGCCCTCTTCGGTCAGAACGATAATAGGCTTTGCATCCTCAAACATATACGTAAGTCGTTCCTCAGGAAAATCAGGATCGAGCGGTAAATAGGCAGCTCCCGATTTCATGACTGCAAGCAAGGCAATTAGAAGTTCCTCTGACCTCCCCATCATAATGGCAACAATCCGCTCCGGTCCGGCGCCGTATTTCATCAAATGTCTGGCGAGTCGGTTTGCTTTCTGGTTTAGCTCCATATAGCTCATTTTCTTGTTGTTATAAGTAATCGCTGTTCGCTTATCACAGCGAACCACCTGTCTTTCCCACAAACTTGTTAGATGTATATCAGTCCCCTCTTTATATGTATCATTCCAAGAGGTTACTAGCTTTTCGCGCTCACCTGGAAGGAACAACGACACTTCTGAAATCAATTGCTCTGGTTCGATGGTCATTCGTCCAAGAAATGCAGCAAGTCTTTGTAAATGAATCTCTATTTCTTCTTCACTGTATAAATTAGGATTCGCATCTACATTCAGTGTAATATTTCTGCCATCTGCCGTTCCATAAATATGAAAAGAAAGATCTTCTGACGGGCCTGAGTTTATATTATGAATGGTGCCTGAGGCATCATTTCCCCAGGTTAGTACAGAAGAAAACGGCATAATATTAAGCAGCGGACCAAACAATTTTCTCTGATTAAATCCAAGACCGAGTTCTCTTCTTAGCTCTTCATGCCTGTAGGATTGATGTTTCTTGATTTCCTTCGTTTCTTCCGATACCTTTCGTACAATTTCACGCAAGCTTATTTTCGGGTGCAACCTTACTTGAAGAGGAATGATGTTCATCATCATTCCTGGATAATTGTACAGAGCTGAACCTGATCTATTCATTACTGGTAACCCAAAACTAACCTTTTCTATTCCCGTATAACGGTACATATACCCTGCTATTCCGGCGATGAGTACCTCAGCCCAGTTCGCCTTCATTTTCTTCGCACTAAGTATCAAATCATCACATAAAGATGCTTCGAAAGACAAGGATCTGCGGATCACGAAATTTGGCACACCTGAGGTACGATCAGCTAACGTAGGTATGTCCATGTCTTTCGTACAGCGATTCAGCCAAAAGGTACGATCTATCTCTTTACGTCCACTGCTTCGGTACAAATCTTCCGATAGAAGAACATCTTGGACGGAGCTGAATTTACAATTAGGAACTTGACCTCCCTGAGATAATGCCGTGTAAATCTCGGCAGCTCTTCTCATGAGAAGAGCAACACCATAACCATCTGTCACAATATGATGTATTCGCTGATACCAGTAATATCTGTCATGTCCCACTATGAATAAAGCTTCTTTATATAAGGGCCCCTCCTGAAGCTGAACGGGTGTACGGATGTCCATCTGCATCCAGTTTCGTGCAGATTCGTGCGGATCAGAAAGGCCTGATACATCGATAATTTCTATTTCCGAAAGCTGTGATATCTCATACTGGGTCTGGTATGGTCCTTCTTCTCTTTCTTCAAAGAGCAAATGGACCGTTTTTGCTTCTAACAGCATTTGATAAATTGCTATTTTGAATAGATCCAAATCCAAATTCCCTCGAATATCAACATACTCAGCGGTATTATATATTGGATTTTTAGGATCCAGCTGTTGGGCATACCATAAGCCTGACTGGGCTTCAGTCAGGGGATTGCTTGATAATGATGAAAGATTCGTCATATACGTTGCCTCCTTACTTCAGCAAATAATCCAGATTAGGTAGATTCACAGCAGTAGACTGTATCATCGCATCGGAGCCATGCTTATATAGGTTCTTACTTGCATTTAAGAGCTCAGACCAATCTAGCAAAGTGGGTTTCTCAAGCAAATCAATGAGCTCAATATCCATTCCTTGTCCACGCCATTTCTCTACTAAAGTCATGATTCTTATGGAATCAAGTCCTAACATAGTTACGTCTTCCTCTACCGATATCTCTACTTCCGGGATAAAAAGCAGGTTTGCTACAACAGTTCGAAGAGACTCTGGTGTCACGATTGGATCGAGATTTTTATCATCTATTTCCGTCGTCACGGTAGATGTGGAATTCAGTTGTGCTACAATTTCTTCCGTTGTTAACGTATAAGCACACCGCTCAGACGCATATTTTAATGCTTGTAAATGATGGTCTTTAGTGAAATCAGCCAATGCGTCTGCCACAAAAAAAGGCTGAATTTCCTGCATAAAAGCTTCGGCTGCCGTCAGCATACAACCAATATGAGCGTATACGCCGCATACCATCATTTGATCTCTGCCTGTACTCCGAATGATGGACAGTAAATCCGTTTTCTGAAAAGCACTGTATCTCCATTTGGTGAGTAAAAGGTCCTCTTCTGCTGGAGCAAGCGAAGGGATAATACGCTGTTTCTCCGGATCATGCCCAATGCCATCTCCCCAGAAATCAAGAAGCAATCCTCTTTCTTCTCGGGTCTGTCCGCCCGGCTGTGCCGTATAAATAACCGGAATGGAGTGCTTATGAGCAGCTTCTCGAAGCTTATCAATATGTTCTATTAACTCACTCACAGGGGAAAGTCCTTGATAGGCGTCAATGAAATATTGCTGCATATCATGAATTAGCAATACCATTCTGGATGGATCTGCTTGCCAGTTTACTTTATTATCAGGTAAATCTGCCTTTAAAGGCATAGAGTAGGAACCGATGGTTGGGATTGCCATTTTTAAAACATCCTTTCTGGGTAAATCATCTATTTGGTTTGCAACTTTTTTTCTAGATTGAGCTTGTCAGCAATTCGTGCACGAAGTCCCTTTTTACTTACCTTCCCAACAGCTGTCACTTCAAAAGAGGTTACATATTCGAATCGATCCGGGATCTTATAAGCCGCTAGCCCTCTCTCTTCTAAAAACCTGCGAAGTTCTCGTATACTTGGTCGCTCTTGCCGCTCTTCTCTTAGGATGATAAATGCACATACTCTCTCACCGAGGAATTCATCCGGCATGGATACCACCGCAACATCATAAAGATCTTCATGAGCAAGTAAGTGATTCTCGACTTCTTCTGCGGCTATCTTTTCTCCCCCGCGGTTAATCTGGTCTTTGGCTCGTCCCATAACGATCAAATTTCCGTCTGCTGTCATCCTAGCGAGGTCCCCCGTTCGATAAAATCCGTCAGGTGTAAACGACCTCCGATTATGTTCTTCGGCCTTGTAATATCCACGAATGGTATAAGGTCCCCTCGTCAGTAGATGTCCGGTCTCCCCCCTGTTTACAACTATATCTTCATCATCCACTATTTGAATTTCATCAGCAGGAGATATGGGCCTTCCTTGAGTACGAACAATAACCTCCTCAGGATCATCTAACCTTGTATAGTTCACTAGGCCTTCTGCCATGCCAAACACCTGCTGTAGAACACAATCAAAAGATTGGTTCAATTTGGATGCTGTTTCTTCCGAAAATGAGGCACCGCCTACCTGAAGCACCTGAAGAGATGATAGGTTCTCTTTGCGGGACTTTGCCGCTTCGATCCACACCATCGCCAGCGGCGGAACCAGTGCCGTAATGGTTACCTTTTCCTTCTCAATGAGAGCGAATGCCCTCTCCGGACTTCCTCCTTCAGCCATGACGACCGTTCCACCTGCATAAATCGTACCGAGCACCCCAGGCGAACTAAGCGGAAAATTATGAGCAGCAGGCAGAACAGCCATGTAGACACTCTTTTCACTTAAACCGCATATTTCAGCACTTCCATGCAGGCTATAGATGTAATCATCATGCGTTCTCGGGATCAGTTTCGGTAATCCTGTACTTCCTCCGCTGAGCTGGAGAAACGCAGCCTCTTCCGCCCGTGTTACCGGGAACGTAACCGAAGCGGGGTCGCTGTATAAACTCCGAAGAGATTGGAAATTCTCGTGATCGCCTACCACAAGAACATGCTGCACAGAAGAAACTGCATGCTGCAGTTCAGCAGCCATTTTACGATAGTCGTAACCTCCATATATGTCCTGAATGATGTAAGCTTTCGCTTCCGAGTACTCACTGATATAGAAGATCTCACTTTTCCGATGGGAAGGAAGCGCGAATACAGGCAAGGCACCTATGCGAAACAAGGCAAAGATAACAACCAACAACTCGCCAATGTTCGGGAGCTGCACCACAACCCGGTCTTCCTTGTGAATTCCTAGCTGAATCAGACCAGCCGCCAATTGATCTGCCTCTTGTTTAAGATCCTGATAGGTCCACCTTTTTTCACCGCTGATGATTGCTGTCTGTAACGGATGCACTTTTGTTCTCTCCGCAAGTAATTCACTAAAAGTCATACCCTGCCAGTAACCGAGATTTCGGTACCTTCTTGCTTCTTCCTCTGGCCACGGTGTGCAGCCTTCCATCATCATTGATCCCCCCTGCTCAAAGTCATCACTCTTTTATCTTCTTTTAATCCAATCGCTTGTAAAAATGTGGCCAGCTTCGCTGCTGTCTCCGCAAGTTCATCTTCCGGCTTGGAACCTGCCACTATACCCGCACCTGCATATAAACACAGTTCATTCTCTTCAATTTCTGCACAGCGGATCGTAACAACCCACTCTCCATCGCCTTCCTCATCACACCATCCAATCATTCCGGTATAGTAATCTCTATCAAACGCTTCTATACGATCAATAGTCTTTTTTGCCTCCTTTGTTGGCGTTCCACATACGGCAGGTGTCGGATGCATCGCCATAGCTAGTTCCAAAGATGTAGTAGATGAATCTTCCAACACCCCCGTCATTTCTGTAGATAAATGCCACATCGTTTCCGTAGCAATAAGCGAAGGTTTCTGCGGAACGTGCAGTTCTCTACATAATGGCCGAAGAGCCGTAGCAATTGCTTTAACTACCAACTCATGTTCATGAAGATCTTTAGATGAAATGAGGAGATTTTGCGCACGTTTCTGATCTTCTACCGGGTCTTCACTCCTCGGGATTGAGCCAGCAAGCGGATTGGCAGTAACTTCCATTCCCGTGCGCCGAATAAGCAGTTCAGGACTAGCTCCTAGTAGTGTTACAGTGGACTGTGTTTGTAAATCTATAGATGCAGACATGCTGTTATTGCCTGCTTTCTTCATCTTCGTAAGAGGAACACTGAACGTATATCCCTCTGGATTGAGACGGAGAAGGGCCGACAATATCGGTTCAGCTTGTACTGTTTTGCTCGATTTGATATGAAGTTTTCTAGCCAGCACTACCTTATCTAAATGGCCTCTATTAATGAGACGAACCGCCTCGCTTACATCCGCTTTGTATTGCTCTTCATTTGGTTCAGATCTCATTACAATTTCAGCTGGATCCAGTCCCCTGTTCGTCTCGTATGGAATCTCTTCCTTACGGAGAGAGGATGAAATATGAACATTTTCACATACATAGAGCTGAGTCTGAACATTCATATCAAAAGGAATCGCTCCAACAATTCGTCTCTTCCGATGATTTCTTTCTTCTGACGTACTCCCATAGTCACTCATCGGTTTCGCCCACTCCTTACGTATTAGAGAGAGAATCTCCTCTCTCTCAGTTACTCCCTCTAGGGTCTCTAGTCGAGTTAAGGGGCCTTGTGCAAGCATGGTATATTTTGGAGTTGCATAAAAGAAAGACGTAGACGGATGATATCTCTGCAGTAATTTCGCTGCTTGGTTTTGCAATTGGCGCACGTTTGTACTATCTATATCTATACTCATAATCTTCCTCCTTATCTCTTCTACGAACTGAACTTCGCTTATACACCGAGTGTTGCTCCGCCATCTACCCGCAGATCACACATTGTAATTTGTTTTGCCCGATCCGATACGAGGAACGAGACAGCTTCTGCCACGTCCTCTGCCTCACCAAGCCTGCCAAGAGGAATTCCAAGACGATAACTTTCTAGCGACCCGGATAGGATTGAATCTACCGTAAGGTCTTCTGTCCACATGTGGCGCTGCATCGCAGTATCCGTAGATCCTGGTGAAACCACATTACAACGAATGCCGTGCTGGGCAAGCTCTAGACCCAAACATTTAGTAAAATGGACTGCAGCTGCCTTGGATGCGGCATACGCGGACATATTCATCCGGGGCATCGCCGCTGCATTAGAACCGACAGTAATAATGACTCCTGCTTTACGGGGAATCATAATACGGGCTGCCGCCCTGCTCATATAAAAAACGCCATGTGTATTTACATCAAAAATGCGGTTCCAGTCTTCGTCGCTGAAAAAAGCAACCGGTCCGGTTTCAAGTACCCCTGCCACGTTCACCAAAATATCAGGATCTGATAGTTCCCCTTGGATCTGGCTAAGTACATGATCTACAGAACTACTTTTGCTTACATCTGCCGGAAATGCCGTAACGAGTAATCCTTCCTCTCGTAGTTCCTTCGTTACGGTGTACAGCAACCTTGCATTTTGATCAACCATAGCCACCTTTATTTGTTGTTTAGCGAGTTCTTTCGCCACTGCTTTCCCGATGCCTTGGGCAGCACCTGTAACAATTGCCACCCGTCCTCCCCAATCGGAAGTTTCCATATTTATTTCACCTCTAAATATTGATAATGATTATCATTTGATTGATAACGTTTCTCATTATAGAGAACGAAATACTCATTTACCATGGATGTTATCCGGTATTTACCAATAAAAAAAGACATCCCCCTTTGTAAATGAAAGGAATGTCTTGATTATTCTAAGCAGCAGAGTGATCCTTCTTGGATGTAAAGAAACTCTTCGTTACTCTTCGTCAAACAACTCACTCAGCATACTTTCTTTGTGATTCATAAACTGTTTCATCACGACATAATGATCTGTCTCTTCTAGCCTAACCTTGTAGGTACCCTGCTCGGTTAGTTGATAGATGATACTGTCTGGATAAGCCATTAGAATAGGAGAATGGGTGGAGATAATGAGCTGACTTCTGCTTTTTACAAGCTCATGAATACGGGCAAGCATGGACATTTGCCGGATTGGTGACAATGCTGCTTCTGGCTCGTCCAAAATATAAAGACCATGTCCACCAAATCGATTCAGAAAAGCAGAAAAAAACGATTCCCCATGCGACTGCTCATGTAATGATTTTCCGCCATACGAATTTTTGAGAGGAGGACCAAAGCTCCCCTCTTCGTCTAAAGTATCTATGTAAGAAGCCACATTATAGTAGCTTTCAGCTCGAAAGAAAAAACCATCTCTTGGTTTAGCCCCTCCTCTAATGAGTCTGATTCGTTCATGCAGATTAGAATGTGTTTCTCTTGTAGCAAACTGAAAATTACGGGTTCCGCCTTCGGGATTAAATCCAGATGCAATGGCGATGGCTTCAAGTAAAGTCGATTTTCCCATCCCATTTTCCCCTACGATATAAGTCACTTTAGGGTGGAATGTCAATGTTTTCAGGTTACGAATCGCTGCGATGTTAAACGGGTAAGTTAAACGATCGTGGTGACTTGCAGGCGATAGCTGGAGTTCTCTTAAAAAATATGTATTCAATAAATCATTCATATTCCTATTTATCCTCCTTTAGGGCAAGCAAGTAGTTTGGTTATCGCAAGTAGACGATGCTGTATGGAATAGATTCTATCGTTTAGATCCTTTCGTTTAGATCCTTTCGTTTAGATTCTATCACTCATTTCTCGAACATAGATCACCACTTATTTACTTATTCATGTACGATCGAAAGCGGATAAAAGTGCTCCTTGATTATATTTTGTGTAATTTGTTTCAAAATCTGCCCATTTCGTAACCGACTAAGATCCATCTCTAAAAGATGACTTGGTTCAATCCACTTATAATCTGTAATACACTCTTCTTCAAGTTTTAGCGAGCCACCAATGATCTCTCCCATAAAATGAAACACGATCACTTGGTCATTCGTTGGACTTATAAAGTTATAAACACCTGTTGTGGAAGTAAGTTTTACATCGATACCTGTTTCCTCTTTTACTTCACGCAGTGCAGCACCGAGTATAGATTCACCTTGTTCTGCTCTTCCCGATGGAAAGTTCCATTTTCCTACTTCACCTGGCTTTTTCTCTTCGATCATTAGCAATGAACCCTGACTTACAATCGACACACTTGCTACCAATACAAAATGAGGCATCATTCTTTTTCTTCCTTTCTATGTCTATCTCAAAATGGATCTGTATAATAAATGAGCGAACACGTAATCCTATAATTTATCACAGCTCTATTAATCGTC
The DNA here is from genome assembly GCF_036577645.1 of Paenibacillus sp. GYB006. Lineage (NCBI taxonomy): Bacteria > Bacillati > Bacillota > Bacilli > Caryophanales > Paenibacillaceae > Paenibacillus > Paenibacillus sp. GYB006. The sequence goes on along the minus strand of NZ_JARBDA010000004.1, from coordinate 30,597 downwards.
ACCTTATATACAAAAATACTGCAAAAAAAGAATTGATTTTGATAATGAGAATTGTTATCATTCATATGTAAATAGATAGACAACTAGGGGGAACTACAATCATGAGAAAGAAAAAACTAATGACTTTACTGTCGAGCTTGCTCGTCGTATCCGCATTTTTATCAGCTTGCGGAACGAACGAAGATACTACTAATAATACTACATCGAATACGAATACAAATGCAGAAACTCCTGCAACCGATGCACAAAATACATCTCAAGAACGTACCGTAACGGATGGAGTGGGAAATGAAGTCGTTATTCCTGCTAACCCGCAGCGAATTATTGCTTCTTACCTTGAAGATCATCTCGTTGCGCTCGGTGTAAAACCAGTTGCACAATGGTCCGTTGCAAACGGAATCCAAGAATATCTCCAAACGGAACTTGAAGAGGTTCCAACCATCTCTTATGATCTGCCATTTGAAGAAGTGGCAAGCTTTGAACCAGACCTGATCATTATGGATTCTGCGGATCTGGCCGCTGGAGATAAATACGAACAGTACTCCAAGATTGCTCCCACTTATGTAATCGGTAGTGAAGAGAACAATGACTGGAGAGAAGAACTTCTGAAAATCGGAGAGGTTCTAGGTAAAGATAAAGAAGCACAGCAAGTACTCGATGATTATGATGCGAAAGCAGCTGAAGCTAAAGAGAAACTCGCAGAAGCTGTACCGGGTGAATCTGCTGCTGCAATCTGGCTTGTACAAAAACAGTTCTATATGGTTAGCCAAGATCTATCCAGCGGTACAGTAATGTATGATGACCTAGGACTTGCTGTTCCAGAAGTAGTAAAAGAGATTTCAACTACAGGTACAGGTAACTGGCTTCCGGTTTCCCTAGAGAAACTTGCAGAACTTGATGCTGACCACCTCTTCCTGATCAACAGTGACTCCGACACTGGTAGTGAGGCGCTAAAAGATGATCTATGGAAGAATATTCCGGCTGTGAAAAACGGAAATGTATATGAATTTGGTAGAGATACCAGCTGGCTGTACACAGGCGCTGTTGCAAACTCCCAAATGATTGATGATATACTTAACAGCCTTGTTAAGTAAGGTAGATCGATCTTTTAAATGGATTGTTTATATGAAAAGGACCCTCATCTACGAAGGGTCCTTTTTCATATGATGTATTTTCAGATCAATACCGCATTCAATCCACGTCGCTTCTCATCTTATCTATTGGACTGCCGTATGTTCTTTCTGATTCTGATTTTGATTCTGATTCTGATTTCTTCCGAAAATTTGAGGATAAATAATTCCAAATAATATAATGATAATTCCGATCCACTGAACAATGGATACATACTCCTGCAATACCCAGACGGAGGCAATAACAGCAACGGGCAATTCTCCTGCTCCTAGAATGGTGGCAAGCCCCGTACTAATTTTCGGTGCTCCAAGTGCAAACAGCAATACCGGTAACACCACCCCAAAGGTTCCCAATATAAGCCCAAATAACCAATACCCATCAGCTAACGACACTTCGAGTACTACTTTGGGTGTCAGAATCGTGAGAAGCAAAAGTAAGCTCCCAGTCGATGTGTAAAAACTTCTTGTGATCGGTGACATTTGAACCTCTATTCTACCGCTAAAGAAGACAAATAGTGCCATCATCACGGCAGCTGCTAAACCAAATAATGTACCCTTTAGATTTAACTCAAGTGATTCAACGCCAATGATTCCTCCTGCCAAGATAGTTCCAATAAGTAATAGAAACACAGACACCATGGTAGCCCTTGAAGGCCGTTTCCTAGTTACGATCGCCTCAATGAGGACACCAATCCATGTAAATTGAAATAGTAGTACGACCGCAATCGACGCGGGTATGCTTTGCAGTGACAAATAATAAGTGATCCCTGTCAGACAGGTGCAGGCACCAACCCCAGCTAGACGGATAAACTGCTTGAAACTCACTTTCTGCCTAGCAAATAAAAGCATCAGTATAAGCAGTAAAATCCATCCGGTCCCAAATTGTCCAAGTGTCAATTGTTGAAACGTGAATCCTTTCTCATATCCCAGTTTAATGACGGTGGACAAGATCCCAAATGAACACGCTCCTAAAAATACATACATTGAATTCTTCAATAACTGAAACAAACCTTTCCCCCCACGCAAAAACCCCACTTTTAATGTTTTAGGAACACGAAAACATTAAAAGTGGGGTCTTAAATTTAATATATAAAATTGATAAATCAATTTCATAACTCATTAAACGATAAATTTGTAACTATATATAGACAAACAGAACCATTTCGATCTATATATACTCCTAATTAAAGTAACTAAAGGTATTATGAAATTGATTTCATTTTAAGGGAAATTGCACAAAAAGTAAACTACGAATGAAGATCTTCTTTTAATTCACACCTGCACTCAGCTCTTGCTTTGGCTTAAAATGTCCAAGTTCAGGGCGTTCAAGACCAAGATGGTCTCTCAGCGTAGAACCTGTATATTCTTCTCTAAATAAACCTCGTTTTTGCAGAACCGGAATAGCCAGATTAACGAAATCTTCTAGATCTCCTGGAAGTACTGGCGGCATAATATTAAAGCCATCGCAAGCATAGGAATCAAACCATTCTTCCATCAGATCTGCCAGCTGCTCAGGTGTTCCTACAAATTGCATATGTCCGCGTGTACTCAGTATCTTTCTTCCCAAATCAAGGATAGATAAATTATCCTCATAAGCCATTTCCAAGAACAATTTCACTCGGCTCTTCATTCCATTTGAAGCAGCTACCGGATCAGGAATATCAGTGGGTAGTGGACCATCTGCTGGATAGCCGCTCAGATCATGTTGAAGGAAACCAGATAGCGCCATAATCGCTGTTTCTGCAGGGATCAGGTTTTGAAGTTCCTGATATTTTCTTTGAGCTTCTTCTTCTGTTGCTCCGAGAATAGGTGAAAGGCCCGGCATAATTTTCAGCGTACCTTTTTTACGTCCGCTCTGCACCAATTTCTCATTTAGTTGCTCATAGAAACGCCTTGCTGCCTTAATTGATTGCTGCGCTGTAAAGATCACTTCTCCATACTGAGCAGCAAATTCTTGTCCTGGTTCTGAAGAACCTGCCTGAATGAGTACTGGATAACCTTGCGGTGGACGAGGTACATTGAGCGGTCCTTTGGTCGAATAGAATTTCCCTTTAAAATCAGCTTCTTTCACTTTTGATCCATCGGCAAATTTTCCATTCTCACGGTCGAGCACAAGCGCTCCATCTTCCCATGTATCCCATAGAGAAGTAACCGCACCAGCAAACTCGCTTGCCATTTCGTAGCGTAATCCATGCTCCGGATGTTCGGGTTTGCCATAATTATGCGCTTCTATATCCAGCTGCGAGGTCACGATATTCCAGCCTGCTCGCCCTCCGCTGATATAATCAAGGGAAGCAAATTTACGTGCTACATTATAAGGTTCATTATAAGTCGTTGATACGGTTGCCGTGAGACCAATGCGTTCTGTAACCATGGATAACGCAGACAGTAAAGTAATCGGATCGAGCATACCTGAAGCGGCATACTCCACTTCACGTACGTAGAGTAAATCAGCAAAAAACATCATATCAAACTTTCCTCTTTCGGCTGTCTGTGCTATTCTTTTGTACATTTCAATATCAAACAGTTGTTCCACACCAGAATCTGGATGTCTCCAGCCTGCATGATGATGTCCTGTATAATAAATAAAAGCGCCTAGATGCATCTGTTCATTTCTTTGTCCCATGTGTTAAACAACCCTTCTGCTATTTATTTGGAATGTTACTTAGCCTTTATAAGTCTCTCTCCAGCGAAGAAGTCTTGACTCCAGCATACGGACGATGGAATCAGAGAGTTTTCCGATAATGGCGAAAATGATAATGCCTACAAAAACGATATCTGTTTGCGAGTACGCTCTAGCATCCTGAATCATATATCCGATCCCGCTGCTCGTTCCCATCATCTCTGCAACCACCAGCACCAGCCACGCTACGCCAAGTGCCAATCGTACACCTAACAGAATGTTAGGAAGTGCTGCCGGCAGGATTAATCTAGTCAGCAACTGAATTTTAGAGTACTGAAAAATTCGGGATACATCATACAGCTTTACATCAACACTTCGAATCCCAAGAAACGTATTCACATACACCGGGAAAAAAGCGCCCAAAGAAATCATTAATATTTTTGAAAACTCCCCAATCCCAAACCACAGGATGAATAGCGGAATGAGTGATAACAGCGGGATGGTCCGCAGCATCTGAACGGTAGGGTCTAGTGTTCGTTCTGCCATTTTTCCGAGTCCCGTAAATAGTCCAAGAAATAACCCCGTAAGTCCTCCTAATAAGAAGCCTGACAACGCTCGAAATGTACTGATTGCAAAATGTTCCCACAGCGTGCCGCTTTGTACCAGACTTAAAAACTGCTTACTTATCGCAACCGGAGTTGGAAGCAGATTGGGAGCAATGAGTTGGAGACTGCCCGCAGTCTGCCATACCGCTACAAGCAGGATGGGAAGCACCCATGCATGAAGAGGAGCGGGAATGTACTCGAGCCAGTCCTTAGAGCGGATCTGTTTACTCGGAGTGGAATCAGCTTTCACTAGCGCCCACCTCCCTTGTAACTGTCTTGCCATGAAAGCATGCGATGTTCCAGCCATCTGATTAAGGAATCAGACAATTTTCCAACGACTGCAAATACGATAATACCGACGAACACAACCGATGTTAAAGAAAATGACCGAGCATCATTGATGATGTATCCAATACCGGAACTTGAACCCATGAGTTCGGCCACAACGAGTCCAAGCCATGCAACACCTATGGATAAACGGATACCGAGAAAAATATTAGGCAGTGCCGCCGGCACAATTAACTTCCAAATCAGCTCCCATCTGCTGAACTCCAGGACTCGGGCAACATCAAATAGTTTATTGTCTACGGAACGGATTCCAAGAAACGTATTAACGTAAAGCGGGAAAAACGCTCCCTTTGCGATCAATAAAATTTTGGAAGTTTCCCCAAAACCAAACCATAAAATAAACAGAGGGGCGATCGCTAAATGTGGCAACGTCCGCAACATCTGCAGAGAAGGATCAACAAGCCGCTCTGCCCGGTAGGAAAAGCCGACCCATACTCCTGCTGCAAGTCCTAGCCCTCCTCCAAGAATAAATCCAAGAAAGGCTCTCCCTGCTGAAATGCCGAGGTTTGAAGCTAATTCACCGGAAAGAGTCATAGCAACCAGTTCATTCCAGATGACACTTGGTGTAGGGAGAAGCACGGGATTAAGTAAGCCTAGTGAACCTGCAATCTGCCATATTGCAATCAGAAGTAAGGGTACAGACCAACCCAAAGCGATGTTTATCCACCTTATTTTCCACCTTTGGTCTTTCTTCTGAAGCCACTCGCGGGGGCCCTCCCGCTTCTTCGCTACTTTACTAACACTGTTTTGAAGCATGAAAAACGCCCCATTTCTTCACATCTGCCTTTTATGGCTGAAGTGCTTTTTCGATATACTGATTATCAAATACGCTTTTTACCTCAATTTTTTTACGAATCGTTTTTAGCTCATATTGGAAGTCCGCTGTTTTCTGCTGTTCTTCTATAATCGCATCACTGACCGGAATATTAATTTGTCTAGCTCGATCAAAAGTACCTTTGATCACATCCACAGGAATGCCCCGCTCATCCGCATATCTTTGAATCGCCTCGTCTTCATGTTCGTTCTCCCAAGCGAGTGCATCATTCAGTACTTTTAAGTAAAGGGTGACGAGGTCTGGATTTTTGTCAGCAAATTCTTTGCGTACGATATTAAAAGAAGGAGATAAAATCCCAAGCTTTTCACCATCGGTTAGAATTTTCGCTTTGCCCGTCAGTGTGTTCAGCGTGATATAAGGATCCCAAGTTGCCCAAGCGTCAACGCTTCCCGATTCAAAAGCGGGCTGAGTCTCATCTGGCTGAAGCTGAATGACCTCCACATCAGAGGCGCCGATGCCTTCTGCATTCAGTCCTCTATATAAAAAGTTAAATGCATTGCTTCCTTTGGTAACTGCCACTTTCTTACCTTTGAGGTCACTGATCGACTGCGCCGGACTATCTGCTGGTACAATAATAGCCACGTTGTTTTTTCCTTCCAGGCTTTGAGAGATTACTTTAAAAGAAATATCGGCTGCTTGTGCTGCAATAATCGGCATATTCCCAAGTCCCGCAAAATCAAGTCGATTCGAGGCCATTGCCTCTGTCATCGGGGGACCGCTTTGAAATTCAGCCCATTCTACGGTAACTCCATGCTTAGCAAATTCTTTCTCAAACCACTGTTCTTCGCGTGCCTTTCCAAATAAACCTCCGCTGCCTTGAACTCCGATCCGAACGACCGAATCTTGTGTTCCTCCTGCTCCGCTGCTCTGTTTTGTATCTTTTGCACAGCCCGCAATCACGAGTAAAGCCACCAATAATAATGTAAAAGTCCAGACTCTCTTTTTCATGTTCATTCCTCTCCCCTAGGTTCAATAGTGACTTTACCGGGTTATATCCCTGCTCCCGCATCGAGTTCAGGTTCTTCCCCTTTTTCAAATTCTCGCAGCACTTTTGCTCTAAGCTCTTGAAATGAAGACCCGGTTCTTTTCCGAGGGAAAGGTAAATCAATCGGCTGAATGGACCGAATCTGGCCCGGTCTCGGATTCATAATGACAACTCTTTCTCCCAGGAAAACAGCTTCATCGAGATCATGAGTAACGAATATCATGGTTGTGCGATTTCTCTGCCAGATATCTAAAAGTACTTCCTGCATATGAGATCTTGTAAATGCATCCAGTGCTCCAAAAGGTTCATCAAGCAAAAGCACGTCTGGCTCACGAAGCAGTGCTCTTGCAATCGCCACACGCTGCGCCATGCCTCCGGATAGCTCCCTAGGGTAAGATTGTTCAAAACCTTCCAAACGAACCAGTTCAATTAGTTCAGATACCTTCTTGCGAACATCCGGTTTTTTCAGTGATAAATTTCCGGCAATGTTCTTCTCTACATTCAGCCACGGAAATAAGCGCGGCTCCTGAAAAATAAATCCTTTTTGAATACTTGGTCCCTTAATGGGCTCTTCATTGAGCAAGACTTTTCCTTCATATGAAGTGTCGAGTCCTGCAATGATTTTGAGCAGTGTACTTTTACCGCATCCGCTTGGGCCGATCATGGTTAGGAATTCTCCTTTGCGGACTTGTAGATCAATCTGATGGAGCGCTACTACATCTCCTGCTGGTGCACGAAAGACCTTATTCAGCTGCTCGATCCGCAGTGTACTGGTTGTCATCGAAGAACCCCCTAACTCGAGTATATAAATTAATCTTACCTGTTTAGTAGGATAAAAGGGTAAAAAAAAGAGAGACACATCGCATTATAGGTGCATGACGAAAAAAGCACCTCAAAAAAATAAAAAAAGCGTGATATCTCCAGTTGTCTGGTCGATTCGCTATTCTATTGTCATTTCACAAAATGAAACATCCTTCATTCTGTCTGATCTGTCGTTTATTTTATCAACAGTAAAAATGGTTGTCAATCCTTTTTTTTACATATAAAAAGTGCTGATACCTCGATCAGGGCATCAGCACCTTTATTTTATTTTACAACAACAATCACTTTATCCGTTACCGTATTTCCGGACTCGTTACTAAGCTCTGCATAATACTCATATGTTCCTTCCGGACGATTCGTAATAGCAGACACTGCACGCTGGGCATTCGGCGTCTGCACGCTTAATGATTGGGTATCGATAAGCTCGCCATTCTCATATAAACGGTAAGAAGTTGCATTTGTGCCCCACCATAGATTCATCTCTACCTTATAGTTACCGTCATGATCCCAGTTATCATGAGAAAGTACGGCCTTTCCTGGATTTGCATCGGTAACTATAACGACAATGGAAGTGGATGCCCTAGTACCGTAGCTGTTCGTCAGTTCGCTCGTATAGGTATAAGTTCCGTTTGATTTTCCAGTAATCGATGTTACAGCAGACTGTCTTTCTGGCGTACGATCACTGATTTTCTGTGTATCAATAAGAATGCCATTCTCGTATAATTTGTATTCTGTCCCGTTGTTTCCCCACCACAAATTCATCGTAATCTCATAACTTCCATCATTTAGTCCATTGTCATGTCCGTTATTGCTCGAAAGTATAGCTTGTCCTGGTACTCCTTCAGCGAGAACAGGTTCTTCCGGTTCTTCTGGTACTTCAGGTGTTTCAGGTTCCGTACTTTCCGCAAGTGTAATATCGCTGAGTCCTCTAGGTTTTAACTGATATACTCCGCGAAAAATAGCTGATACCCCCGTCAAGTTCACTTTATCTCCCGCTTGATACGGAAATTTGTCCATCGTGATCCCCGTACGAGCGTCAATTCTCACATGATTCGTTTGCTCCCCTACCGCATCAAATTCAAATGATCCTGCAGGAGATGCACTAACCATGTTTTCAATCGTAACTCCATTCAGTTGTACTAACTGACCTTGTGTGTCTTCCCCTAAAGTAACCACCGGTTTCGCACTAGGAACATTACCGTCACCTATTTTTTCAATGGATTCAATTTCATCTAGTTCTAGCTCTGTATTATATAAGGTTAATTTCGCCTTTATCTTCACCTTATCCCCAATATTAAATCCGCTTTGCGTTTGATACACATATATACCAGCGGTATCATCCTGTAAATAAAAGGCTTGTCCTCCAAAGGTACCCGGCTGCGTCGTCACTACCCCTTCGACCATGACCTGAGTTCCCTCGCTTTTCGTTCTTGCTTCACTAATCGTTGACAGTGTAATCTCAGGAGCCTGACCCCCGCCATCAGGAAGCGCCTCTGCAGGAACATTCGCAATCGTAACCGGCGTTGTCACCAGATTGGAACCGTTCAATCTGAGCCTCAAATTCGCTGCTCCGGTTGTACCTGGTTTGATCTGTACAGTAATGTCCTTTGTCGCTATGCCTTTACTATTCGCCGTCAAGCTGAATGTCTGACTATAACCATAAGCACTTGGCCAGGACAGGTCTGCATTTTGAACTTTCGCAACTTGTGTTCCGCCTGTCGTATAGATACCTGCACTATACCCAGATACCGTGCTGTTTGGCGCAAGATTATTCACCACTACACGGATTTGGAAAACTTCGCTGTTAGGAAGCTGACTTTGATGCACAAAACTATATAACGGGTTGGAAGGAGCTGCTACGTTACTTCCGTAAGACCCCGCTTTAAAAGTAGATGGATCCCACCATTTATATCCGGCAGCAGGCTGAGACCACGGTTCTGATTGTGGTTCTGTAGAAGCAGCGGGAACCTCAAACGGCAACACGGCTGTTGGCTGATCGAGTGCAAGACCGTCTACTTCCGTAAAATCAGAATAAGCCTCATCTTCGGAAAGCCAGTTTACTAGATTAACTAAGAGAGTCGCATCATCTTGCTCTTTAAAACCATCATATGTCGTTTTTTTACTCCCATTTTCCTCACGAACGTATTTAGGAGTGGCATCCTCGACTGGCGAAGAATCTCCAATGAAGGCTGCTTTACCAAGCCCTGCTTTAGATACAGCCACATAAGGTCCTTCTTCTATTCCGCCACCGTTATATACACCTTGGTCAACGGCATTGCCCCAAGCCGCATTTGTCTTCGGTAAATATACAATTCCTTTGGCTTTTGTTGGATCTATAATGGCTAGTGTCGAGCCTGCATGCATGGCTACTGTCGATACCCCTTCGGTTATCCCAAATGATTGACTTGGAGCAACGATATTGTTCGCCGTGACATCACCTAGCGCATTGTAACGGAATCTTACACCAAAGTTCTCAGCAAGCCAGTCCGAACTGACTACGCCCTGCATCGCTGCTGAATTTTTCTCCTCTATACTCATTCCTTTTGTTGGGTCTGTAAAGGCCCCCCTGCGGTATCCATTAATGGACTCAGAACCGTCCCAGCGGTTTTTGTTCCGATCCGCATTATAGTGATCACCAATGAAAAAGATACTTCCACCTTGATCCACATATTGTTCCATTGCAATTTGTTCGCTTTGTTTAAAGGGTATATTCGGCTCTGCAACGACAAAAACATCATAATCGGAGAGATCTGCCAGGGTGAGTGGTGTAGACTTACGGAGCTCTTTTACATAATAACCATCCGAAGCAAGCGCATTGCCGAAATCGGAGAATCCTCCATCAATGACCCAATCCGCCGCTCCTGCCGTCTGTGCATGGGTATTGTCGAACAATACCTTCTTACCCGCATTTTCATTAACTACTTTTGCATGAATATAAGGTGCGGGATCTTGTGCGCTCTCTGCTTGAACAATAGGCGTAATGTCAGCTGACCATCCTGTCTGAACAGATAGCGCTAATGCGGCTGTCACCACATATTTAAACAAACGATTGCCTCGAATCTTCTTCCGTATTGTCCCCATCTTTTCCCTCCTATAATGTTAATATTTGTATATACCCTATTATTCTAGCAACTATACATTAAAAATATTGCTACTTTATGTAAAATAAAAAAAACAGAAAAAGTGAGCGCTATTGCATGCTCATTCCTTCTGTTTTTTCTACAATTCGTTATAAGCTTCTTATCCCTTAGGAACTGCAACAAAATGACCTTTGGATACTTCCACAAGTTCCGACTGTAATAGATTATATTTATCGGCACTTGTTTGTTCTTCTAATAGTTTGCGAGTTTTTTTAGATTCAATTTTGGGGTCAGGCACCGGAATGGCTGCAAGTAGAGATTTCGTATATTCATGCTGCGGATTAGCATATAGTTCTTCACTTTCCGCAAGTTCCACAATTTTCCCTGCATACATCACAGCCACCCGGTCACTGATATGTTTAACCATCGACAGATCATGCGCGATGAATAAATAGGTGAGTCCCAGCTTATGCTGCAAATCTTCAAGCAGTTCCACGACTTGAGACTGAATGGATACATCGAGTGCAGATAAGGGTTCATCACATACTAGAAATTTAGGTTCCACAGCTAACGCACGGGCAATACCAATACGCTGTCTTTGTCCGCCAGAGAATTCATGAGGATAACGCTCTGCAAAAGAAGGCTCCAGACCTACAAGATCCAGCAGCTCTTCGACTCGCTTTTTACGAGCCTCTTTACTTCCGCTCATATGATGAACATCCATGGATTCACCAATAATGTCCATGATCTTGAATCTGGGGTTGAGCGAAGCATAGGGATCTTGGAATATCATCTGCATATGTCTGCGCATCATCTTCATTTCTTTTCCATTTAAACGATGGATCGGCATGCCTTGATATAATACTTCTCCTGCCGTAGGTTCATGCAGCCGTAAAATGGATCTTCCGGTCGTCGACTTACCAGAACCGGATTCACCTACTACGCCTAGTGTTTCCCCAGGTGCAATATGAAAACTAATATTATCTACAGCCTTAACGATCTGTCCTCTGCCCATATTAAAATATTGTTTGAGTCCCGTTACTTCGAGCAGCGGTTCCTTGCTTGTATTAAGAATAAGGGAAGCGGGCTTCGGTTTCTTCTTCTCATCTAAACGAGGGAGTGCATGTAAAAGTTTTTGAGTATAAGGATGCTTCGCTTCCTCGAAAATTTCTTCCGTCGTACCTGTCTCTACTACTTCCCCATTCTTCATGACCACAACGCGATCACACATCCCGGCTACGACTCCAAGATCGTGGGTGATGAGTATGATAGAGGTTCCAAATTTCTCTTGCATATGTTTCATGACATTCAGAATTTGAGCTTGAATCGTTACATCGAGAGCCGTAGTCGGCTCATCAGCAATCAGCAAAGTAGGACGGCACGCAAGCGCAATAGCAATCATCGCACGCTGTCTCATCCCCCCAGAAAATTCATGCGGATACTGGTTATACCTAGTCTCACTATCCCTTATACCGACTAACTTCAACATTTCAATCGCTTCTTGCTTCGCTTCTTTTCTCGATAATTTGCGATGTTTTTTTAAACTTTCAGCAATTTGTTTTCCTACTTTTAAGGTAGGGTTAAGTGAAGTCATCGGATCTTGAAATATCATTCCTATATCTCTTCCCCGAATGGATTCCATCTCTTTTTCTGTTTTATGAGCCAAATTTTGACCCATAAATAGGATCTCGCCATCTTTCATCTGAGCAGGAGGTGTGGGAAGCAATCGCATAATGGAACGAGCAGTCACACTCTTACCGCTCCCTGACTCCCCAACAATGCCAAGTGTCTCTCCTTTTTTTAGTTCAAAACTAACCCCTTTAACGGCTTCAAACTCTCTTTCCTGATTCAAAAAAGAGACTCTTAAGTCTTTTACTTTTAAAATACTAGCATCCATAATGTTCACCTACCAATGATGTTTTCTTGAAACTATGTAAAATTTATACTTGGAAAGATTGACTTTTTAAACAGTGGTAAATAAAATATACTATATTGATCGGAATTAAGCAATTTAAACCGAAAGGAGGCCAAACCGTGGAGATTGCGAGAAAAAAACAACCAAGTCCTTCAACAGAGCTTTTCCGTCTATCAGACATCATTAGTGAAACTTACAAGAAGATAAGGGTTCGTCCTGCCTATTCGTTCTTCCTCTTTGTTGTTGGATTTCCGGTTCATTTATTTGTTTTGTTTTACTATTTATTCTATCGTAATCGATCTATCTCCACTGAAATCAGCACACAAGTGCAACAGGAATTGAATGAAGCCAATTTCTATAATGAGTTAGTAGAGCGGTACACTTTGCAATTAGAACGTAAACATGCCTTTTTCGATCAATCAGGGTCCGCTAAACAGATTCAAGAAACAGCAGAGAAGTGGGCGAACGATGCGCGTCTAGAGAAACAGGAAGAACTTATACGACTCCGCCTTGAGGAACGAGGACTTGAGAAACCTTCCTACGATCAAACTTTTCAAACACTAGTACATAACCCGCTGTTTCTTATCTTATCTTTTCTTCCCGGAATTCTGATGTATATGGTGATTCTGCTTTACAGTAATCCGTATACCAAATATGTAATGGAACGTTTCGTAATGACGATCTTCGTTATTATGGGTGTTGTCGTTATTGTCTTCACTCTCCTTTACATGTCACCTTTTGATCCCGCTGCCAACATTCTTGGAGAAGGTGCAACAAAAGAGCAGATAGCGAACTTCAACCATATTTATGGACTGGATCAAGGCTATCTTAGCCAGCTGTGGAACAACATGAAAGGGATTGCTTTGTTTGATCTCGGAACTTCCTATACAGGGAATGAAGATGTTGCCGCAAGCATTGCACGTAAGTTTCCGATTACGCTGACACTTACGCTCATCTCGCTCTTCTTTTCTGTACTTATTGCGATACCTGTTGGTATCATCTCGGCAACAAAACCAAATTCATTTTTTGATTATACGTTCATGTTTATCGCACTGCTCGGACTATCCATTCCGAACTTCTGGCAAGGGCTCATCTTTATTCTGAACTTTTCCATTAAACTGGGCTGGCTGCCCGCCACCTATAGTCCAGAAAATGCGGCTTCCATCATTATGCCGGTCGTTGTACTCGGTACAGGACTTACGGCTGCTGTAGCGCGGATGACGAGATCATCTACCCTCGAAGTCATTCACGAAGATTATATTATTACAGCCAAAGCAAAAGGTCTTAGTCGCCGGGTTGTACTGTGGAGACATGCAGTAGGCAACGCCATCATTCCTATTATTACGGTGATTGGTCTTCAATTCGGCGGGATGCTTGGGGGAGCAGCGGTCACAGAGAAGGTATTCAACATTAGCGGGATTGGAAGTTACATTGTTGATAAACAGTTTATTCCCGATATTCCCGGTATACTGGGCGGTGTTGTATACACGGCGATTACCATCTCCATTGTCAATGTTTTCATCGACATCTTGTATGCTTTTTTCGATCCTCGAATCAGGTCCAAGATGAAACAATATTAAAGCAGGTGCTGACATGTCTACTCTTACTGAACAAAAGACTCCTAGAATCGAAAAGAGTCAGCAGTTAAAATGGTCACCCGAGTATATGCAGTCTCAATTTATATGGGTTGTCTCTTTATTGATAACTTTGGTTTTCCTTGGAAGCAGTTATGATTTTGCAAATAGAACCATTAAGCCTGCTCTATTCACTGTATTTGCCGTCTACGCGCTGTTTACGATAATTCAAGTTCTGATTACTTGGTTTATTCGGCGGGATGTACTGACGTATGGCGAGATTAGATCTACGACAAGACGGCTCGGTTATGTGCAAGTGTTATCGATCGTCACCGGTAATCTCTTTACTGCGATTTTTGGCTTACATTTCATTAAAAAGAAAATAACAAGCGAGTATACGCTCGCGATCTACTTGCTTGTAACCCAGATTTGTGTCATCGCTGTATCCTCACTAAACTTGTTTAAACCTTATGTGACGGATACCTTTTTACCATCCATGTTTGTTTTGATCGGCATGACCGTGTTTTATTTAATCACCTTAATCCTTGTGGCTGTGTTTGTGGACCGCCGTCAGGCTCCTAAATGGATGATCTACATGGCGATTCCGCTGATGCTGACAAGTATTACAGGAAACCTGTTTGCTTTATTACTTGGTCTTGACTTGATCTTCAAAATACGCCAAACACTGAAACCAGGGTCTGGTAACTGGGAACGAATCTGGGGCAAAATTACGAGGAATTACAGCTCCATGTTCGGACTTTTTTTCATCGTATTTATGTTCGCCATATCCGTATCCAGCTACTTTACGTTTGACTACGATATGGCAGTCCAGAATAACTACAGTGCGATCCTCCAAACACCGAATCTTGCTTACCCGCTGGGTACAGATCATTTCGGTCGAGATCTATTTTCTCGTATTGTATTTGGAGCAAGGATCTCTCTCGTGGTTGGCTTTATCTCCACCTTAATTCCGGTTATTATAGGCGGAATACTTGGAGCATTTGCCGGTTACTATGGGCGCTATACCGACAACATCATCATGCGACTGCTAGATGTGCTGTATGCCATCCCAGGTATACTGCTTGCGATTGCGATCATTGCAGCATTTGGCGCAAATACAACGAATCTTATCCTTGCTCTCAGCGTAGGCTCCATTCCTACTTATGCGAGAACCATGCGAGCGAATGTCCTCATGGTCTCCAATTATGAATACGTTGATGCGGCTCGGGCTTTTGGATCAAGTAATCTATCCATTATTTTCAGACACATCGTACCGAATTCCTTTGCACCGATGATTGTCAAATCTACCTTAACTATTGGCGGTGCCGTTATTGCGACCAGCAGTCTGAGTTATTTGGGGCTTGGTGTTGAACCGCATATTCCTGAATGGGGGAATATCCTCAAAGTCGGCAGCACCTATCTGGAATCGCATTCCTACCTGGCAATCTACCCAGGTCTTGCGATTGTAGCACTTGTATTATCTTTTAACTTTCTAGGTGATGGACTTCGAGATGCACTCGATCCAAAAATTGATTAATTCACAAAATACAACTTGATATCAAACTTAAGGAGGATTTCACTTGAAAAAAGCACTTTTACCCCTATTCCTTGTCCTGATCCTGGTTATATCCGGCTGCAATGTGAATACGAAATCGGATGTAGCAGGAGAAAGTGAACCTGCTGAGAATACGACTACCACTGATCTTAAGCCTGTCGATATTGAACTGTTAGCCATGAGCAGTAACGAATCCGATGTAAATATCATTCGAGATCAGCTCATTAAAAACGGTTTTAATGTGAAACTGAATCTCCAGCCAGATTATGGAAGTTTTAAAGCGCAAGAAGATGCAGGCAACTATGATATTTCACTCTCAGGCTGGACTACTGTAACGGGTAACCCGGACTACGCGGTCCGTTCTCTTTTTAAAACGGGCGGTGATTACAGTAAACTAGCTGATCCTGAGGTCGATAAACTCATCGACCAGGCTGCGACAGAAACACCTGAAGAGTATACAGAAACGTATAAAAAACTCGAAGACTATCTTGTTTTTGATAAAGCTTATATCGCTCCACTCTATATTTCTCTAAAAAGCCAAGGATTTAACAAGGATGTACTGAATCCAGATACGATTCGCTTGTCTAAATCTCGTTCCCAAGTATGGGAATCTATAGAGTTTAACGATGCTTCCAAAAATACGATAGAACCGCTTCTTCTGACTCAGGCAGCTTCGACTCTAACTTCACTCGATCCGATTAAAGGTAATGATGGTTCGATTAACGCAATCAATACCAATATGTATGTTCGTCTTGTTAATCTAACGGATGATGACCAGATTACTTCTGAAGGATCTCTTTCATTGAATCATGGAATTGCTGCTGGCAATTCAGACTATTACTTTGTTCTGCGTGATGACATTAATTTTGCGAAAATTACCGATAAAAAAGCGGAAGACTCCGGTGAGCGTGTTGGTGCTGAGGATGTCATCTTCTCTTTAAACCGTGCTAAAGATCAAAATTCGGTACCAGATCACCGTACCTACTCCTTGCATGAACATATTAAAGATGCTGAAATCGTTACGGATCTAAGCTCACTTGAATCCATCAAACAAGCGGGATCAGGGAATCCCATTATTGATGTGCTGAATCAAGGTTTAGATCAAGGAATTACACAGCTCGTTAGTGATAAGACACAAGCAGATCATAAATCAGGTAAATATCAAGTTGTGAAAGTCACAACAACCGAACCTTTCCCGCAAGTATTGAACTATTTGGCTCACCAGTCTGCTGGAATTGTTTCTAAAAAACAGGTAGAAAGCATTAATACGTATGATGTAGCAAACTTTGACGTGAATAAAGATATCCCTTACGGAGATCAAAATACAGTAACCGAAGGAAGTTCTTACAATAATACGCTGTATGCAAGCGGTCCGTACATTTTGTCTTCCAAAAATGATTATGAAGCTGTATTTTATAAAAACCCAGGTTATATGACAGGTACAGAGAATGAGCCGAAGATTTCTGAGATTAAAGTAAAATTCATTAAAGATGCTGACAATGCTTTATCTGCCCTGCGTAGCGGAGAAATTCATATGTACTACGGTGTTCCTGAAACCAAATATGATTTGGTTAAACAAGACAGTAAACTGCAATTGCAAACCCTCGAAAGCAATGGAGTCAGCTATTTATTGTTTAATACAAAGGGCCGTGATGTTGCTGAAAGCGAAGATTTAAGAAAAGCGATCCTTTACTCCATTAATCAAGATGAAATTTTGTCATTCTACAATAATAATAAATTTAAAGCTGTATCCACGGTTAGTCCTATCGTTAAAACGGGTAATGAACTCGTTTCTGATCCCGCAAAAGTAAAACAATATCTGGCTAAATACCAGGAAAGTAAGTAATACCTATGTTTTAATTCAAAAAAAGGCCCTGTTCATTATTGTAGATGAACTTACATCATTCACATGTTCAAAAAGCTGCGTCTTCCGTTAGTTGACATAAGTCAAACACGGGAGGCGCTTTTTTGATAAGAAAATAGTACTAGTAATATTTCAATAAAGTAATTATTATTGATTGGTGAAAAGATACCCTCCGTCTGCTGAAAAATGTAAATTCCTGCCCAGCATATGATTGTTAACATTCACGTATACATGGTAGTAAGAATCAAAGCGATAAATATTACAGAATGTGGGATAAAAACACAATCTTGTCACCTTCCTAGTCCTAAGACCAGGTTTCATATAGACTATAGTCAAGATGTAGATTACTACCCTAGCATGTTTTATTTAGTTAGCTAGCAAGATAGAATAAGGTAACGTTGTTTTTGGAGGGGAAAAGAAACATGTCAGCGAATAGAGTTGTTTATATCGTTCTGACTTCGACAGGTACGTATTTATCGAAACTGATACAATTTTATACGAAAGCGTCTCTTAATCATGCATCCATTGCATTTGACCCAGAGCTAAAAGAGGTATATAGTTTTGGACGTAAAAATGCAGCGAATCCTTTTCTGGCAGGACTTGTCCGGGAAGATTATAGCTCACCATTTTTTCATTCATCTCACTGCGCTATATACACTTTAACCGTGACCTCTGAGCAGTATAATCAGATGCACCATCTTGTTCGGGACATGATGAAGAGACAGCATACATATAAATATCATCTTCTTGGCCTGATTGGGGTTATGCTCAACGTTGAACTCCGCAGGGAGAATGCTTATTTTTGCTCCCAATTTGTCTCTACTGTTCTAGGACACGGAGGAGCTCTGCCGGTACGTAAGCCGGCCCATCTCGTTACACCCGGTGATTTTGAGAAAACAGAAATTCTGAAAGAAGTGTATCGAGGCAGTTTATGGGATTATACATGCGAGTCCAGTGAACGATCTGTTCGAACGATGACAACATCGATGGATCGAGTAAAGGCGCATATTATTTCATAGCCGTGTTGTATTTTGCAATATGGGCGGATAGGATGTCAATTAACGATGGTTTATGATTTTTTACTAGAATTTATTGATCATTTCGGCTACATTGCTTTGTTTTTAGTATTGTGTTTGGGGCTGATCGGTCTTCCGATTCCTAATGAGGTTGTTCTCATGACGGCGGGTACGTTATCTGCTGCAGGAATCCTCTATTACCCTTTCGCTTATCTCGCCGTGAGCCTTGGAATCTGTTCAGCCATGACCTTCAGTTATGTGGTAGGTCGTTTTTTTATCAAGACAAGATTATTCCGAAGTATGCAGAAGTCACCCAAAACCGAGCGTTATTTTACAATCTCGGAAAAATGGTTTGATAAATACGGTGGTTATGCCATCGGTATGAGTCTGTGTTTACCTTTTCTTCGGCATATTACGATGTACGTTGCAGGAATGAACAAGATGTCTTATCGAAAATTTGCTCTATACGCCTACCCTTCTGCTTTTTTATGGACACTGGTCTATTTTCTATTAGGTATTGTCGTGAAAGATCAGATTATGGAAATTGGTACGATGATTGAGCATTATGGAACGATCCTTGTTGTTGCCCTCATTGTATGCTTATTGCTTTATTTACTATACCGATCATCTCGCAGCAAACAGCATCATAAAACCATTTCTGGGAGGAAATAACGCTTGAAAAATTCCAGTCAAGATCTCACTGAACAGGAGATTACCGCTTTTTTCAATGCCTATGACCCATTAATCCATCAAGATCCGTACCCTTTTTACACGAAAATGCTTCAATATCATCCGGCTTATTATATGAAAGAGCGAAACACTTGGATTATCTCAAAACATGAACATGTTCAGTTCATTCTAAAAAGTCCAACGTTTATTCGGGAGCGAAGCAGGCTTGAAGCAGAACCGGTGGTTATGGATTCTAGGTGGCGAAATATAAATGAGCTGGTGCAAGACTGGATGTTATTCCGTGATCCTCCGACCCATACCCGGCTTCGGAGTCACGTTGCTTACGCGTTTACTCCAAAGACACTGGAACAGAGCAAACCTCGAATTCGATCTATTGCTGAAAACTTGGCAGCAGATATGCTGAAAGAAACGAATCCCGAATTTATTCATGATTTTGCTTTTCCTCTTCCCGTTATGGTCATTGCAGATATGCTGGGTGTTCCGCAAGAAGATCGGAATATTTTTAAAAGATGGTCCAATTCTTTAGCGAGACTCCTTGATGTTTCCTTCTTATCTGAAGAACAGCTTAATGAAGGCGATCTTGCTGCGGCAGAGATTCGAGACTATTTCCGTCAACAGGTAAGAGTGCGCGCGCGAAATCCAAAAGAAGATATCATAAGCGAACTCATTCATGTGGAAAATAAAGAACACTTATTGTCGGAAGAGGAACTCATCAATAACTGTATTTTACTTCTCGTGGCTGGTCATGAAACAACGGTCAATCTCATCGGTAACGGAATGAAACTCTTTATCGAACACCCTGAATCTTACACGCTTTTGCATGATCAGCAAGAATTAATTCCATCTGCGGTAGAAGAAATCCTAAGATATGAAAGTCCTGTCCAGTTTACCAATCGAACAGCTGGTGAAGATATTCTGCTTGGCGATACGCTAATTAGACGGGGACAAGAAGTATTCGTATCCCTAGGTGCAGCTAACCGAGATCCTGACGTCTTTAGTGTTCCGAATCATTTCGATATTACGAGAAAGAAAAATCGGCATCTCTCATTTGCCGCTGGACCCCATTTCTGTATTGGTGCTCCGCTAGCAAGACTCGAAGCGATCACAGCTTTCCAGGTATTGTTGAAGCAGTACCCTGCCCTTAGTTTCTCCGGGCCTACTCCAATATGGCGAAATCAAATTTTGTTCCGCGGACTTGAAGCACTTCATGTGAAACTGTAATCGTAAAAAGCTGAAAGCCTATTATATAAGGGCTCTCAGCTTTTTTGTTATTTGAAAACAACGATTGTTTTAGGCGATGATCAAGATATTCTGTTGATCACAATATATAAAAAAGATAGGTCCTATTATATGGATACCTATCTTTTTAATGAAATCTATTTATTTTCTCGGTTAGCGATATAACTTGGTCTTGCCTGTTGACCAGAATATGGCTGAACCAACTTATTCTCAACACTGTTATATACCATAAATATGTTGCTGCGAGGGAAAGGCGTGATATTACTATTTGAACCATGCATAATGTTGCAATCGAATAATACGATCGAACCCGCCCTACCGACAGGTGTATCAATTCCGCCTTCCTTTACCATACGAGTCAGGTTGTCATGGTCAGGGACTCCATATTCTTGCTTACGCAAGGAATCTTTGAAATGATTATCTGGCGTCTTACCTACACAAGCCACGAACTCTTTATGTGACCCCGGGACAACCATAAGAGGTCCATTGAAATGAAAGTTATCTTCGAGTGCAATAGAACAGCTTAATGCTCTCATTCGAGGCATACCATCCTCCACATGCCAAGTTTCAAAATCCGAATGCCAGTAAAATTCTTTGCCCGTAAAACCCGGCTTATAATTAATGCGCGATTGATGGATATACGTCTTGCTTCCAAGCAAGTACTCCACGATGCGAAGTAGTTTCGGGTCTTGAGATAGCTTCTGAAATACGGGCTTAGTCTCATGGATGGCAAAAACAGATCGCACTTCGCTGCCCTCAGGTTCCCGAATAATCTGGTCGCTCTCCGATTGCCTAGCTGTAATCTGCAAATCTCGTGCTTCTTTTTGGTAATGGATTAGTTCTTCCTGATTTAAAAACCCTTCTAGAAACAGATATCCATGATGCTCATAGAAATCGGATTGTTCTTTCGTTACGGGTGAACTCGTATTCCATTCAGAGTGAACAACTGGGTCCTGTCTCTTCAAAATTCGAGGCTCGGTATGAATTCTTGAAGGATAGACGTCTACCTCTTTTTCTTGCAGTGTGGATATATGATTATTACTCATCGTTATCTCTCCTTTACTTCGAAATTTGGGAAAGCAGCGGGTATGTTCCTTCTTCATCATGAACTTCCGCACCTGTTAGTGGCGGATTAAACACACATATCATTCGCATTTGAGACCGAGCCCTCAGATAATGCTTTTCATGTCCATCAAGGGCATACATCATCCCTGGAGAGATTTGATATGTTTTCCCGCCGACGATTTCAATCTCACCTTCTCCTTCAATACAATACACAGCTTCAACATGGTTTTTGTACCAGATCAGTGTTTCAGTTCCCGCTTTAATAAGTGTGTCATTCAAGGAAAAACCCATCTCATCTTTGGTTAGGAGCAATCTTCTCGAGTTCCATGTCGTCGTGTCAATATCATCCTTCGTATGAATAATCTCTTCTAAATGTTTAACAATCATGATTCATCTCTCCTCTACAGATAATTGTTCCAAACTACGCTCCAGTACTTTCAATCCTTCTTTTAATGTATCGAGTTCAATGGTCAGTGGTGGCATTAGCTTCGCTACTTCACTATGCGGACCTGATGTTTCCATAATCAGCCCATGATCGAAAGCGATTTCAGAGAGTCTTCCAGCGAGCTCCTGTCTTTCAAATGCAAAACCTTGTATTAGACCTCTGCCTCGAGTTTCACCACGAAACTCCGGATACTTCACTGGAATATCCTCCAAAACTTTGCGAATAATCTTCGCTCTAATCTCTACATCAAGCTGAAAGTCCTTCGTCTTCCAATAATTAAGTGCTTCCGTAGCAGCAATGAATCCTAGATTATTACCTCGGAAAGTTCCGTTATGCTCACCTGGTTCCCACACATCGATCTCTGGTTTCAATAATGTAATAGCCATCGGAAGACCAAAGCCACCAATAGATTTCGATAGACATATAATATCCGGCTCGATACCGGCATCATCGAAGCTGAAGAATGGCCCCGTCCTACCACAGCCCATCTGAACATCATCAAGAATGAGTAAAATATCTCTTTCCTTACAGAGCTGCTCTAGACCCTTTAACCAATCTCGACTCGCAGAATTCAGGCCCCCCTCTCCTTGCAGAGCTTCTACAATAACAGCTGCTGGAATAGGAACACCGCTTCCAGGATCATCAAGTAGTTTCTTGATATATGCGAGTGTATCTACGTCATCTCCATAGTAGCCGTCATAGGGCATAAATACTGAGTGAGTAAGAGCTATACCCGCTCCTTCCCGCTTGAATGAGTTTCCTGTCACAGCGAGCGATCCAAGCGTCATACCGTGAAACGCATTTGTAAACGAAAGAATAGTGGAACGTCCTGTAACTTTCCTTGCTATCTTCAGCGCAGCTTCTACAGCATTCGTTCCCGTTGGTCCTGGGAACATCACCTTATGATTCCAGCCACGCGGCTTCAGGATCACCTCCTGAAATTGAGTTAGAAATGTTTCTTTCGCGTTTGTTGCCATATCAAGACTATGTGTAATGCCATCTTGCATCATATAGTCAATCAGCTTTTCACGAATCTGCTCATTATTATGGCCGTAGTTCAAAGCACCTGCACCTGCAAAGAAATCAATATATTTATTTCCATTTCGATCCCACAATTGAGCGTTTTTTGCCTTCTCGAATACCGTTTGAAAGTTTCGGCAATAACTTCTCACTTCAGATTCAAGATCGTTAAACACATTAAGTTCTGGCAATTCTAAAAGTTGATTATTCATAATACCCCTCCAATTGTTTCCATTTCATTGATGATTGGTCCGATAACAAACAATGGCTCATCCTCATGATTCGAACGATCTGGGAACATATCTGCACCATACCCTGCAGTAACGGTACTCGGAATTGATCTCTCCTCAGCAAAGCTCAGGAATAACCGGTGCGATGCCTTATTCGAAGGTGAGATGGTCGCTTCAATAAAACGCACGCCGTGGCACGCTTTTTGTTTCAAAAGATAGGTCAGCATGTTCTTTGCTATCCCTTGCCTTTGGTGTGTCCGAGCTACTGCGACCTGCCATACAAACAGCCGATCTTGATTACGTGGTGATCGAAATGCTGAAATAAATCCGATGATGTCTCCCTCATGTTCCGCAATCATACAGGTATCATTAAAATAATCCCCGAGCAGCATGTAACAGTAGGGTGAGTTTAGATCGAGCGTTTCTGTATCTCGGATGAGTTCCCATACGCTGGCTCCGTCTTTTGCTACCGGATTACGGTATATGATCTCGGTTTCCGTGTTCACTGCCATCTTAATGATGTCCCCCCTTCTATAATCATTTTTTTGGTTCATGTTAATTTCCTGAAGAACGAAAACGCTGCAGAAAGCTCTGTAATCGATCACTTTGTGGGTTATCGAATATCTCTTCCGGTGTTCCTTGTTCCACGATTTTTCCATCAGCACCGAAAATCACTCGGTCTGCAATTTCTTTGGCAAATTCCATTTCGTGTGTAATCAACATCATCGCCATCTCTCCTTCTTCAGCGATTTCGCGGATTACCTCTAGCACCTCACCCACGAGCTCAGGATCAAGGGCTGAAGTTACCTCGTCAAACACCATCACTTTGGGTCGCATTACAAGAGCCCTTGCAATGGCAACACGTTGTTTCTGTCCACCGGATAACTTGGATGGATACATCTTGAGCTTATCTTCCAGACCAACCTTAGTAAGCATCGTAACTGCGCGTTCCTCTGCTTCTTCTTTGCTTAAGCCAAGCACTTTACGTGGAGCCTCTGTCACATTGCGCATCACATTCATATGAGGAAATAGATTAAAATGCTGGAACACCATACCTACATTGCACCGCATCCGGTGCAGATGCTTTTCGTTTGCGCGAACAATTTCCCCCTTATACTCCATATGCCACAGTAGTTCTCCATCTACTTCAATTGTTCCACTGGTCGGTTCTTCAAGTGTCATCAGCATGCGTCCCATGGTTGTTTTGCCTGATCCGCTTGGACCAATAACAGCGACCTTTTCTCCCGGCTGCATCTCCAAATCAATACCATTTAGCACTTCTACATTTCCGAATGATTTCGTCACACCTGTGTATTTCACAATAGGAGATGTATCCGGCATCGCCTGATTCTTCTTTTCTTGTGCAGAAACTTCCGTTTCCTCACGTTCAAATACCGTGTTCATATCGATCCCTCCTTATCTTCCCCTTTGTAAATTCATGCGCTTCTCCAGCTGTTGCACGAGTAATGAAGCGATGTAACTAATAATGAAGAACAATACACCGACTAATGTATACGGCTCAAAAGCTCGGAAGGATAAAGATACGATATTCTTGGCTGTGAGCATAAGCTCAACCAACGTAATTGCACATAGAATAGGTGTCTCTTTGAACATAACAATTAGATAATTCCCAAGTACGGGTATGATTGGTGGAATCGCTTGAGGTAGAATAATTTTCTTCCAAGTTTGAGATTTCGTATAATTCAGTGCTTTTGCCGCTTCCCATTGACCTTTTGGAACAGCCTCGATGCCAGAACGATATACCTCTGAGAGGTACGTGCTGTAATGAAGTCCGAGTGCTATGACCCCCGTATAAAAAGCCGGAATGGAAATACCCATAAGTAACGGCAGACTGTAATAAAGAAAGAACACTTGAACAAGCAGAGGTGTGTTACGTATGAACTCTATAACTCCTTTTGTCACTAACGATAGAGGTTTAAATCGACTTCGTGCCATAAATGCGAGAAGTAAACCTACGAATAATGCCAGTACAAAGGCACAGATCGTAATCAACACCGTCATTTTTAATGCCCCAAGTAACTGCGGCAAAATATCAAATACATAATCCCAATTCCACATTTGTTATAGCCTCCCCGTTGTCAATTTCCGTTCAAGTAACCGAACAGCAATAGAAACAAGTGTAGCTATAACAAAATACATCAGCAGAAGCAGCACCAAGATCTCCGTTGTAAAGGAGATATAGTTATTGCGAAGCACCATCGCCTGATAGGTGAGATCTGCCATCGTAATGAAATAGACGAGAGAGGTTGACTTAATCAATTCCACCATCTGGTTCCCGAAAGACGGCAGCATTTGTAGTGAAGCTTGAGGAAGAATGACATGAGATAACCTTTGCCAGGGTTTCATATTTAGTGCTATAGCAGCCTCCGTCTGTCCTTTCGGAACTGCAAGCACTGCGCTTCGGACGATTTCTGATCCGTATGCTCCGAAGTTAAGTCCTATGGCAAGAATAGCTGCTAACATCTTCGGAAGTTCAATACCGATAAATGGAAGAGCAAAGTATAACCAGAATAATTGAACCAGCAGGGAAGTTCCGCGAAAGACCTCAACATAAATCGCTGAAATGGTACGTAGAATCCAAAGTTTCGATAGCCTGAGTAAACCGGCAATAAAGGACACGATGATTGCTAATATGGATGAGAAAAAAGCAACCAAGATCGTGATTTCCGCTCCTTTTAATAACGAAGGAAGAAAATCAATCCATGAATTCGGCATGTTATTCTCCGCAAAGCGCAGCAGCTGTCATATCGCCTGGAAGCTCATCCTCTGTGAATCCAAACTTTTGCAATATTTCGAGTAACTCGCCTGAGTCTTTCATTTTTTGAAGCTCTGCATTATATGCCTCTTGAAATTCAGTGTCTGCTTGACGAAAAGCTGTCGCCCCATATCCGCGAACACTCTCACCATCAACTGTAGGTTGGGTGAAGTCAGCAACACGCTCAATTTTATTATCATTGGCCGATTCGAGCATTGCCTGAAGTGATGGCCCCGTCATCGTTATAGCCTGCACCCGGTCAGCTTGAAGTGCGCTTATAGCTGAAGCTTGGTCAGGAACTTGAATAATGCGATCCGAGGGAATACCAGACTTTTCTAAATACTCGATTTCAACGGCACCAGTCATGACAGCGACTTTTGCTTCCCCGTTACTCGCGATACCTTCGTAACTTACAAGTTCTAGCGGATTCCCCTGCTTAACTGCAAGTGCTTCTCCAATGCTATACTCCGGGTCCGCGAATAAGACTGCAGAACAGCGATTAGGATTAATAAACATTCCCGCTGTAATAAGATCAAACCTTTTAGCTTGCAAGCCGGCTACTAATGAACCAAACTCTGTCAGCTCACCTCTCATCTCCTTCACGCCGAGCCGCTCTAGAATTACACGGGCTATTTCAACGGCTTCTCCTGTTAGTGTTCCATCAGCCTCTTTGTATGCGTATGGCTTTTCATTTGCAAATCCTACGGTGATATAACCTCTCTCGATCGCCTCGTCCAGCGGACTTCCACTTCCACTACATGCCGCTAGAGATATTACGAAGATCAAGGACATCACTAGAACAAAAACTTTTCTCAAGCATTCCACAACCTTTCTCCGTTTCTAGATTTTAAAAAATGACACAACTAATACACCAAGTAAACATACATTTTTACTTGGATTTAATGCTCGAAAATGTCTTTATCTGCTTACTTGAAACAGAAAACTTGACCCAAGTGTGCTCCGTACCTCCCCTCCAACTCAAGCACATCTTCACTTGTCAAAATAAGTACCCTTGGAAAGCATTGCCTCAGTAAACGAAAAAAGACCTCCAAACAGGGGATGAAGACATAGCTCCGCCAGCAGGGGGGTCAGTAAACAAAGACAAAGGCCCCTATAATTAATGAATAAAGGGCCTTTGTTATGTGAATTTATTATGTATGTATTAAAGGACCCATCCACTGCTGACGAGGTTAGCTGACGGACTCGGGTAAGATGGTACCCTACACATGGATTCATGTGACTCGCCCCTGAAAACTGGTTCCCCCGCTCTCCAGAAAGTGCTTCCTGAAAACTAAGCGTGAGTCCATAATAAAGGGATATTTTGGAAATGTCAAACCAGTTATGAGTATTTTTGGTGATTATCAATTGTTTTAACTAGGTTTAAATATTGGATAATCACTGAATTTTTCATGTGCTTTTACGTCATTTTAAACGTTGTATTAGACAAACTATAAACAGAGAGAATTCAGCTATATAGCAAGCATTTATTGAAGGAGGAGAATAATAAAAGGAGACTCTACTTTACGTCTTTTTATTCACTTTAGAATTCGGGTCAAGAAGACGAAAATTCAGCCTAATAAATTTCTTTTTAAAAACTGTTTATTGCTGTTCAGAGGAACGTTTCCTCAATGAAAGAGGATGATGCTTTTTGGTGAACTGCTCATACAACGTGCATGTGAAGAAGCCGAGCAGCTGATCAGAAGTACATTTTCATCTCATCCGATCTGGGGTTCAAAACTAATTATGATTAAGCCTTCTCCATAATAAATGAAAACTGTAGGGTAGGAACACAAGTAAAACAAACATTTTTTTCAAAATGACTTCCTCCATGTTAAGTATTATATAAATATGAACGAGTTGAGAGAAGAATGGTTGCAAACAAGAAGTGATGTAAAATCATGTTGAACTGCCCAATATCTTAAAGAAAAAGCAACCGGTCTATTGACCGGTTGCTTACTTTTTCTTCTTGAACTATCGTTTCTCCGTTAGTTCAAAGAACAGTTCATCAACAAATTATCACTTCACTCTTTCGGAAATATTTTCACTTATTTCTTCAGGATTTTCAACACCAATGATCAACTTTGATATTTTGAACTTACCAACTTGAAAGCTATTCAAATCTAAATGAAGAGTTTTAAGCTCATTTTCAAAAAAGTGCAGTTGATAACCACCCTTTGCTCTAAATAACCCGTTTCTCATTCCTCCTAATAAAGCACCATATAGTTTAAAAGCATTTGGTATCGGTCTACCTGTTGTTATTCCCTTAATTGAAGAGTATGGAATTTGCAACCCTTTATCTAATTTTAAAAAGGGTGAGTTTCCAAGGTCGATATTTATGTAGGTTTCCATTAATTGAATTTTACGTTCCATATTTTGAATCCTCCATTTTCAATTAATCCATTTATTTTACAACCCATAATTACATATAATACCACAAAAACCTCTTTTATCCTTAAAAGTCTAAGCTCTGCCCGTTTGCTTAACGCACGCCGCCAGTCTACAACTTTATTTTCTCAGTTTATCAAGACCTTAATTTAAGAAAGATAGATATATTAAAGGGTTTCACATATTAGTCATGACTAATATGTGAAACCCTTTATGTTCAACTATCGTTTCCTGTTAGCGCAACGACTTACTCGGTTGAATTTCGTGTTCCTCAACATAAAGCGGCATCAGAGAAGGCGGATCGTACCTTTTCGCGACCTTTAAACGACAAAATGGTGCCGATAGCCATAGCCCCGTAGCTGCAACGAAATAATGAGCCTAATCCGACAGTGCCCGCATGATGTTGGATTTCGCCTCTGCCGCGATCGCTTCATTCCCGTCATCGACCGCTTGCATTAAGATCAGTATGGGGATGTATACCGCGATCAGCCGCGCCAGCAGCTTCGTTTCCTCGTCCGCTCCTCCGTACGTTTCGAAAAACACGCCGCGAGCGTAAGGGGGTAAAAAGCTATAAGCAACGCTCAAATCGCAAGCCGGATGGCCTACGCTCAGATCGCCCCAATCAATGATGCCGGAAACGATCCCGTTCTCATTCACAAGCATATTTTTGAAATGAAGATCGCCATGTAGCAGTGCATTCACCGCCTCGACACGGTCCTTTTGCAGCCTACTAATATACGCTTCGATCACACCGGACTCCTCCGGCGACAAGTGTTCAACCACCTTCGATAGAAAGCCCTCCAGTTTCACTTTGCGCGATGCTATGTCCGTCAAGTTTCTATGATCTTGCTGAACTCCGCACTTCAGCGCCGCCTGCACCGGAAACTCATGCAATCTCCGCAAAAATTTCGCCAACGTCTCTGCCGATAATACCCGGCGTTCTTCCGTCAAGCCGATCGGGAAATCTCCTGGCACGTAAGCATAGCCAAGAAATGGTGCCGGGTATTCGTCACTTGCTTCGCCATAAAACAACGGTTTCGGATAGGGGATGGTCATATATGCCTCCAGCTTCGGCAGCAGCTTCCCTTCCATACGAATCGAGCCAACTGCAATCGTTCTTCTTGGAAACCGGAACACGTACTCGTCACCGATGAGAAAAACCGTATTGTCCCAGCCCCAGCCCAATCGCTTCACTTGCTTCGATGACAGCTGAGGGAATTGTCTGCCTATCAGCATTCGCGCCTGCTCTTCGTTAACCTCCCACTCCGCATCCCATACATTCGTTTCCCCCATGAATTGTCTACCTCCTCGTTCCTTACGTTATTTAGATGTTTACATTCCCTGGAAGTTACGCATAGTTGCTCGTTAGCTTAACGACAATTTTGGAAAAATGACCTCATGCGTACGCCTATAAAATCACAGATCAATTTTTTTACCATGCTTTTACCGTTTTTCCGTGTTCAAATTTATGCATAAGAAAAGTAAGTATTCTATCGGCTGCATACTCAGGTGTTTTTAACATCTTCTTATTTTCAGTGGCTCCATGCATGTCAGTATCAACCATACCTAACCTAATCGCCATTATTTTAACGTTCAATTTTTCTATACCAATACTTTTCGTAAATGTCTCTAGGCCAGCTTTTGATGTAGAGTAACAACTTCCGCCTGATGACAAATTATAGGATGACCCAGACGAAACATTTAATATTTTTTTCTCAACATTAAATTGCTCCGAGTATTTTATGAAACAAGATGTCAAAATCATCGGTGAAACCAAATTGATGTTCATCATTTGAATTATTGAAGTAGGATCTGTCTCCTCTATAAGCTGATTAAAAACAATACCAGCATTATTGATTAGATACATTGATCTAACATTTGATGAATCTATCTTCTCGATTACTTTTTTCATAAATTCATCAATTTCGTTTACGTTGTTCAAATCGAATTCGAAATAATCCATCTTATGCTTTTGGGAGTGAGCAAAAGCAATCAGTGATTCATTCTTTTTTCTTGAAACACATAGCAGATGATGATTTTTTGATAAAAGTTTTCTACAAAGGGCTTCGCCTATCCCACGTGAAGCTCCCGTCAAGATTATGTACTTCACTTCCGATCCCCCCAACCTAATCCATTCTTCAAAAATCAAAAAACTTATCAAATATTCTCTTTTTGTTATTCCACACTTATTTTTTCTTACCTTCTATAGAACTATCCTGCCGGTTAGCCGAACAGGCTGCAGAAGATCCGGCAGCCTGTTGTCATGGTACTATCGTTTTTCCGTTAGAATTCCTGTAAAACGAAAAATTTGGAGTTTGAATAAAAAAGAGCACCTCAGTAAGATGGGGTTACGCACGAGGTCATTGCCTCAAAAAGCCCATCTAGGAGGTCGCTC